>NZ_AP026867.1:6516466-6872199 GCF_026000115.1 Aureispira anguillae
AACAACACGATAATTATTGGTTGGTAGGAGCAGGGCAGTCAGGAATAAAGTCAACGCAAATTACTTTTAGTGGTTCGTTTGCGTTAGATAGTATTTCAAGAAATATGCGGATAAATAGAGCGGCTATATCTATATCTGATAGTATAGGCAATTTAATTTTTTACTCCAATGGGATAAAAATACACAATGCACAACATCAGTTGATGCAGAATGGAGATAGTTTGAATCCTGGACAAGTAGCAGATAATTTTAGGCAAACTGGTTATCCGATAAATGAAAGCATGATAGCTATCCCTCATCCTGTTCAAACAAACAAGTATTATATTTTTCACCAAGCGATTACAAACACAAGTGCCATAGCAGGTTTTGCAGATAAATTGTATTACACTTTAGTGGATATGAATTTGAATGGGGGCTTGGGAGAAGTTGAAATAAAAAATCAAATTTTATTGGAAAATGATTCGATGTGTGGAGGTCAACTAGAGGTCGTCAAACATGGAAATGGCAGAGATTGGTGGTTGATACAACCCATGAGTGGAACGAATGGCTATCATGTTTTTTTGATTGCAGGCAATATTATTTCTTATCATCATAAACAATATTTGGGTACGTCTAAGATTTTAGGAAGTGAAGCTGCAGGGCAAGCTACTTTCAGCCATCAAGGAGATAAATACTTTAGATATGACTATAGAAATGATTTAGATATTTATGATTTTGATCGTTGTTCGGGGTATTTGTCTAATTATTTACATATTCCTGTAATTGATTCTATTGATAATTTGGCAGGTAGTGGAGCCTCATCAGGTGCAGCTGTATCTCTCAATGATCGCTATTTATATGTTTCTTCTTGGATTTATATGTACCAGTTTGATTTATGGGCATCTAATATAGCGGCATCAAAAGATACGGTAGCGATCCACGATAATTTTACACCTACTGCTATTCCTACTTTATTCAGTTCTATACAAACGGCACCTGATGGCAAAATATATGGTCGTGCTTATAGTAATCAATACCTTCATGTAGTAGATTATCCCGATTTAGCAGGCACAGCTTGTAATGTTCGACAACACGGTATAGATATATTTTTTCATAATGGACAGTTTTTACCCAATATGCCCCACTACAGAACTCCTAGATTAGCGGGTTCTGCCTGTGACACACTTACGAATGTAGTAGATATACAGAAAGTAATGAATCAAGTCACTCTTTACCCCAACCCAAGTAGTAATAGTGTTACTATAGAATCAGAATCTGTCATAGAAAATGTAATAATTTATGATGCGTTAGGAAGAGAGGTAAACAATCTGCAAACCATAAATCAACGAATAGTGGAGTTGGGGATAAGGGATTTAGAAAATGGGATTTATACTGTTCGAGTAGAGTTGGGGAATGGAAGGATATTGAATAAACAATTGGTTGTTCAGAAAGATTGATGCGTTTGTTACCGTAGCTCTGCATGAGACAATGGAAAAAGAAGTCAATGAAATTTACTTGAATACTTTAGCAAAAGGATGATTGTTGTTTTCCCTAAAAAGAACGATTAGAAATTTTTATAATAATCATCTGCTTCGGCACCCAGTCTTGCTTTTTGTGTAATATAAAAACGTAAGTCTTGGAGCTGTTGATTGCTCATTCGTTCTACTGTGTAATGGGGCGGATTCGTCTTATTTCCTTTTGACCCAGGGCTATATCTAAGTGCATCATAGATAGAATATTTGGAGGTTAGATCAAAGTGCTTTTTGAGGAACTTAAATGTTTTTTGGCTTCTGTCTAAGCCAAAATTGGCATATCGTTTTCCTGCATGGCAGTGCAAACAGCTTTGTTTGTACACTCGCCGACCATTGCTATAACTATTAAGAACAGGCGAAATTAAATTGCGTTCTCCCACAGGAATCGGACTAATTAAAGAAGCAGGATAGACTTCTTGATAATAACGACGCATCAGATTGACGGCACGAGAATTTCCTATATTGGTTTTAATGGCATCTTCAATAATAGTGATTAAGGTATCAGGAACTTGTAAATCACCCATTTTTAACTCCATGGTCCATAAATAAGCAAGTATAGATTCTATTTCCCATGCTTCTAAGCTTCTTCCTTTAGCATAAACTGTATTACAAGCCTGAATAGCTTTGCGAATATCTCTATGCCCAACCTGAAGGGCTAAGCGGTTTTTGTGCGCAAAAATATGTTGATAATCATTGGTAAAAAAAGCAACTCGATTAACCAAACCATAAAAAGGAGCGCCAGGAAGAAAAGGAATACCAACAGAATCACCATGTTCTAAACGACTTTGGGGATTCATCGTACCAATTTGAGGATGTTCTTTTTCGGTGGTATGGCAGGCTACACAGAATAATTTACTGCTGGTTTTGGCTGTTTTTTGACCTTTAAAATTACGAGTGTATCCTCGCATGACCAATTGCTGACCTTTAGTGGCATCATGACGACGTTGTTTATCCAATACATTAACATTGACTTTGCCTAAGCTTGTCATGACTTTCCATACCTTGGTTTCGTCTGTAATTTCAAAATTGGGTTGAGGAACACGATTAACTGCAAGGTGAGTTAGTGCGATGAAGGATAGAAAGAGTAAAGAAAATACTTTTGTCGTTTGTGACATTCTTATAAGAATTAGTTTTGCTAAATTGATGAGGGGGATCAATCTGTAGGTCGCTATAATGGTTTAGTAATAAGTTGATTAACTGTTGCGTCTTGTGTTGTATTGGTAATGTAATTGAAAATACAATGCCATAAAATGCGTTAATCAATTAAGAATATTTTAAAACCTAGCTATGAAGTTAACAATTTCATAAGAAATAGACCGTTCAAAAACTAAAAAAATAAAGTTCCTTAGGATTTTTAGGATGATAAGATGGAGAATTTGGTGATAAGGACTGATAATCAACGCAACAAGCTGGAAGGATTCGAGCGCTACGATTGGTGTTTTGCGCCCAATTGCTTGTTGGTTTCTCTTGAACGTTTCATTTGTCGTTCTCTTTATCCGAGGGCTAGCAGGTTAGCGTTTTTGGTAACAATAAAAAAGCACTTTGCATTGAGTAGATTATCAGCCTTTTTTCTCTTGAAAGCTAAATGCTACTGACAATCTACACAATGCGGTTGTGGTTGCGAAATGCGGTTTATAAAACCTTAAAAAGTAGGTTTTTTATAATTATTGTTGAAGCAAATTATTGCCCATGGCCATATTTTCTACATAAATTTTTAGATCGTTTAATTGATCTTTAGACATCTTTTCGGTAGGATACAAAGGCATGTACGCTCGTTTGCCTGCTAATGGCCAAGTACCATGACGAGTGATCTTGTGGATAGAACCATTTGTATTGGCTTTGGTGCGATTCAGTAAATTAAGAAAGGACAGTTTACTATTATCCAAACTAAAGAACGAATAACGTTTGGCCTCGTGACAGTGCAAACAGCTACGATCATAGATGAGTTTGCCGTTTTTAAAACGTTCTTTATCTGTTTTTTCTGCTGTAGATAAAGGCGCATACTCTTGGTGATCTGCAAAATGAGCAGGGCTTTTGGCTAGGTATTTTCCTTCAAGCGTATGCACTGCTTGGTGAAGGGCAGTATTGCTATTAATTGCCGTTTCTATTTGTTCTTTCTCCTCTGCACTTAGGTTTAAATCTTTTATTTTTAACCCAATGGTATTATAATACGCCAAGATTGATTCGATCTCCCAGTCTGCTAATTCTCGTCCTTGGGAACACTGTATCGCACAAAGTTGAATCGCTTTTCGAATGTCTGTATTAGAGGCTTTGATAATGGGAACATGACCATACTTTTTTTGATAATCATCGTTGTAAAAAGTCTTGCGGTTAACAAGCCCATAAAATGAACTACCTTGTAAAAAAGGAAGGTCGTGTTTTTCGGCATAGTCCAAGCGGTTTTGAGCAGAAATATCTGATAAATCGTTAAATTCCTTTTCGTTGTTGTGACAAGCTGTACACTTAAAATAAGGGCTTTGGTTGGCTGTTTTTCCTGTTCCATCCTGTTTGGTAGAATATCCCTTAAAGATAATATCCCTCCCTTTTTCAGCAGAAACTCCTTTGATAGAAGTATTGACGGCATTAAATCTAATTTTGCCCAATTTTTCATAAACCGCCCAAAGGTTATCATTATCCGATAAGAAAAACTGTTCTTGCTGAGGTGTATAAATGGTAAAACTAGCGAATACAATCATTAAGATTAAACTAGTTAAGATGCTTATTATTTTGAATCCTCCAAACATAACTTTTGGTTTTTTATTGGAGTTATAAAATTACAGGACTGTCGCCCTGCATTCTTCTTCTAAATCAGGGCTTGAGTTACATTCTAAAGCCTCTAGAAATGGTGAAGCCAATGCGAAATTGCCCCTCTGCCCAATTTAAAGTTGTATTGGGAATATAATCTGTTGGCTCAATTCCTGAAGAATTGGTTAAGTTAATCTGAAAAACATGCCCTCCTGTGTCTATTTCAAATCCTATTCCTAATGGAATGCGATAGCGAGTACCATTGGCAGTGCTACCTGTCCAACGTAGTTGATCAAAGGGTAAATTGGCATCTAGAATAATACCCAATACCTTGGTAACTTGAAATTTAGCAGAAGCACTCATACTAACCAATAGATTATTGTCATTGTGTTCTACCAAATTTCTCCAAACGAGGGTAGGAGAAAGCTGCAATGAGACTCTATCGCCAAATTTTCGCCCAACCAATACTTGGAGGGAATAAATCATACGATGTCCAAATCCTCCAGGGAAAGAAGCCAAGGAGGTTTTATCTTGTGAGGTTAACATGGTAGAAAGAGATACCGATCCTGCTATTGCCATAGAAATAGGCATACTTTTGCCTTTGGTTTGAGACAAAACCTTGTACTTAGCGTTGAGATGCAACAAAGACTTGAGCGGACCAGCCCCTTTGGTTCTATGGAAACCAACCATAAAGTTATTGGTAATCCCATACTCGACTCCAAATCCTATGTCGAGGGCGTTTTCGAAACCTAGAAAATTTGCCCAGAGATTTTCAAATTTCCATTGATTAAAAAAGTCCCCAAAACGATGAGATATTCTAAGGTCAAGTACCCCTTTTTGCAATGTTTCTACGGCATAAGTGTTGATAATACGAGTATCCTTAAAGGTTTGATAAACATATTCTTTTTGGGGTTTGTCTTGTGCATTAAGCTTGTTGGTACAAATACAACTAAAGGTAATGGATGCCAAAAGAATAATGGATAAATATTTCATAAGTGTTGAATTGAGTATACTGTCTGTTAAATTTAGGCTACTTTTTACAGAGAATTTTAGTGCTAATCCAGAAAACTTGGGAATAATGAACCTGTGAATGAACTTGGGCTCCCATAAGTTATGGATTAAAAACCTAACGCAGCGTAAGGCTAAAAGGCTCGCTTAAAAAGTGTCAATCGTTTAGTGGACAGTGTATTGAGTACGTTAAAAGAAATAGTATCTAATTGAGATGGGTGTGAATGTAGTGGTTAATTTTCTAAATAACCATTTTCTGCCCAACATCTGATGGAATCTACTTTTTCAGTAGCCATTCCAGCAGGAGGCATGTCTTTTTTTACACAAACACGATCATAAATGGCTTCCATTCGAGCAGTGTTTAGGCTAGAATAGGTACCAAATGATGCTAAACCATTGTCATCATGGCAGCCTGCCAAATTACACTTAGCATCTAAAATACCTTTTACATGCCCAACATAAGTAATATTGACTGTACTGCAATCTAAAGAAACAACTGGTTCTGGAAGTTTGTCTGTGCACGAAGACAAAAAATAGGTGAGACTAGTTGCCAGAGCAATACAGGTAAAAAGATAGCTTTTCATAATAAAAGAAGTTGAAGATAGGACATCAATAAGATTAGAAATTGAATATGATTCCTTAAATTTAATTTTAGAAACCATAAACTTAGACAAGATATAAACTAAAATTGTTAGTTTTGTGTTTATATTTTTTTTAAAAAAGTTGTTAAAAGCTAACAGTTAAGTTTTATCATACGCCTAATTATGAGCGCATACAAAATAAACGAATGCTAGTTGTCTTTTAAACAAAGTAAAGAAATAAAATCGTATTATCTAAAAAAATAATGTTATGTATCCAGAGCATTTAACGATACCAATGGAAAAAGATTTGACGGATTTTGGATTCGAAGGACTCAAAACCGCAGAAGCTGTTAATGAACTATTGAGCAAAAAAGAAGGCACTGTCTTGGTGGTGGTTAATTCGGTTTGTGGTTGTGCCGCAGGAAATTGTAGACCAGGTGTTAAGATGGCTGCTCAAAATGCCAAATTGCCAGATAATATGGCAACGGTATTTGCTGGAGTTGACAAAGCTGCTGTTGATCAGGCGAGAGCATTTATGCTTCCTTATCCTCCTTCTTCTCCTTCTATTGCTTTGTTCAAAGAAGGTCGTTTGGTTCATTTCTTAGAACGTCATCATATTGAAGGAAATACAGCTGATGCAATTGCCGCTAATTTAAAAATGGCATTTGATAAATTCTGTTAATAAAGATTAATTAAGGCGAAATAAGGCCCAACTCTGAATAGGAGTTGGGCTTTCTTATTAAATCTTAGAAGAATTTAGTATACTTAAGTTTGTCCTGTACTAAAATAATAGTTATTATTAAAAATAGTGTCGTATAGTACAATCGTTATTTCGTCTATTTGGGAATTAAATATATTTTTTGTGAGAAAGCTTTGGTGTATTTTTTTTATAGTTGCAATTTTGGTAATGGATACTTATGCTCGAACAGGGCGGTATCGTTGTATGATTAGAGATGAACCTTCTACAACATTAACGATAGGATGGGAACAAATAACAGGAAATAATCCTATGGTCTATTATGGTACCATGGACAATGGTCAGGACTATAATAAGTATGCTCATCAAGCCTATCCTAAACGCACGGTGCATGCCAAAGGAATGCACAATCATTTTGCTCGTTTAACAAAGTTGCGCCCCAATACAATTTATTTTTTTGTAATAAAAGATAGTGAAGGTGTCAGTAAGCGTTTTTCATTCAAAACCTTGCCAGATGAGCACGAAAGCCGTCTATCTATTATTGGTGGTGGCGATTCTAGAAACCATAAGATTGCACGACAAAATGCCAATAAAGTTGTTGCTCGTTGCCGACCGCATTTTGTACTTTTTGCTGGCGATATGACAGGAGGGGATAGCAATAGAGAATGGCAAGAATGGTTGGACGATTGGCAATTGACGATTGGGGAGGATGGGCGTATGACAGCCGTTGTTACGGCAAGGGGAAATCATGAGCGCTCGGATGCTTCTATCGTTGATATGTTTGATGTGCCACACGAAATGGTTTATTATGGATTGACATTCGCTAGAGGTCTGATGAGAATTTATACGCTCAATAGCATGCAATCGTCCAATAGTAGCCAGTTGGCTTGGTTAGAGCGTGATTTAAAAGAAAGCCAGAAAATTGCTTGGCGAATGGCTCAGTATCATCATCCCATCCGCCCTCATACTCGTCGCAAACATGAACAGGAGTATATGCGCATACATTGGGGCAAATTGTTTCATCTTTATGGAATACAGTTGGCCTTAGAATGTGACTCGCATATGTCAAAAATAACTTGGCCTTTGAGAGCGAGCAACAATAGTTCAGAACCAGGGTATGATGAAGGTTTTGTTCAAGACCCTACAGGAACGGTGTTTGTTGGTGAAGGGGGCTGGGGAGCTCCGTTGAGAGATCCTGATGATGGCAAAAGTTGGACCCGTGCAATTGGATCTTTTAATCAAGTAAAGTGGTTTTTTGTAGACCTGAATAAAATAGAAATTAGAACCATTAAAACAGAAAATGCGAGCCAAGTAGGTCAGCTTTGGGACGATAATCGCTTTTATATGCCTGCTAATATTGATCTGTGGAAAATTGATGGAGCAGACTATATTACTTTATACAATCAAAATCCTAGTAGATTTGTTCCTAAAAAACCTCAGATTTTGATGGAAATAGCGGCTAGTTCAGCTCAATTTTTAAACAATGAAGTGCATTTAAAATGGAAGTCTGTTTATGAGGTGGAGAAGGTGAAATTTAAAATACAGGTCTCTACCAATAAGATTTTTTGGAAAACGGTAGGAATTGTTCAAGGTTTGGGACCTTCTGCTAGCAAGCAACAAATCTATCAGTATACCGATAGAACCTCTAAGAGAGGAGGAAAATATTATTATAGAATCGCTGCCATTGATCGTTCGGGCAAAGAGTTTGTCCAAGAATACATGGAAGTTCGAACCCTAGGGAGCGAATCTTTGGAGACCATAAAAGGAAGTGTGCATTCGGGGCAACTTCAAGTGCCTTTAAGTATAAGAGAACCTTCTAAGGTGATTATTGAATTGTTTGATACCAAACGAAATCGGGTTTTTGTTCGAGAATTTGATGCAGAAGCAGGCTATCAAAACTTTCCCTTGAATATTCGACATTTAGAGGCAGGGCATTATTTGTTAGAGGTGAGTTGCAATGGAGAATTGATTAAAAAAAGTGTAAAAATCGACAGTTGATTGTTCGACTCCAAAAATAAAGATATGAATAATAAATTTTTAGTGGTTTTGATAACAACAGTATGGGGGCTTATTTCCTGTAGTAATGATGCCAATACAGCAACCGCAACGACTTCTAATCGTTCTATTACTGCCGATAGCATGGTTTTGCAACCACAGGATACTTCTGCTCCCGAAATTCCAGACAGTTTGATCCAGTTTGATGACCATATTTCGCCAGAAAAACGCAAAGCAATTATGGAAAAAATTAGCAAAAAATATCTAATGGGAAAATTTGACCCTGCTAAAGATGAGCGTTTTGCTAAGGTGCCCAGTCCATATGCTCAAAAGGAATTGTTTATGCGAAAAGAAGCCTTAGAAAGCTTTAAAAAAATGCATGCTGCTGCTCAGGAAGAGGGGATTCAACTGCGCATTATTTCTGCAACAAGACCGTTTAATGTTCAAAAATCAATTTGGGAGGCCAAATGGACAGGGAGAAGAAAAGTAGATGGAAAAATGCTGCCTAAAACGGTTAAAGATCCCAAAGGGCGAGCCATTAAAATTTTACGTTGGAGCTCTATGCCAAGCACTTCACGCCACCATTGGGGAACGGATATTGATATTAATAATTTAGAACCTGAGTATTTTGAAAAAGGGCAAGGGCTCAAAGAATACGAATGGTTGGTGGCTCATGCTGGGGAGTATGGGTTTTGCCAAGTTTATTCCGAAATGGGACCCGATCGACCAGACGGCTATCAAGAAGAAAAGTGGCACTGGTCTTATTTGCCAATTTCTAAGGCTTTGACAGATGCCTATGCACAAAAAATTACGGATCAGGATATAGAAGGTTTTTTAGGGGCTGAATCGGCTCCTATGATAGAAGTTGTTAAAAAATATGTATTGGGAATCAATCCTCAATGCTTGTAGTAAAAGAATGGTCACCCCTCCTAAATATTTTCATTTAGGGGGGATGATTGATAGCACCCTACTCAATAGGAATGCACAGATCTACAATGAATTTTTTTTCGGGATGTTCCTCAAAGTTATTGTGGTATAACTCAAAAGGATCTTGGTCTGCCTTTTGGTAACCTTGTTCCCCCATCCATATAAAAAGGCTACTCCAAGATTTTTCAAATTCAGTGATGCCTATTTCAAACCGCCCAACAATAAATTTCCCTTTAGGAAGGCTGGTTAACCCAATTTCTCCACCTACTTCTATAGGGGAATCGAGGGTAATGCAAACACTCATTCTAACTTTATTAGGGGCTGTTATTTTATAACTATCGTGAAAAATTCTAAGTAATTTGCTGTTGGCTTGTTGGAGTAAATGTTGGGATCTAGCCCATTTTAGTAATTTGCCAAAAGTCTTTTCTACTCCTTGGCTTCCAATATGTGTGATAAAGGCTAAGTGGCGAGCAGGGAGTTCTTTAATGTCAATTTTTGCATTCATTTTAATCCATTTTTTATGATTGTTAATGTTGCAAATATATGCTTCAAATGGAGAGGTGACTTGCCCATTCTTGCGATCGAGTTGGCAGATCTTGCTATATCTACTTGGGTTTAAATGACGAAATTGACGAGGACTAACGCCATAAAAGCGTTTAAATGTCCTTGAAAAAGAAGAATTACTGCTAAAACCGTACTGAAGCGCAAGCGATGTAATGCTGACTTGTTTTTTTCTCATCAAAATAGATGCGACCTTTTCTATGCGTTTTCTAGTCAAATAAGCATTTAGTGTTTCATTGGTTACTGCTTTGAAAATTCTATGAAAATGAAAAGGAGAGTAATGGGCAATCTTAGCGACCTTTTCTAAAGATAAATTGGCCTCTAAATGTTCCTCTATATAGTGTATCACCTTATTGATTCGGCTGATATAGTCTTCTTCTAACTCCTTTTCCATGAGACTACTTAGATTTTGGTCGAAATAATTTTTCAATGTCTAATAATGCAAATCGATAGCTACTAAAGAAACGATCTTGCAAACAGATAAATACTTGGGGGCTTTTTAGTCGGAACGATAATAATGGGCAAAACAATTCTTGTTGATTTTGGTAACTATAGAATTTTCGTTGCATTTGCGTTCCATCCAAACTGATTTTTACAGCAGAAGCATAGCCGTCAGAATATAGGCCTTTGTTAAAGAGTAGATAGGCATTGTCTCCCCTAGTAAATAGATAGTGAGAGAGAAATACTTTTTGTTTGCGAGCCTGTTCTCCACTTTTATAAACATGGCGAAACCATTGGATTTCCCCTTCTGAATCTAGGCGTAAAGCCAAGATGTCATTGCTTCTAAAATTGTAACTGGTAGAAGGCTGTTGTTCGGCAGATAATACGAGCCCTCCTGTTGGAGTTAATCGCCAATGAACCAATTTATAAGAGCGAGCTTCTGCTTTGTCATTTACCTGTTTTCTATTGAGTAATTGTGCAATTTGCTCCCTTGTAAATTCATGCCTTTTTTTGACCAAAATTTTTGTTCTATCCTTATTAATTTTTATAAAAAAGATCCCTCTTTGTTGAAAATATTTTTGTTTAGAATAGAACCCAAACCATAAAATATTACCTTCGGTATCAAAGGTGAAATTGATTTGATTAAAATAAAAGTTGCCTAAATTGGGCTTAAATAAAGCAAAGTTGTTCTTTTCTCTTCCTACAAAAAATAGCGTAGGATCAGCGGTTACTTTTCTTAGGCTATAACTTCTGGTATCTCTAAATATATCGGTCAAAATAGCGACTTCTCCTTGATTATTAATGCGTAGTTTTTTGATTGAAACCGTGCGCTTGGCTCCACCATCAGGGGATAAGTTAACCTTGCGTTTCCACAATAACTTAAAGGTACTGTCAAAGACCCGAACCGTAATTTCATTGGTCAAACCACTCACATCATCAATATCTCCCTCTTCTTCATAATCATAGACCAAAATTTTGCTGCGATCAGGAGAAACTGCGAAATTACCTCGGTAATAATTAGAGGTCATTTTAAACGGTTTGATCAATTCTACCGAATCTTGAACCAAGGCAAAACTATCGGGGTCTAGTTGCTTGGCGTACAAACTTACTTTGTCATGTGTGTTTTCTCGCCGATTTTCAACATACCTAAAATACAGTAGATACATTTTGCTGGCAATATTGACAACACCAATGTATTTTCGGCTTTTTTTTGTAACTACATAAGCCTTTTTAAAATTCAAAAGTGTATCATAATGCTCCAATTCGGCATAGCTTAGATGTTTGTCAAACCTCAATGCATAAAAACCAGTAGAGTCATAATTGAATAGTGTGTGGGTTTTTGCGGTTTTATCTCTATCTTTTAGTGGGCTTTTAATTAAATAATCTTGTGCCCATAGAGAACTAGAGGAATAAACAAACAACAGCGATATAAAAAGTAGATAATGCACTATAGAAATGAGTTTTTAAGTAAGCGGGCATAAAAAAGTATCGATAAAAAAATAATTATTTTTAGTGCTAATCAAAGAAAAAAGTTGAAGTTTTAGCTTGCTAAGACAAAACTTTTAAATGAAAAGTCGTGTAAAAAGATTTATTTTTTCCTGTAAATTATTGTGAACGATTACTTACGATCTAATAAACAACTTCAAAGAGAAAAGCAGGGGAAGGAGCAGTGTTTTAGATAAAACAACTAGTATGCCCTAGATCAATTCTCTAAAGGTATTAACGTTTCAAAAATAAAAAAATACTGCTACTTAATGTGATTAAGATTCAACTGGAAACCATTTTATGCTAACAAAATAAAAGTTATTTTAACATTACTACGTGAGTCTTGTTGCTCACTGTGTTTAGCTTCGCTGCTTCTTCGAGGTAGCTGCGCTGCTAGGTTAGCTAGTGCGCTAGCGCTTATGAGCTCCCTGAGGTCGGTTCGTTATCACTCGTGAGCCAGCAAGCTGGATTCGGGAGGTCGCAAGCTCTGTTCGGGTTTTTAACGGAGTAATGTTTTATCTAAGAAAACAAAAAAATCACGAAGTATTATTTAAAGAATCAAAAAAACTAAATGAACTATGGCATTAATTAAGAAAGTGTTGGGGAAAAAACCTCAGTTTGGAGCAAATTGTTTTTTGGCAGAGAATGCTACTGTTTTAGGTGATGTGGTGATGGGGGAGGACTGTAGCGTTTGGTTTCAGGCTGTTGTTCGAGGTGATGTCAATCGCATTCGGATTGGAAATAAGGTCAATATTCAAGATGCTGCAATTATTCACTGTACTTATCAACGAGCCGAAACAACCATTGGGAATAATGTTTCTATTGGCCATCGAGCAATTGTCCATGGTTGCACCATTCATGATAATGTATTGATTGGAATGGGGGCAATGATTATGGATCATGCTGTCGTTGAATCCAATTGCTTGATTGCAGCAGGAGCCGTTGTCCTAGAAAATGCTCATCTAGAGAGCCATTGTATTTATGCGGGAATTCCTGCCAAAAAGGTCAAAGAACTAAGCCCTGAACAGTTTAAGGATACCGTAGAGCGAATTGCGGATAATTATGTGAAATATGCTAGCTGGTATCAGGAGTGAAAACAGGTATAATAAAATATAAATTTTGCTGTTGAAATGCTAATTAAACCTTACATTTGCGGATTATTTAATATGATTTTTTGCTAAAAATGTAACCTATGAGAATGACATTATTTATATTATTTTTAACCCTTTTTACAAATCCTATTTTTAGCCAAAATTCTTCTTATATCATGAGTGAAGGGGACGCTTATGATGAAAATGAAGGATTTTTGCCAAAGGAAGGCAAACTGTATGTGACACCAATGAGTGGTAGCCAAGCTATTTATAATAAAGAAAATATTGGAGGCTATTTTTTAGAAGGAGAGACCCTTGTAAGTGTAAAAGGAAAGACGATTGTAACACATGATGCTAAAACACTCAAAAACAGAAAAAGCATTCCGATTAAAAATTTTCCTGAAAATCGAAAAAATATAGGATGTATTCAGTTTCAAGGAGAATATATTATGTTCTTTTCTTCTATTTTAACTAAAAAATCTAAAACACTTCAATGCTTTTTTCAAAAGCTAGATATACAAACAGGTAAGTTAGGAAATGAGGTAGCAATTCTAGAAGTAGAGAACAAAAGATTAAATCTTCGTAAAAATGGTTTTCACCACGTTTCTTTTTTTCCATTGCCAGAATTTAAATTATCAAAAGACGGTTCTAAGTTATTGTTCTCTTGCCATGAAAAATTGTGTGTTTATGAAAAAGGGATGGATTTGAGTTGGAAAACAGATAAAATCTATGGTAAGCATACCCCTAAACGATTTTACGATTTGCAAAATGGAATGTTGGATAATGATGGAACTTATTATGCGATACTAAAAGTCTTCAAAAATGATGACAACCCCAAATTAGAATGGCATCATTGGGAGTCTCATAGTGAACTAATTAGTAAAAAAGATAGGAGATGTAACTATAACATTATCGTATTAAAAATCGACAAAAATGGTGTTTCTAAAATTGAGGCAGATAGTCTAAAAGATATCTTATTGCACAGTTTAACCTTGCATAAAGATGCAAATGACAGGCTTCTTTGTGTAGGATTGTATTTTAAAGATGATGCACTTTTTCGTTCAGCAGGATTTTTGAGTGTTGATTTAGAAAAAAATACAGCACCAACTTATTATCCAATTGCTACTGAAAATCAAGATGAAGCAGAAAAAAAGGGAGGAACACCAACCAAAGGAATAAAATATCTAAATGGTATCGAAATTAAGAATACGAAGGATGGTAACCTTTTGCTTATTAGTGAACAGGTGAATGGTTTTTATCTTTTTCCATCAAAGGGAACAGTTAGCGATATTGGAAATCATAGCGATGTTTTAGTGAGCAAAATTAATCTTGATGGCGATCTTTTATGGGCAAAGCGTTTACAGAAAAGCCAGATATTTAACCTAAATCCTAAAAACGGCGAAGCCTATGGATGTGAATCTTATAAGTATCTTGAATTGAATGGAAAACATTATATTATTTATCTTGACGATAAGAAAAATAAAGATTTTGACTTTGATGAAATAAAGACCTATTGTAGTAGCTGCAAAAATGGTGGAGTCTTTGCCTTTATTTTAGATGAAGATGGTAATGGAAAAAAAGAGATGCTTTTTGATTTAGATAAATTAACCGCCACAACACACTATGATTTTAAAGTAGATATGCGGACTATTTCGGATACAGAATTCATATTTCCTGTTTTTCAGAAGAAAAAAAATGAGGGACTTATAAAAATTAAAGTAAAGTAATGCCGTATTCTGTAAGGAAATACGCTAACGTAAAAAAGCTGTGAAGATAATATTTCTTTACAGCTTTTTTTTGCTCCCAATCTATCTTAAGTATTTTAGATGTTTTACAACATTTTTATTTAGAAAAGGAATTAAACTAAAAATACAAAAAAAGCCTCTACTTTTAGTCTAATCATAAACAAAGGGAACTAAATCACTTAAAAATACCTTATAAAAGAAGCTTAGTTTAATAAATAAACAAAGTTAAAGTAATATTGTTATAAAATAAAGAAACTCTATATAATAACAAGCAATAGATAGGGACTTGCCTAATTGCTTCAAACAAAAGAAAAGACGATGAAAATAGCAATTGCACAACTCAATTACCACATTGGGAATTTTGAAGGAAATTTACAAAAAATGCTAGCGGCTACAGCTTCTGCCAAGGAACAAGGCGCAGATATTGTTGTTTTTGGGGAATTGGCGGTAACGGGATACCCTCCACGTGATTTTTTGGAATTTGATGATTTTATACGACGCAGTGAAGAGGTGGTAGCAACCTTAGCCCAAGCAGCAGTTGGTATTGCTGTTGTGGTTGGAGCGCCTTGCCGAAATCCAGTGATAGAAGGAAAAGATTTGTACAATTCTGCTTACTTTTTGGCAGATGGAGCGATTCAACAGGTTGAACACAAAGCGCTCTTGCCTACCTATGATATTTTTGATGAATATCGTTATTTTGAGCCAGCTAATGTATTTAATGTAGTGCAGTACAAGGGAAAAAAAATCGCCTTGACTGTTTGTGAAGACATTTGGAACGTAGGAAATGAAAATCCCTTGTATACGATTTGCCCTTTAGATGAATTGGCACCACAAGAACCTGATTTTATACTCAATTTATCAGCTTCTCCATTTAGTTTTACCCATGCCAATAGTAGAATTCATGTGCTCAAAGAAAACATCAAACGGTATAATAAGCCCATGTTTTATGTCAATCATGTAGGGGCTCAAACAGAAATTATTTTTGATGGTGGATCGCTTGTCATGTCTCCAGATGGTAAGGTTTATGATGAACTGCCTTATTTTGAAGAATGCATGCGAGTTTATGATTTAGAAGCCGTACAGCAAGGAGGGGTTCATAGAGAGCAGCCCAAGGAAAAAATGACCTTGATTCATGATGCTTTAGTGACAGGAATACGAGATTATTTTGGAAAATTAGGACTCAAAAAAGCCGTTTTGGGGCTTTCAGGGGGAATTGACTCAGCAGTGGTGGCTGTTTTGGCACAACGGGCATTGGGAGCCGAAAATGTTCGAGTATTGTTAATGCCTTCTCAGTTTTCTTCTGACCACTCTATTAATGATGCTAGAGCATTGGCACAGAATCTAAATATCCAATATGATATTGTACAAATTGAACCCATTTATAAATCGTATGAAGCAGCATTAAAACCTCATTTTGCTGGGACGAGTTTTGATGTAACAGAGGAAAATATCCAAGCTCGTATTCGAGGAATGTTATTGATGTCTATCTCTAATAAATTTGGAAACATCTTGCTAAATACTTCTAATAAGAGCGAAGCGGCCGTGGGCTATGGAACGCTTTATGGGGATATGGCAGGGGGACTTTCTGTAATTGCTGATTTGTATAAAACAGAAGTGTTTGAACTCTCTGAATATATGAATAAGGATGGAGAAGTAATTCCTATTAACATCATTACAAAACCACCTTCTGCTGAATTGCGCCCAGATCAATTTGATTCGGATAGTTTACCTGATTATGATATTTTGGATGGAGTGCTGTATCAGTATATTGAAAAGCGTCAGGGACCAAAAGAGTTGATTGCTATGGGATTTGATGAGAAATTGGTGCATAGAATCTTAAAAATGGTCAATAGAAATGAATTTAAGCGTGCACAAGTTGCCCCTATTTTGCGGGTTTCATCAAAAGCATTTGGTATGGGGCGCAGAATTCCTATTGTAGGAAAATATTTGAATTAATAGATGAATTGGAGATTTGAACGAGCAACTTATTTTTGAATCTCCAATTTTTAAATTATATCCTCTATCTTTGTGGCATTATTAATCTGGAAAATCCTGTAAGATGAAAAATATCTTCCAATTAACTGCCCTATCTATTTTCTTTCTTTTTAGCTGCCAAGATCCAATAGAGCAAAAAAGCGCTGAAGCAGTAGCTGCCTATGAAGCAAAGGATTATCAACAAGCTATTCAGCTGAATCAAGAGGTTTTAGAAATGGATTCTAATAGCCTTGCTACTCATTATAACTTAGTCGTAATCTACAAAGAACAAGACAAAAAAGAAGCGGCTATAGCCCAACTCCATCAAATATTAACGATTGAACCAACTGCGCTAATTGCTCATACCGAAATTGGCATCTTATACGAATCAATTGATCAGGTTGAGAAGGCAATCACACATCTTAATGAGGCGATAAAAATGGAAGCGGATAATCCTGCTACTCATGCTGCTCTAGGGGCAAGCTACGCTAAACAGGGGAAGATGGAATTGGCTGTAAAACATTCTAATAAGGCATTAGAACTAGATGCTGTAAACTTGAAAGCTTTAGATAATTTAGCTACTGTAGCCGAAAGCCAAGGTTTATTAGAGCATGCCATTGATTATCATGAGAAAATATTGGCAATCGATTCGAACTATACAGAAAGTTACCCTTTGATTTCTAGCTTGTATAGCTCTGTAGGAAATATATCTCAGGCACTTTATTATGGCAAAAAAACATTGACCGTTTTTCCTAACAACATTGATATGTTGAATAATATGGGGTTTATTTATTTAGAAATTAAAGATTACCCCAATGCTTTAGAGTATTTTAATAAGGTCATCACACAAGACCCTAATTATGCTTATGCTTATAATAATAAAGGGTATATTTTAATGCAAGAAAAATCTTATGATTTGGCTTTGCTTTCTATAGAGAAGTCTTTGGAATTGGATGCTGACAATGCATATGCTTATCGAAACATGGCAATTTGTTATGCCAATTTAGGAAATACAACGGCTTGCTGCGAGGCGTTGAGTGCAGCAGAAAGTGCAAAATTCCGCTTTCGATTAAAAGATGAACTTAAAGCGTTAAAAGAAAAGTATTGTCAATAAATTAAATCTATAAAATAATTAGTATTGTTTTGAAAAAGAATGATTTAGAGTTTTATTTTAATCTATAGATAGATTGAACTGTTCTTTTTATATAATAAAGGTTGGAGTAAGTTTGTATAACTAAAAAATGTAATTTATTACAAATAAAACCTCTAGATTATGTTACACAAGTTTTCAACCTTTATTATTACTTTATTATTATTATTTACTGCATCAAAAGCTGATGCCTCCCACCTATCAGCAGCAGAGTTTACCTTCCAACATGTTTCAGGAAATGATTATGTCGTTAGCCTGTATGTGTATCGAGATTGCAATGGGATTGGTGTGCCTAACAACATCTCCGTTATGATGGAAAGTATCAATTGCAATGTAAACAACACTATTATTTTAAATCAAACCTCAGGACCTACTTTAGTGACAACGATTCCTGGTGCTCAAACTTCCTGTATGGGAGGGATGGTTCAAGGGTATGAGGAATATGTTTACAGTGATACGATTACATTTCCTAACCAGTGTACCGACTGGGTCTTTAGCTGGTCTTCTTGTTGCCGAAATGCTGCAATTACAAACCTAACAAACCCTGGGGCAGCATCTATGTACATCGAATCTACTTTTAATAATACAGTAGTTAACAATTCACCTGTTTATTTTATAGACCCTATCTTTTACGGAAGTATGGGAGCTAACTTTTCGGTAGCATTGGGTGGTTTTGATCCAGATGGAGATCAGCTAGTGTTCAGTTTAGCAGCTCCTTTGAGCAATGCAACAACAACAGTTCCCTTTATGGCAGGATTAACTACCGCACAACCTTTGGATATTCTGCCAGGAACAGCCGTTTCATTTTCAGGTACTACAGGTCAATTTGACTGTGTGCTTAATACAGGATCACAAATTGTAGTTTTTGATGTAATTGTAGAAGAATGGAGAGCTGGTCAAAAGATAGGCGAACACAGACGTTCTTTACAAATACTTCCTATCAATGTGGGAAGTGGTAATATGTTACCTCCTCCTGCTATTAGCAATGCCTCTGGTGGAACAATTATAAACGCTAATACTTTAGAGTATGCATCTTCTACGCAACCGTTTAGTTTTAGCATGTCGTTTGCAGATCAAGATGCAGGAGATGCAATTACGTATAACTCGGCTTACTCTTCTTTAGAAACGGCTTTTCCCAATGCGCAAATTACAAGCTCCAACCCTAATGGAAACACCAATGAGTTAGAGCTTAATATTACTTTACCGACCCCCTCAGCTACTATTTTTTCTATCGTAATCGAAGAAAACAATCTCTTACAGCAAAGTTTTTCTTATGAATTAAGAGGGGCTACTACTACTGGTGTTAATACGATTGAGGAACAGGCAGCGGTTCGTGTTTATCCTAATCCAATGGGACAAACTACTATTTTTGAGGTTTTATCCAAAGACTATAAAAAATTACACTTAAGTATTTTTGATATGGCAGGGCAGTTAGTGCATTCTCAAACTCAAGAGGGAGGCAAACAGCAATTGCAGTTTGATAGAAAAAATCTTCCAGCTGGGGTTTATACATTTAAGCTAGAAGGAGATACTCAAATCGTAAATGCAGGATTATTACAATTAAAATAAAACCCAATAAGATAAATAAGTGGTTAGGAATTTTTAGGCAAGACAGAACACTTATTTTAACCCATATAATACCATAAGTTCTTTAGTGATGTGCCACCTTGAAGCAATTCAAGGTGGCTTTTATGTTTTAGCTCAACCATGGATGATTGATTTAAAATAGTATTGAATGAACCTTTTAATGTTTTTTAAGGATAAATTTGTATGTTAATAGATAACGTCTATTTCCGTAGCAATAAAAATATCAATTAATAAGAGAATACAATACAATGAGAGTACTAGTTTTATTTTGTTTGTTGTTCATAAGCACCCCCTTTTTTAGTCAAACAGCATTAGAACGGGGCTATGCCCAAAAACACTATGATAAGGCAGTTTATAAGATTCCCATGCGAGATGGGGTACACTTATATACGGTTGTTTACAGCCCTAAAGACCAAAGTAAAAGCTATCCGTTTTTGATGCAAAGAACCTGTTACAGTGTTCGACCTTATGAAAAGGATGTTTTTCGTTCTTCATTGGGACCTTCTCCTTATTTGATGGAAAAAGGATATATTTTTGTCTACCAAGATGTTAGAGGGCGTTATATGTCAGAAGGAACCTTTGATAATATGCGACCACATATTGAGGGCAATGATCTCAAGAATACAACAGATATTGATGAAAGCTCAGATACTTACGATACGATAGATTGGCTACTCAAAAACATAAAAAATAACAATGGTAGAGTAGGGCAGTGGGGAATCTCTTACCCTGGATTCTATACAGCAGCGGCATTGCCCGAAGCACATCCTGCGCTCAAAGCTTCATCTCCTCAAGCCCCTATTAGCGATTTCTTTTTTGATGATTTTCATCATATGGGAGCTTGCTTGCAGAGTTATTTAAAGGCTTTTCCTGTTTTTGGTATTCAAAAGAAAGAACCGACAACTAAGAGCTGGTACAATAGTGGTTGGGATCAGTTGAATGCTTTGGAATTAGATGAAAATAATGCTTATGAATACCACAAGGCATTGGGACCTATTAAAAATGTGAGTGAAGTTTATACAGGAAACTTTTTCTGGGAACAGATGGTCGATCACCCTAATTATGATGATTTTTGGCAAAAAAGGAGTATTCTCCCACATCTAAAGGAGGTAAACCATGCGGTAATGACTGTAGGAGGATGGTTTGATGCAGAAGATTTATACGGTCCTCTAAATATTTATAAAAATATAGAGCGAAACAATACAAACAATAAAAATACTTTGGTTATGGGGCCTTGGTCGCATGGCGACTGGTCTAAAGAACGTGGGATTCAGGCAGTCAATCATATTTATTTTGGTGAGAAAATTTCTACATTTTACCAAAAAACAATTGAGTTGCCGTTCTTCGAGTTTTATTTAAAAGATGAAGGGGAGATAAAACTTCCAGAAGCTTATCTTTTTGATACAGGAATAAAAGAGTGGAAAGAATTTCAAACATGGCCTCCTAAGGTAGAAAAACCTGTCACGCTTCGTTTTGCAGAAAACAACCAATTGCTAATCGATCAAGCCGTAGAGGAAACCGCCTCTTTTAGCTATATTAGTGATCCTAATGATCCTGTTCCGCATCGCTCAGAAATTGTTCCAGTTGGATTTACCCCTCGCAAATTTATGACGGATGATCAGCGACATGCTGCAAGACGCAAAGATGTCTTAACATTTGAAACAGAAATATTAGAGGACGATTTTACCTTGGCTGGAGAAATTATGGCACAATTAAGCGTAGCGTTGTCTACTACAGATGCGGACTTTGTGGTAAAACTCATAGATGTATATCCTGAAAATGCCCCTGCTACTAAGGCAACTCCTGCCAATGTTGAGATGGGAGGTTATCAGCAGTTGGTTCGTAGCGAGGTGTTTAGAGGGCGATTTAGAAAAAGTTTTTCAACCCCTCAACCTTTTGTGCCTCACCAAGTAGAACAGGTCGATTTTCCATTGCAAGACATTTTGCATACGTTCAAAAAAGGACATCGAATTATGATTCAAATTCATAGTACTTGGTTTCCTTATATTGATCGAAATCCACAAAAATATGTGGATAATATTTATAAAGCTCAAGAAGCGGATTTTGTTAAGAGTCAGATTACAATTTATGGAAGCAGTAAAATTGTAATTGGAGGCAATAACCAGTTTGCTCCTAAATAAAAAACAGTTGTTGGAGTACTTAATAATGGTCAGAATAGTACAAACTATGTATTAAAATATTGTAGAAGTACTTGAAATAAAATATCTTAAAGTTTGTTAAAAACCATATATTAAAGTACAATTTTATGAATTACAAACTATTATTAGGAGTTGTCTACTTGTGTAGTATTGCAATTCTTACTGAGGCTCAGGATTATAAGCAGCTGATGAACGATATGAATGTCAATTTTTATGATGTTTGTAAGGAAGCTGAAAAATATTTTGAAACGCATGATAAAGGCAAGGGATCAGGTTGGAAAGCTTACCAACGTTGGAGGGCATGGAACGAAGATCGTTATTACCCTTCGGGAGATAGAAAAACAATAGATCCCTTTTTTTTAAAGAAGGCTTATCATGATTTTTTAAGTAATAATCCTCAACCAGAGAGCTTGTATCCAACAGGTTGGAAAGATTTAGGACCTTATGATGCCAATACCATTACAACACATTATTCGCCAGGAATAGGGCGTGTGGAATGTTTTTATGTCAATCCCGCTAATCCTCAACAAATGTACCTTGGCTCTAGGAGCGGTGGCTTTTGGAGAACAGGAGATGGGGGAGGAACTTGGCAGAATACCTCTGATTTTTTGATTGCTTCAGGGGTGAATACAATGGATGCTTCTCCTACGGATGCAGATTCGGTATTGATTAATATTCGAAATGCTACCAATGGCGCATCTCATGGTATTTTTCTGTCTGGAGATGCTGGAAATACTTGGACTTTAACAAATTTTAATCCTTCTAATTTAGGTTGGGGAGGTTTGGGAGATAATGACCAAATTTATAAGATTGCCTATCACCCAACAATAGCAGGTCTAGTTTTTATTGGAACATCTAAAGGGCTTTATCGTTCAACGGACAATTTGCAAACTTGGACTCAGTTGATCTCCAATACGGATATTACAGACATTGAATTTCATCCTGCTAGTGCCAACATTATTTATCTTTATGACAATTATTATTGGGGAAGCAACCAGTCTTTAATCTTACGATCAACAGATTTTGGGCTGACTTTCTCTCCTTCAGCTACAATTGCTGGTAATAATGATGCGGAAGGGTTTATTGCCGTAACGCCAGCTTGCCCTAACTGTGTTTATTTTGCCTCCGACAATGGCGTTTGGCGTTCAGATGATGCAGGGCAAAACTTTACGTTTTTGGTAAACCCTCCTTCTAGTTGCGATGGATTTGCAGTATCGGATACAGATAGCTTGCACATGCATTATGGCTATTTGGATACTTATTTTAGCAATGATGGAGGATATACTTTTTCGCAAGTAACAGATTGGGCTAATGGAAATCCTGATACCACTTATATTCATGCAGATTTAAGAACTGCTGAATGTATTAATGGGGTATTTTATGCTGGAACGGATGGCTATCTTTGTAAAAGCCCAAACAATGGTTTGTCTTGGTATAGAATGAACGACGGAACAGGAATTAGAGAGTTCTATGCCGTGGGCGTTAGTCAATCTAACTGGCAAGTTCATATGGCAGGTTCGCAGGATAATGGAACGAGTATTTTATCCGATTCAGGGTGGATCGAATGGAATGGTGGAGATGGCATGGAAGCGATTGTTCAACCGCTTAATGATCAGTGGATGATTGGAAGCTGGCAATTTGGAACTCGTCAACGCACACAAGATGGAGGGCAGTCTCGAAATGGTATTAATTCACCTGACGGTGGAAATGGAGATTGGCAGGCACCTCTTATGTTTGACCCTAATCTGCAAATGAAAGTCTACCACTGCATGGATAGTTTATATGTTTCTGATGAATTTGGAGACGGGTGGTATACCGTAGGAACACCTAGTTTTACGGGGAACATTAAAGTTGCAGCGGTTGCAGAAAATAATTCGGATCGAATCATCTTAGTGCGGTATTCGGATATTGAGCTGTCGCAAGATGGCGGGCAAACTTACACGAGTATTGCCAATGGATTGCCTGGACATTCAATAACAGATGTTGCATTTGATCCCAAGGATGATAATACGATATTAGTCACTTATAGTCGTTACCAAAATGACAATGAGAAAATCTATATATCCCATGATTTAGGGCAAACTTGGACGAATATTACGTACAATTTGGGCAATATGCCTTTAAGGACAGTAGTGGTGGATCATACCGATGCTTCCAATATTTATGTTGGAGCCGAAATAGGCGTTTATTATAAACCTATGAATGGAACGACTTGGACGCTATACAATCCTAATCTGGCGAATACAACGGTTCGTGATTTAGAAATTCAGTATGGAGCCAATACGCTAAAAGCTGCTACTTGGGGAAGAGGTTTATGGGAATATACCTTGGTGGGACGCAATGATTTTCCTGCAATTTTAACTACAAATATTACCAACCCTCCAACCTCAACATTGCCAAAGGACGGAATGGATCAAGATGTTACTGCCGTGATTTCTTATGCGAATAATTTGACAAGTGTGTATGTTAAATGGTCGATTGACAACCCTACATTTGATAGCACTATTGTTATGCAGAATACAATGGATAGTACTTGGCAAACGATACAGCCTATTCCCAACTACCCAGGTGGAACAAAAATGTACTTTAAGGTTTATGCGGTTGGTAATAACGGCGATACAACAGAAACCTATAAGTTTATGTATACCGTGCGAGCATTAGAATATTGTACAGCTAGTGGTAATATGGCTTATTCTACCTCCATCACTGCTGTTGATTTTGGAGGAATTAATAAAACCTCTGCAAAATTACAACCTTATACCGATTATACAACAACAGACTCGGCTAATGTAGTGGTCACTAATAATTATAATTTGAATGTTAATTTGAATACAGATGGCAATTATGCTATTTATGCCAAAGCTTGGATTGATTGGAATCGAGATTTTGATTTTGATGATCCTGGAGAAGAATATGACATGGGCTTTGCTCAAAACACGACCAATGGTCCCACTTCTTTGTCACCTGTAACGGTTACCGTTCCTGCTAATGCTGTTGTTGGAGAAACAAGAATGCGAGTCGCTTGTTTTTATAATGCTCCTCCTACAGCTTGTATGAATGGAGTAGATGGAGAGGTGGAAGATTATGCCATTATTGTTAACCCCTTGGGCTTGTCTGTGCAAAACAAAATTTCTAGCCCTGTACAGATTTATCCCAATCCTACAACTGGAAAATTTGCGGTTGACTTGGGGAAACTATATCAATCTATCCGAGTTGAAATTACAGATGTTAGTGGTAAACTTATCTATACTACCCAAAAGGAAAATACCCGCTTTATGAACTTGAAGTTGAAGGAAGCAGCAGGGGTTTATTTGTTGAAATTGCAAGTGGATAATGAAATAGGAACGTATAAAGTTATCAAGGAGTAATACTTGCTAATTTGAAAATTCGTCAATTTGAAGGCTGACTTCAAATTGACGAATTAAATTTATGTTAGGTTAACCGTTATGCTGTGGATTAGTTAGAGATCTTGCTTCTTTTTTAGGCTAATGGTGGCACTAGGATTAATGGTAATCATTAACCAAGCCCAATTGCTTGTTGCTCTGATGTTTCCTCCTTTTAATGCAACCATACTTGGGCTTCCAAAGAGTTGAGAATAACCGAGTTTTACAGCAGTCCATTTATTAATTTTATACCCCCCAAAGAAATCCAATTCAGTACCAAGATAGGGCAAAACAGCTTGGGTCTGATCACTAGGGTCAGCCAATAAACCATTGGACAAAAAGAAGTGCCCATGGAGCCCTACAAAACCTTTTCCTATTTTTGCTTTGAAGGTAAGGAATAGATCCACTAACCCAACATTAGCAATGTGATTGCCCACATAAAAATAATCCATAAAACCATTAAATTTATGATTGGTTCCATAAAGAGGATTAAAGGCATTGTTTGTATTGATGGGATTGTTATTGCTTGAATCTACTACTGTATTATTGCCAGAAAGCAATTCGGCTCCTATACCAATGGTATATTTTTTTGCTAAGGTATACTTTACATCTGCTCCCAAATAATAAGCACTAACTAATGTTCCAAGCGTATTTAGTGTATCCGCTTCTCGTCCTCCTTGATAGTAACCTGCTAAGTTAGCGGTAAGACCTGCTTTTTTAAAACTAAGGCGAGCACCAATGGTTTGGGTGAAATGAGTCCGCCCATAACCCGCAGAATCTAAGTAAACGTTATTGTTAATGTCTACTACTTGTTTGCCATTATTTAGAAATAGAAGGCTGGCAGAGAGTGGTCCAAATTTTCGATGTGCCCATAGATATTGGAACGTTTTATAACTTTTAGGAACGGTATAAATTGTACCTTTTAGGCTGGGGGCATTTTGATTATAGGCAAACCCTCCATGAATTTGCATTAGCGAATCTTGATACATTAATACAATAGCATCGTGACTTCTTGCCTGTTGCGCCCAACCCACATTACCAAATATTCGATGGTCGTCATAGCTAATTTCTTGTCGTCCCAACTTCATCGAAAAGTTTTTATGAAAATAAACCCTTCCCCAAGCTTCATGAATACTCGTCATATTCCCATCTGCTACCACTAATTGGGGTTGACTCCCCCACGTCCTTACATCTTGAATAACAAGCTTTGTTTCAATCATTTTATAATCAAAACCAATTGTCAATCTTGTTCTTTGGTCAATATAGAAAGCAGGTTTTTGTGCGGAATCAGCTAAGGATTTGTAACCATGTCTATATTCTGCACGAGGTCTAACTTCGCCAGATATATGAAGGGTTTGCCCCTGACTAATTATAGGAAACATAAAGAGGACAAAAAGCCCTACAAATGAATTTCTAATCAAGTTGCTCATATTTAATGGATTTAAATTTTCAAATCAAGACCTACCATTATTAAGCGTCATATAGACTTAGGAACAATAGGAACTAACTACTTACCAAAACAAAGGTAGTTGCGTTTTTTTTTTGAAAAAATGATGGCTTCTATGCCGATAACTGATTAAGATCATTTTATATGACTATATATATGGATATTTTGTGTGCATGAGTTATCTTTTTGATTGTGAGTATTGTATAAGGTGAGTGGATTGGCAGGTACTTATTTTATATACTACTAAATTTAGCAGCAGCTTGAACTGAAAAGTTAAAGGAGGGCAAAGTTTAACTCTATTGTTTGCCTGCAAAAAAATAAAAAATCATGCCTGTAAAAAGCTACCTCGTCACTCCTGTTGCTAAGCGACAAAAAGCACTGGTAAAAGAACTATCTCGAATGGATGGTTGTGAAGTATTACCTTCTACCAATCACGAATTGATTGTATTGATTACAGATACTGGAACTACTTTGGAAGAAAAATTACTGCTGGATGCCCTGAAAGAACTCCAACACATCAAAGACATATCCTTAGTTTCTGGTTATGACATTTAGAAAACAGAGAGCTCTGCTCTAAAGGACTTTAATGTATTGAATAAATGCATGGCAGTACCTCGTTTGTTGAGCAATAGCAACAAACAATCTCAAATAATTTTAGAACATAATTCCATAACAATGAATAGAAGAAATTTTTTAAAGAAAATGGCAGCAGCAGCAGCAATGGCAACGGCTGCAACAATGATTCCAGGTATTTTATTTGCCGAAGATCAGCTTAATGAGGCTGCTCTAAAAGATGGAGTGGAATGGAAAAAAACACCTTGTAGATTTTGTGGCGTTGGTTGTGGTTTGTTGGTGGGGATTGATAATGGTAAAGCTGTTGCTGTGAAAGGAGATCCTAACTCTTCTGTTAATAAAGGATTATGCTGTATGAAGGGCTATCATTCTGTAATGGCATTGTACGGTAAAGATCGATTGACACAACCGCTTGTTCGAAAAGGCGGAAAATTAGTAACAGTAAGCATGGAGGAAGCCTTGGATTTGGTCGCTTCTAAAATGAAAGAAACGATTGATAAACACGGCAAAGATGCGGTTTCTATCTATGGTTCAGGGCAGTGGACAATTCCTGATGGTTATGTTGCTTCTAAATTGTTTAAGGGGTGCATAGGAACCAATAATGTAGAGGCGAATGCAAGGCTTTGTATGGCATCAGCAGTAACAGGGTTTTTAACGAGTTTTGGGGTTGATGAACCAATGGGATGTTATGAGGATATTGATCATGCTACTGTCTTTGTTTTGTGGGGGAATAACATGGCTGAAATGCACCCTGTTTTGTTTTCTCGAATATTGGAAGAAAAACGCAAACGTAAGGTAACAATTATTGACTTGGCAACTCGAACCACTCGAACAAGTAAAGCAGCAGACAAATCTATTCTTTTTCATCCACAAACAGATCTAGCCATTGCTAATGCTATTTGTTATGAAATTATCAAGAATGGGTGGATGAACGATACCTTTGTTCATAAATATTGCTCTATTATGAAGGGGAAAACTAAAATGGGGTATGGACTGAAGGAGCATTATAAGTTTAAGGACAAAGGAGAAAAAATAGACTTAGAGGCGTATAAGACTTTTTTGGAAGATTATACGCCCGAAAAGGTGGCAACACTTACTGGTGTTTCTGCTAGTAACATCAAATATTTGGCGGCTCTTTATGGCAATGCCAATACCAAAGTAATGTCTTTTTGGTGTATGGGAGCCAATCAGCATACCCGTGGTACATGGATTAATAATTTGATTTATAATATACACTTATTGGTAGGTAAAATTTCTACTCCTGGAAACAGCCCTTTCTCTCTAACAGGACAACCCAGTGCCTGTGGTACGGTACGTGAAGTGGGAACCCTAACCCATAAGCTTCCACATGGGGTTGTAATGAATGAAGAACATCGAAAATTTGCAGCTAAAATATGGGATGTTCCAGTTAGTAATATTCCTGCAAAACCTACTTACCACACGGTTGATATGTTTAGAGCCTTGGATCGAGGAGACCTTAAATTTATGTGGATCCAAGTCACCAACCCAATGGTCACCATGCCACATCTTAATCGTTATAGAAAGGGCGCTTTAAAAGAGGATCGCTTTGTTGTAGTTTCTGATATTTATCCTACTCCAACGACCGAAATTGCAGACGTTATTCTCCCAGCGGCAATGTGGATAGAACGAGAAGGTATGTACGGTAATTCAGAACGAAGAACGCAGTATTTTGAACAAATGATCGAGCCTCCAGGGAATGCCATGAGCGATACTTGGCAGTTGATTGAAGTGGCTAAAAGAATGGGCTATACCAAGCAATTTTATTATAAAAAGGAAACGCATATTGCTGAAATCTATAAAGAATATAGAAGGCATCATGAAGGGAAAAAACACAATATGGCTCCCTTGGATGTCCTCAAAAAACAGGCAGGGGCAATGTGGCCTTATGTAGATGGTAAATCAACCCAATGGCGTTTTAATGCCAAATACGATCCTGCTTGTACCAAAGAAGGCTTTGATTTTTATGGAAAACCTGATGGCAAGGCAGTCATCTGGCAACGTCCCTATGAACCTGCTGCTGAGGTGCCCGATCAAGATTATCCTTTTTGGTTAAATACAGGGAGGGTAATTGAGCATTGGCATACTGGTTCTATGACCCGACGAATTTCTGTATTGCATCAGGCTGTACCAAAGAGTTATGTAGAAATTAATCCTAAGGATGCTAAAGCAATGGGGATTCTTTCAGGGGATCAGGTTCGCTTGACCTCTCGTAGAGGGACACTTGTGCTTCCAGCTTTGATCAATGGGAGAGGGGTGCCCCCAGAAGGGATGGTCTTTGTTCCTTTCTTTGATGAGGATTTATTGATTAATGACTTAACAATTGATGCCTATGACCCTATTTCTAAGCAGCCAGATTATAAGAAATGTGCTGTGAAAGTTGAAAAAGTTTAGGAAATCCACGAAGTATTAATTTATAAGACATCTTTATTATGAAAAAAGCCTTTGTCATTTTTCTCTTTATAAGCCTTATTGTTGGCGGAAAAATAGTGGTGGATAGCGCCTTGACTGGTGCAATGGAAGGAGTGGACATGAGTATTCAGGAAAAAGAAAAAAAATTATCTGTCGTAGAGGATGGGTTGAGCGAGCATCAAGAAACATATAATCAAATGTCAATAGAGGATTATACAGGAAGGAGCTTAGCGAGCTATTATAAGAATAGGGCGTATAATGGAGCCCCTCCTACAATTCCCCATCCTGTAGCGAATGAAATGTCAATTGGAGGGAATACTTGTTTGCAGTGTCACCAAAAAGGGGGATTCGTTAATAAATACAATGCATTTGCTCCTGTGACACCTCATCCTGAAAAAATAAATTGTGTTCAATGCCATGCTGCTGTCAAAACAAATGAATCATTTAGAGCAAGTAATTGGGAAACCATAAAAAATGCAGCACCTATTTTGGGACAGCAAGCCATGGAGGGAAGCCCTCCTGTGATTCCGCATGAGTTGACCAATTTTAGAGACAAAAATTGTCTTTCTTGCCATGCTGGACCTTCGGCTCCTAAAGAAATTAGAGTTTCTCATCCTGAGCGATTGAACTGTGTGCAATGTCATGCACAACAGCAAGCAAGCGATGTATTTTACAAAACCATAAAATAGTTTTAGTGTGAAGAAGTTATTTGTATTCCTAGCAGTGGTTATTTTCTTTTTCATAATAACCTATTTGACTTGGCCGACTGAAAAACACCCCAGTTTGACACACGATGTCCATCATGGAGTGGTTAGCCAAATTTATGAACAGAGTAGTGAACGTGGGGCGGATGCGCATGAGTATCCAAGTTCTACCGCTCATCTTGGAGATTTGGATACCTTAGGTGTTCATGCTCTAGGCAAGCATTTTTTTATTCCCAAACGACAGCAAGACCTATTGCATTATCCCTGTAGTAATTGTCATAATGAAGCTTTAGAAAGCTTGAAAAGCAAGGAACAAAAATTAGGACAAAAGGCTCATTGGGACATTCAATTAAAGCATGCATCCTCTGATGTTATGACTTGTACCACTTGTCATTCGGAGACGAATATGGATGATTTGCATTCGATTACAAATAAAAAAATCTTATTTAATAACAGTTTTAAAGTTTGTGCTCAATGCCATCAAGAAGAATACAAAGATTGGGCTGGTGGAGCTCATGGTAAACGAATTGGTGGATGGACCAAACCGATTGTTAAAAAAACTTGTGTCAATTGTCACAATCCGCACCGTCCCGCTTTCGAAAAACGATTACCTGCTCGATATAACACTAAGATGATTGAACAAAGGAAGCAGTAATTCTTAATTTCATAGAACCCTCAAAAATTCTTCAATATGTTTGTAGATAGTTTAAAAAAATTGTTGAGCCTCGGACAATATCAAAAACCAGATGTTCCAGATTATAACGATGGTTACGATCAAGTTTTTGAAAAAAAGATGGGCAGAAGGTCGCTGTTTAAAACACTAACCGCAGGATCTATTGCGGCAGGGGCTTTGGTGAATCAAAGTTGTAATTTGGGGATGAGTAGCGAGAATTCTAGTATTCATTGGGATGAATATTTTAAAGGGAATTATAAATTAATGACGGACGAGGAACGAAAACAAACCATTGATAGACTGGTTCATTTGTATGCTGAGCGAACAGGAAAAAAAGTGAATATTAGCTCGGAAAAGCCTCTAGAAGGAGTGTTGTTTGGGTATGCTTTTAATGTTTCTAAGTGCAAAGGTTATATGGATTGTATTAATGCTTGCGTTGAAGAAAACAACCAAGACAGAGATTCTCAGATGCAATACATTAGAATACATGAATTTGACCAAAAACATGGGATTAATTTTGAGTTAGCAGATGACAGTTATACCCATGAAGTGCCTGCTGAGGGACATTTTTATATGGGAACTCAATGTTTTCATTGTGAGAACCCTCCTTGTACAAAGGTTTGTCCTGTAGAGGCTACTTGGCAAGAAGAGGATGGTTTGGTGGTCATTGACTATGATTGGTGTGTGGGCTGTCGGTACTGTTTGGCGGCTTGCCCTTATGATGGTAGGCGATTTAATTGGAAAACGCCTCATGTTCCTGAAGATGAAATCAATAAAGAACAGCATTATTTGGGCAATCGTTTGCGCAAAAAAGGAGTTATGGAGAAATGCACGTTCTGTGTACAGCGTACTCGAAAAGGCAAAAATCCCGCTTGTGTTGAAGCCTGTCCAACAGGAGCACGCACCTTCGGAAATCTCTTGGATCCCAATAGTGAGTTGCGTTATATTTTGGAAAATAAAAAGGTATTTAGATTAAAAGAAGATTTAGGAACTGAACCTAAGTTTTGGTATTATATGGATTAAAGCTAATATTCTATGAAACTTATAAATGTACTGTGGTCGTTGTTCAAAGATTCATTTGATCTCATCACACATGGTAGAACACGCTACAAGATATGGATGGCTTCTCTAACGGCTTTAATGCTAATTGGAACCTATGCCTATTATTTTCAGATTGAGCATGGTTTGAGTGTGACAGGAATGACCGATGGAGTAGTCTGGGGGTTGTATATCTCTAATTTTACGTTTTTTGTGGGAATTGCAGCGGCCGCTGTAATGCTTGTTTTGCCTACTTATATTTTGCATGACTACGATTTTGCAAAGGCGGTTATTATTGGGGAGGGAATGGCGATTGCAGCACTAATTATGTCTATGACTTTTGTGGTGGTAGATATGGGGGGACCTGCCAATTTGTGGCACATGATTCCCTTTATAGGTAATCTTAACTTTCCAGAATCGATGCTTAGTTGGGATATGATTGCTTTATTGGGCTACCTAATGATTAATATCTCTATCCCTGCTTATATCTTGACCTGTAAATACCAAGGAAAGGAACCCAAAAAGTCAGTTTATATTCCAGGGGTATTTCTTTCTGTGTTTTGGGCGGTAGGCATTCATTTAGTAACAGCATTTTTGTATCAAGGTTTGATGGCTCGTCCTTTTTGGAACAATGCTTTATTGGGACCTAGGTTTTTGATTTCTGCTTTTACAGCAGGACCAGCTTTGATGATTATTGCGTTAGGCATCATACGAAAAGTAACAGATTATCACATAAAAGATGTCACCTTAGTAAAGATCTCCTTGTTGGTAACTGGAATGGCAGCTATTAATATGATTATGTTAGTTTCTGAATTGTTTAAAGAGTTTTATTTTGTCACTCACCATAGTATTAGTGCACAATACTTGTTCTTTGGATTAGGAGAATATAATGCACTGGTGCCTTGGATTTGGACGGGTATTTCTATGAACATCATTGCTACCTTGATATTGATCACAAAGAAGCTACACAATAGATTGCTTTATCCTGCTTGTGCTTTGTTGTTTGTTGGCATTTGGATAGAAAAAGGTTTTGGGTTGATTGTTCCTGGCTTTATTCCTGGACAATACGGCAAAATTGTAGAATACAGTCCCAGTATTATAGAAATAGCTATTACTATAGCCGTATGGGCTTTAGGGGCTTTTGTTTTTACCTTATTAACAAGGGTGGCTATTCATATCGAGTTGGGAAAACTACGTTATAAACCTTCTCACTTGGAAAAAGAAGTAGAATAACTAGATTACGAAAGGGGAAAAGGAACTAAATAGATTCTTGTTAGTTTATGGAATAATCCATTTGGTGCAAATGGTTTTTGCGTTTTGCTCATTAGGGCGTTCCTTGAAAAACTAAAAAATCAATGGTGCATTATTCGTCACTACCTAAAATTTATTTTATCTTGAAAATGCAGTCAATTATAAATAAAATAGCCTGTTGATTTTTCAAAAAGTCAGAGATCGTTAAGATATCAGGTTGACGCAATTAGGGGAAAGCTATTGTCTATAGTAGCTCGACAGCATATTGGTCTTATTTTAATGGCTTGTACGTAGTTGATTTAAAAAGTTACCTAAATAGGATTATCATTAGAATGCTTGAAATACTGTATCAAGACGACAATTTTGTGGCAATTAATAAACCCAATGGACTTTTAGTGCATCGAAGTGCCATTGCCAATGACGCTAAAGAGTTTGCCGTACAATTGGTGCGGGATCAAACGGGACGTTTTGTTTATCCCGTACATCGTTTAGATCGAAAAACATCAGGCGTTTTACTCTTTGGTTTTGATAAAGAAAGCACTCGATTGTTGCAAAAGGGGATAGAAGACAAGACGACCTTAAAAGAATATTATGCTATTGTAAGAGGATATTTTCCAGAATCGATAGTGGTAGATTATCCCTTAATCAATGACAAAGGAAAAAAACAAGCAGCAGTAACACACTTTCGACGAGTAAAAACAACGGAGTTAGCCTTGCCATTTGGCAAGCACTCTACTTCTCGTTATTCTCTGGTTGCTGTACAACCACAAACAGGACGAATGCACCAAATTAGGAAACACTGCAATCATTTGAGGCATCCTATTATTGGCGATCGCCCACATGGTTGTAACAAACAAAATAGACTGTTTAAAGAAAAATGGGCAATGACCACCATGTTGCTGCATGCACGGAAATTGGAGTTAAGACATCCTAAAACAAATGAAAAACTAAGTATACAGGCAGATTTTCCAGCAGAATTTAAACGAATGCAAACAATTCTATCTTTATAAATCGCAAATTATGACTTCCAAAACTTACCCCGTTACGGTTACAATTGGTCAAAATGGTTTTACTTCTGAGATAAAAGCAGGCAACCATAACTTAAAAGCAGACGAACCCACTGCTGTAGGTGGGAATGATTTAGGACCATCTCCTTATGATTTGCTGTTGTCTAGCTTAGGAGCTTGTACGGCAATGACTTTAAAAATGTATGCCAGTCGAAAAGGGTGGGACTTAAAAGAAGTTGTTGTTGAGTTGAGCCATTCCAAAGATTATTATAAAGATTGTATGGATTGTGAGGAAACAGGGACAAAAGTCGATCTAATAGAACGACAAATCCACATCAAAGGAGATTTAGATGAAAAACAGTTGGAGCGAATGATGAAGATTGCAGATAAATGCCCTGTGCACAAAACATTAACTAGCGAAACCATTATTAAGACGACTTTGGCAGAATGAAATCAATTGGGTACTTAATTTTATTTGGATTATTAATAGCTTGTAAGGACAACCACCATTTTAATGAAAAATTAGTAGGTAAGTGGAAAATTTATAAGACGAGGTTAAATCAACGTGATATTAGCAAAAGTGCTGATCCAAAGCATGAAAATGGTTTAGAATTTAAGGCAAATGGAGATTATCTTAGTTTTGGTAATGCTCGCCACCAAGGAAAAGGAACCTACGAATTAAAAGGAGATCGTTTGCTGCTTAGGGACGCAGTAGAAAATGGAACCAATAGCGCAATGTTAAAGCTACAACAAGACACACTTTCCTTAGAATTTTCTTTTGATAGCACCCAAGTTTTATCGTTGAGGCTTTATAGAATGAAAGAAGAACATTAATCTAAATGCCAATTTGAAAATAAACGAACAGCAGCTTTTCAAATTGGCAAATAGAAATTATAGAACAGGCATTAGAGGGCTTTTTATCATTTCCTTAGACACTAATCGTAAGCAATGAATTCCTATGCCTGAATGTCCAACCATAATGCAAGGATTGTATCCACCAGCAACAATACCAGAAGGCATTGATAACTTATTTTTAAATTTTGCGATGTAATTAGAGCTTACCATTCTAGAAAATGCCATTAATTCTGGATGATTTAATTTTTGAGCATAACTAAAAATAATGTCTGACGACCCCAGTATTCCATGACATAAAGTAGCGTCTTTTTCTGGATTGTTTTTTATGCGTTCTAGCACTGATCTTTGAGTTGTACGGATAGCGATATTTGCCATTTTTAAATGAAAATCACGCCGTTCTGTATCTAAAAATGCTGCTCGAAGATTGGCTAATGCAATACCTGGTGCGCCATGACACCAAGCTGTTCGGAAGGTGCCCCATATTTTACCATTGCGTTTTACCTGTGGGTATCTGGTATCGATCCAGTTGCCTTCTTCATCATTAAATAGCGAATTTTCGAAAGCAAAAGCCCCTCTACCATAGCTAAGATAATTGGGATTGCCCGTGTGATGATACATTTCTAATAAGCCAACGGCAATTCCTGAAGCTCCATGAGAATATCCTGTTGTTGGGGGAGTATCTAATTCTACTCCATGAACCTTTGGCGAAGCCCAAATACACATATCATCTTTCCATTTGCCCAAGTTAAGGAGCTCTTCAGCACAATCAATCGCCACTTTTTCAAAAATATCGAGTTGATACTTTCGTTTTAGTTCTAATAAGGGAGGGATAGCGCCTGCATTTCCACCTATAATATCCAATGAATGTTTGGTCTGGAGTCCTTGATCTAATTTAGAGCACAACCAATTTAATTGTGGGGTCAGTATATTGGCTAGCTCCTTAGCGATTTCCAAAAAGCGATAGCCAATGAATAAAAGCCCCAATTCTCCTGCGTAAAAAGAAATAGAAGAAGCGGGAAAATCATTGGTCTGCATATAATGAGCAGATCGCAACCAAGCACCTAAGGCAACCGCTTTGTAAGGTGGATGTTGGGTGATATGGAATAGCTCCATCAAAAAATAAGCAACGCCAGCAGTTCCACTATAAAACTCAGGGCTTAAGGCGGCGATTCTTTTGGAATATTTAGCGATTTGACGATCCTGTATGTCCCTAGCTCCTAACCAAGTACAGTAAGTCTCAGTGTTATCCCAAATGGCCGTTGATACTAAATGATCTCCAATTTCTTGTGCGACCTGTAGCAGCATTTTTTTATCTGTCTCTATTTGAACCGTTGTCATGATTTAATTTAAATTTAAGGCGTTTAAAAGTTGCTCATAATCGTTTAGCCCTACTATAGAACTGTAAGGATGAAAGGGATGAATCCCCTGTTCGTAAAAAGTAGTATACATTTCGTGCGCTATTTCCTTTTTGGATCGTATGTCCATTTGGTAACAGTTGTATAGCGTATTTCCAATCATTTCGGCTCTAGAAATACCAAAGCTCATCCCGTTTTGTGGGTCTTCTGCAAACGAAAAACCTTTACCTAAAGGCTTGGTAAAAAGTGGCGTTTTGTATTTTAGAAAGGGCTTGAGTTGGGTGTATATTTCGGTTAGAATTGGCAAAGCAGCAGTTAGTTGGCTTTTGTCAAGGTATAAAACCCCCGCATCTGGTCGATCATAGCTTTGGGAATTGGATAATACTTTAGTTCTAAAACAAATAGATGCTGCATTTAATTGATGGGTGATCAATTTGATATACCTTATTGCGCCCTTAGGGGTTAGATTCCAATAAAAGCGAGTCAGTTGGTTTTCAAAATTTTCAATTTGCTCTTTGTTGATGTTGCCAAACGCCATATAAAAAGAAGTATTTAGATTTTTTACTTCTTTTCCAATTTTTACCAGACAAGGAGTGTTGGGAAGATAGCTGCCATTGCTGCTAATTACCTCATGAGCGGCCACCCAAAACTTAATATCTTGCTTGCTTACAATGATGTTGTCCGTATTCTGTTCTTTGCCCACAATAACCCATTTATCTTCCCAAGTTCCCGTTCCATTATTGGCTTTGGATAATTCAGATAAGAAGGTGGTATGGTTTAAATCTTCTATAACATTATTATTTTGATCAACATCAGCTTTGTACAGTTGATTGTAAATATCTGTTTTGAGTATATTTTTGAAAAAGCTAGCCTTGTTGCTAGCTGTATTGGAGAGGACATCTCCATTATCTAGCTTTAATTTGATATTGGACAGATCTCTTAGAATGCCATTGATGCTATAGGTTGTCTCGCTTAATACATCAACTGCATTAACAACTTTTTGAATATCTTTATGGAGTGTATGTGGTCGCATAATATTAGTGTTTAGATATAAAAAATACTCCGTGTATTAGGCTGATTATTGCATGAGCTAGGTTGTCTAGGTTTTAATATTTGAATTGTTAAGTGCTCATGCGGTTGTTAGGCAATCTAATATGATTTTTTACGGAGTACTGTTAGCTATTCCAAATAATTTTTCTTGGGACAACAGCGGCTTTCTAATGATACTTTTACCCATATTTAGAAGAAGCTGAGCAATGGATGGAATGGCATCAAATTTTGAGGCTATTTCAAAGGACGTTTGCAAGACTCTAAAACCAGAAAATAAGACCACTCGTTCTAATAATTGCTGGCGAGCGTTTGTTGTTAGGCCTATGGTATTGCAATAACTTTCCCAATAACTATTAATGGCAGGAGTTAATAAATGAAATGGGAAACGAGCTTTTTGTATCATCTCTTCAGGCGATAAGTTATCGGGCATAGAAATTACCCACCAAAAGATAAAATCATTAAAAACGCCTGCTACATCCCATGCTGTATCCCCAATTTGAGCCATTTCCCAGTCCACTAATTTGATCGAATTAGCTGTCTTATTTTGAGGGTCGAGCACAATAAAATTGTCCAATTTAATATCACCATGAATTACTGCATTTTCTTGCCACAAGGAAGGAATCTTATTAAAAGCAAGCATCAAATCGGTATGAGATTGTAGGTGTTTAATAAAGGCATATCCTCCGCCACTGATATAAGATAATCGACTGGGATGGGGCTTGTGCAGGTTTAAAATAAATGGCAAGTCTCGGTTTAAGAAAGATAATTGGGGGGCATTAATTACTTCTTTTTTTGAAAAGGTTAAATGCAGGTGGGCTAATAACTTTCCTATTGTTTTGGGGACATTTAGGGGAAAATGGTGAATCGTTTTTTCATTATAATATTTCCATAGTGGCATTGCTTCTTTGTAGAAGGTCATGACAAGAATAATATCGTTGGTATCAACATATTTAACTTCGGGGAGATATTTTTCTAACAGTGGGAATTTTTGATCGAAATATTGATAAAATTGAGCTTCTCTTTTTAAGGTTGTTGCATTTTCTGCATTCTTATCGGCAACTTGCTTAATTAAAAAATTGCTATCGTTAAGCGTTGTAATTTGAATGTTTTGGTTGCGTCGGTTGATACTTGTGGCTTCAAAATCTTCAAATACAATTGTATTCTTATCCAATAGTTGTTGGTCTAACAAAAAATCCTGTATGGTATCAATGCTATACATAATAATAATATTGGGTGTTAAAAGTTAATACTCCGTGTATTGGCTCGTGGACTAGGCTTTGAGTGATTTCTTATGAAATAATGAAAAGTTGAAGAGTAACCCTTTTGATTACTCTTCATGATTATCCTCCAGATTAGTTGAGAACTAATTATGTTGTACAACCAGTAGTGGCTACCAAAATCCAACAACAATCATCTGACGGTTTTGCGTTAGATAAAGTGTTTGAATTAATATCATCGGTAGAACAACCAGTAGTTGCCAAAACAATCCAACAACAATCGTCGTGGACAGCTTGTTTAGCAGCTAAGGAATCACTAGTTGATACTGCTTGTGCTAATGTAGAACAACCAGTAGTAGCTACAACAATCCAACAACAATCATCATCAGAGTTACTTGAAGCCTTTTGGCTTGCGGTGACGGTTGCGGCATCGGTAGAACAGCCAGTAGTGGCTACAACAATCCAACAACAATCATTTTGAGAATTTTTGCTCATGATTAATTATGTATTATGTTCCTACTCTATTTAAAACAGGCTTTTCGGGGGCGCCTTTGTAATCAAAAGGGATAATAGCTATTTCATCGAATACTTGCTTTGGATTACAAATACAAATATTATTGTTTTAGTGGATAGAAACTAGGGTATAATTGCCTGTTTAATAAAATAGAGTAGAATTACTTAATAGGTTGATAGCTAGTTTTTTAAATATTTTTTTGTAAGGTTCTAGCTTGAGGTAGGATATAAAAAGATCATCTTTGTATGTGAATTTATACAAAGGAAAACTGGCTAAGAAGAGACTATAGAGAGGCAGGAGTAATTTAATTTTTTGGAGCAAATTGTCGAGCAAGTTCTTTCAAATAAGATAGCCCTTCTACTTGTTCTAACATAAAGGATGGAAGACTATCTAGTCCCATAGAACCTGCCAAAATACCAGTAGTAATAGCGGCAATAGAATCTACGTCTCCACCTAAATAAATAGATTTTTGAAGCGCATCAAATGCACTAGTACTGTGTTTGAGTACATAAAGAACGGCTCCTGCTGTGTATTTAGAATCAGAGGGAACTCCTTTTATTCCAGGCAAAAAATAGGGCGCTTGTATGGGTTGCTCTCCACAGAGTATGTTAAAGTCAGAGGGCTGTAGTTTTTCATAAACTCCCAAAGCATCTACGGCTATTAGATACGCTTTATATTCTTCATTAAATGCGATGGTTTGCAGGCAATAGTTGACTAATTGAGCAGGATCTCCTTTTTTGATCAACAAAAATTCGCTTGCTCTGGCAATGCATTGACTGGCTAGAATGGCGTTAATATTGGGGTGAGTTGCATTGGCATTAATAGCAGCATAAGAATTGATGAGGTCAGGATGAATTAGCCCTAAAGGAACTGCTCGCATTGCAGGGGCATTGCCAGGGTTAGCCCTATCTCTTTGAAAATTTTGGATTTCTTTTATTGTTTTTTCCCCAGAAAAATACCAACTCATAGAGCCATGCCCATTTCTACCATAGCCTTTTTCGAATATCCCCTTATTGTATTCTTCTTCCCATTTTTGAATCAATAAAGCTTCCGAAAAAGGTTCTGGAGCCATCAAAGCTTTGAGTAACCCAATTGTCATTTCAGTATCATCGGTATAGTCCCAAGGAGTATAATTAGTCGTGAATAGGGATTTTTGATGTTCTGGCACAGAGATCATGGCTCTAGCATTGACAAAACATGAAAAGTCTACTTTTTCTCTGATCCAATCTCTATCTTGGAATTCTACCCCAGCCCCAAAAGCATCGCCAATGGCTATTCCAATTAATAGTTCGCTAATGTTCATCATGGCTGTTTTGTGGATTCATAATTAAGCTTTCAATGCTTCTATTCATTTCTTGAGATTGAACATGAAGAGAAGGATCTAATAAGATCGTCTTTTTTAGAGAGGGAAAGATTTTTTTTGCTCTTTTTAACATTTTAAGCCCAGGAAACATAAGGTCTTGTTTGGCTGCAATCAGTGTTATGGGCGTTTCAATACTTTTTGCTTCCGTTGTTTTTATCGTAGGAACAGGTGAAAAGTCCATTTTAAAATGCATAAAAACCTTGGCTAAAAACTGAAGGGCAAATGCATCTTTTTCAGAAAATAAGGTACTCAAAAATTTGTTGAGATAATGGCTCTTTTTGGTCAACAAATATAATTTCATAGGAATAAAAACTTTAGCCATTAATTTTAGAGGATTGCCATTAACAATATAAGCAGGAGCAGTCAAAAAAACTTCCTTGATGTTGCGCTCGTTTTGAATCAGTGTTTTTAAAATAATAAGACCGCCTAGAGAGAATCCCACCAACGTAACATCTTTTAAGGCTAATTGATTGATTGTTTGATTGAGCCATAGCCCATAAGATTGGTCTTTCATGCTTAATCGAGTTTCTGCACTTTTGTTGGGTTGTGCAAGAACATCAACCGCAAAAACCTGATATTGTTTACTCAAGTTGGGATATACCTCTAGTGCAATAGGGGCACAGCCATTGGAGCCATGCACCAAAACCAAAGGAGGCTTGCTTGGTGCACCTGTTACAATAACGTGTGTTGTACCAAAATCTGTTTCAACGAACTGACTGTTATATTGGATGGAAAGTTGTTCGAGTTTTTGTTGGTAAAGCGCTAAGATCTCTTTTTTGTGCTTAGGACTTGTATATAAGGAATTCATGAGCAATAAAAATTTGTATTGATGAACAAAATTCAAGTAATTGTATAACTTTAGGGCAAGTTTACTAAAAATAATTAATTAGGGCAAGTTTACTAATGAAAAATACAAAGCAAAAAATAGCAGATACGGCTAGAAAGTTATTTAATATTCATGGATATGGGCAGGTTACTTTGCGAATGATTGCGAATGATTTGGGGATGAGTTGTGGCAATCTGAACTACCATTTTAAGAAACGGGAAGATATTTTAGAGGTGTTATATTTTGAGATGGTGGCTGTGTTTGACCAAAGGGTGCTTGAATTGCCACAGCAAAAAATTTCGATGTCCTTAATTTACCAAGAAGTTCGAACTAGTATGCAACGAATGATAGCGTATCGTTTTTTCTGGACAGATATTTATAATCTATTAAGGACGAGTCCCAATATAAAAAAGCATTTTCAGCAGGTTTACGAACAGCGGATAAAAGGCTATTTGTATTTATTTGCCGAACTAAGGAAAGAGGGGTTATTAAAAACGCCCGCTTATAAAAATGAAGATCAATTTATAGGAAAACAGATGGTACATTTTAGCAATACATGGCTATATGGGATGGTACTTTATGCCAATGATTTTGGAGACGAAATACTTGAAGAAAATGTATCAAATCTTCTGGGCTTATTATATCCTTACTTAACGGCTAAAGGGCAAGAAGCATTGCAGTCTTTGGTTGCTTATTTGAAGGGGTAATAATGTTATGATTTGGAGCAGAAAACGGCATTATAATAAAAATTAAGAAGGAATATAAGTCATAAATATTTCAGGTGATTCCAAGGGCTTGAAACCTACTTTTTGATAGAGGGCATGTGCATCTTGCGTTCCAAGCATCCATTTTTTGACCTTATTGAGTTGTGGGTCTTGCAGTATAGCATTAACTAAGGATAGCCCTAAGCCTTGTCCCCTGTAAGATTCCAAAATAAAAACATCCATTATATAGGCAAAAATAGCGCAATCGGAAACAACTCTAGCAAAACCTATTTGTTGGTTTTCATGATAAACACCAAAGCAGAAAGAGTTTTTAATGCTGGCTTCTACTGTTTCAATGGTTCTACCTTTTGCCCAGTAACTTTGTTTTAAGAAAGTATGAATCATCGAAACATCAAGGCGTTCTTTATTGGTAGAAATAGAGATGTCGGGAGGTAAAGCAATCATAAATAATTATTTTTCGTTTAGCCATTTACTCTTTCGGTAACTAATAAAGAATTCTACAATGAGTAAAATTAGAGCAAAAGCAACAAAAATCTGGAAATACGTTTCATAAACATCAAAATCTTGTTGTTCAAATTCTGTCTTTTCCAATTTAGACATTTTATGCTCCAATCTAGCGATAATAGCATCTACTGATGTACTTGCATCGTAAAAATTTCCACCACCACTAGCTGCAATATTTTTGATCAAATCCGTATTCATTTTGCTATGGACAACCTGACCGCTTTTGTCCAATTGAAATTCAGAACGTCCTGAATTTTTGATTGGAATCGGGGCGCCATTTTCTGTCCCAACGCCAATGATAAAGGTTGTGACACCTTGAGCCTTGGCCGCTTTTGCAGCATCAACAGCATTTAGTTCGTGGTTTTCACCATCGGTAATAACAACCAAAGCCCGCTGTTTTTTTTCTTCCTCTTTCGCTCCTAACTCAACCACCAAGTCGATCGCCGATTCAATGGCTGTACCTTGTGTAATATCTAGTTTAGGGCTAGCCGTCTGAATGAATAATTGAGCAGCAGCATAATCTGTTGTTAAAGGCATTTGTAAATAGGGATGTCCTGCAAATAGAATCAGCCCAACTCGATCCCCTCGAACTGCCGTTACCAATTTTTGAGCAAACTGGCGAGCACGTTCCATGCGATTGGGCTTGAGGTCTTCCGCCCACATACTTCTAGAAACATCCAAGGCAATAAAAATATCAACCCCTTCTCGTTTAACCGATTGAGTTTTGTTGCCGAGACGAGGATTGGCCATTGCAATCACCAAAAAGGCAAAGGCAAACATAATAATGCCAAATTTTAGCGGTCGCTTAAGCCTAGAGATATTGGGAGCGAGCCGCTCTAAACCTAGTAATGCACCAAAATGTTCTCGTAGTTTATTATTGTGCAAGGTAATGGCAATAAACAAAGCTATGAGTACTGGTATGCAAAAAAGCAAATAAAAATAATTGGGTTGTTCAAAATGGAACATGGTTATACTATAGTTTTGAATAAGGTATTGGCTAATAAAACTTGTAAGAAAACAAATAGGATAGCGACAAAAACGAAAATATGGTATTTCTCCTGATAGTTTCGGATGGTGGTGGTTTCTATTTTTGTACGCTCCAGTTGATCAATTTTTGCATAAATAGCTTTGAGTTGATCCATGTCTTGTGCTCTAAAATATTCACCTCCAGTTTCATTCGCAATTTTCTTGAGCAAATTCTCATCAATTTGTACAATAGACCAGTCGTAAATAAACGTTCCATTTGGACGTTGAGCCACTGGTGTTCGAGCTTGTCCTTTGGTTCCAACACCAATGGTGTAGACTTTTATGCCTAGTTTTTTGGCAGCATCGGCAGCCTGCATAGGAGAAGCATAACCAGAATTGTTGACCCCATCCGTCAAAAGAATGATAATTTTAGATTTTGCTGTACTCTCTTTTAGGCGTTTGGTTGCATTGGCCAAGCCCATTCCTATAGCAGTACCATTTTCGATTAAACCGCATTGCAAGGTAGCTAAAAAGGAGCGCAATATATTGTGATCGGTCGTTAATGGACATTGCGTAAAACTTTCGCCAGCAAAAACAATTAGCCCAATTCTATCGTGTTTACGCTGAGCGACAAAATCAGAAGCCACCATTTTGGAAGCTTCTAGACGATCAGGCTTAAAATCTTTGGCAAGCATGGAGGTAGAAACATCCATTGCTAGCATAATATCAATTCCCTCAGCATTGACATTCTCTTTTTTTAGAACCGCCTGTGGGCGAGCAATTGCAATAATAAGGGCTGTAATTGCTAATAATTGCAAGAGTTGCACGAGTGGACGTGCTTTGATTTTCCAACTCTGTGGTCCTGATAATCCCTGCGTTGAAGACATGCGGACATCCGCAAAATATTCATCTTGTTTATTGTAGTACCACCAAGCCATAAAAGGTACAATGACCAATAGACCCAATAGATAAGGATTTGCAAATTCTATTCCTCCAAATGACATATAATTGCGCTATTATAGTTTTAATCGTTAATTGCTTACTTGTTTGGCTTCTTCTTCTAGTATTGCTTGGATTGAATGAATCAACTCAAAACAGAGGCTAAGCGCTTTTTTATTGGCAATATCTAAAGGAGATGCCTTGGCATATTTAATCAAATCAGCATGCTCTAGAACCGTTTTAAATTCGTCATACAATGATTTTTTTAGCAAATAGTGCCCTTTTATCTTGGGCATAAATTCACTGGTAGGTCGTTCTAGTGCCTTGATTTTGAAACGCCCATTGATATAGGTTCTTAAAATCAATGATATGCTGGTGTGATATTCTTTGGTTTTGTTTTGTTCCAAGAAGTTATTGGCTTCTAAGGCAGCCAACTGTTCGAGTGCAATTTCTTCTGCGGTCTTTGGGACAATCGCTTTTGACCGTTTCTGGCGTTGCGTAAAGACATAAAAAGCAAGAAAGGCTAGAGCAAGCATGAGCAGCGCAAGCACAACAGGATGCGTAAAAAAAGAATATAAATGATCTAAAAAGTTGGCTTCTTCTGCCAAAATTGTCTTAATATCTGCGACATAAGTACTATCTCCTGTAACCTCTGGTGCTAAGACCGTAAGCATTAGCGGTGCTGATTTTATCTCAACGGTTGTTTTGTTTTTGGGATAGGAAAAAACCAGCTCTGGAATTTGATAAGAGCCAGGTTCCCAAGCCGTCAAAAGAATTGTTTGTTGATAAGTATCATTTACATCCCCTTGAATTAAGGTAGATTTTTGCTGATCAATTAATTCTAACTTTTCTTTGTCTAATAGATCATTTATTGTAGGAAACGAAAAAGGAGTACCCGCAGGAACATTAACCACCAATTGCATGCTGACCTGATCGCCAATCAAAAAAGATGTACTGTCCATAAAAATATTAGCCTGCCCATTGCCTTGGGCACAAAGCCCCCAAGAATAAATGACCAACAATAGATATAAATAGTGTTTTAGCATCTTTAGCTTCGTCTTTCTTTAAAGAATTTTATTAAAATACTCAAATAGGGCTGATTGGTAGCCACGCTCATTACATCAGCATTATTGCGTAAGAATGTTTTCTTAAAATAATCCAGATTGTTATGATACCAATTGTTATAGTTATTTCGAACGGCTTCAGAAGAAGTGTCTACCCAATTGGTCTGTCCTGTTTCGGCATCTATCATTGGCAACAAGCCAACATTCGGCATTTCAACCTCTAAAGGATCATAGATATGAATGCCAATGGTATCGTGTCTATTGGCTGCCAGTTTGATGGCATTATTATAGTCTTGGCACATAAAATCAGAAAGGACAAAAGCGGTACAACGTTTACTAATAATATTGGTTAAATACTTTAGAGGTTCATTGAGATTGGTTTTAGCTTGACTTGGTTTGGCATAAATCATATCCCTAAGAATGCGTAGAATATGCGCTTTTCCTTTTTTGGGGGGAATGAAGTTTTCCACTTTGTCAGAGAAAAATATAGCTCCTACTTTGTCATTATTGGCACTTGCCGAAAAAGCTAAGGTTGCTGCAATTTCAGTGGCAATTTCCATTTTATTTTGATAGGTAGTGCCAAAAAAGGCAGAACCACTAACATCTATTAATAACATAAATGTCAATTCTCGTTCCTCTTCAAATACCTTGACATAAGGCTCATTGGTACGAGCGGTAACATTCCAATCAATATTTCGAACATCATCTCCATACTGATATTGACGAACCTCACTAAAAGACATGCCTCGCCCCTTAAATCGGGTTTTGTAAGTACCCGAAAACACTTGGTTGGACAAGCCCCTCGTTTTGATTTCTATTTTACGAACTTTTTTTAGTAATTCTTTTATCGTCATAAATATATAAGTACCAGCACTTGGTCGATTTTAAAAAATAAAAAATACGACTGCTAAGTTGATAGCAGCAATAATAAAAAAGTTAGTTAGAGAAGGTTGCGCTAATTCACTCATTTTAGCATCTAACAATTCAAATACATTTTGAGTAATTCGCTCTTTTACTACTTCTTTCTCGCCACCTTGTTGATATTGTTCCGTAATTAGTATAATAATGTCTTTAATGGTAGTAACAATGCCTAAACTGTTGGTAATAAAATCAGGAATTTTATCCCAAAGCGAACTGGTTTCAGCATCAAATTCTTCTTGAATTTTCTCACTGGTTATGGGGCTATCATCATTGATGATTCTATTCAAAATACCTGCAATTATATTGGCAGCAACAGGGCGAATGATCTCTTGGTAAACCTCAAAAACAATTACGAGTTGCCCATAAACATAAGCGGTATAGGCGTAGGCAGCAGGAAATACCAAAATTAGTATTACCAAACTAAACAAAAGCATGCTCCAGCTTACGACTGAAAAATAGCCCATTAAAAAGACAAGTGCTAAAATCCAATTGATAAGCACACCAGAGCCAATCAAAAAAAGCACAGAAAAAGACGAAAGGGCTTTTTTGATTAGTGCCCAAGGCTTTATTTGCTGCTCAATTTTTTCTATTGCAACATTGATTTCATTTTCTTCAGTAGACATAGGCACGTAGGGAGGATTAGAATAAAAAATATAAAGTAATTAAATTGACTGCCGCAACAATATAAAAGGGGATTAAAGAAGGCTCCATTAATTCAGACATCTGTAAATCTAAAGACTCAAAAAAACTGTGCATGGCTTTTTGCTTTACAGCTTCTTTTTCTGCTCCTGATTGTCGTTGGGCTTTTACAATTTTTATAATGTCTCCACTGGTAAAGAAAATCTGAAAGTAAGCACGGATAAAATCGGGCAGTTGCTCCAAAAAATGTTTTTTTCGCTCTTCGACTTCCTTAACAATTTTACTTTCATTTACTTCGCTAGCCTCTTCGGGATTATCTACTAAGAAAGAATCTAAGGTTCGGCTGAATACCTTGGCTGCAATCGGACGAATGCCTTCTTTGTAGGCTTCCCAAAACAAAACAGATTGCCCGTAAGAATAGGCAAAAAACAAATAAAGAGCAGGAAAGATTAAAATCATCAATAGTAGCCCAAGGATAAACCACAACCAAGAAGTAGCACTAAAGTATCCCACTAAAAAAACAACTGCCATAATCCAATTGATGACAAATCCTGCCCCAATCATAAGGACAATAAAAAAAGAAGACAATGCCTTTTTTATTAATTTTAAGGGGCTGCTAAACGCTTCCAGTTGTTTTATTTCATCTGTATATAAATCCTCATTCATAATTTATTTTACATTTTGGTACATTTCGATAACATCAAAATAATTTCCATCTGCCATTTTAATCTCAGCCACTCGTCTACCTTCTTCAATAAAACCCATCTTTTTGTACAAATGAATACCTCTATGGTTGGTTGCAAAAACGCCCAATTTTACCTTTTCTATAATCGGGTTTTCTTTTGCCCATTTGAGCAAAACTTTGATCAGGCAAGCTCCAATCCCTAGGTCTCTGTATTCTGGGACAACTCCCATTCCAAATTCTCCTGTATGTTCAATGCGTTTTCTATCTCCATTCCAAAAATCAAGGGTGCCCACAAGTTGGCGGTCAACTTCTGCTACAAAAATACACTTGCCAATTGCTTCCGAATAATGCTTAATCCGTTTGAGTTGGACTTCTAGTGTGCTCGTTTGCTTAAATTCTTCCAAAGAAGTTAAGACCTGATTAGAGCTACCAAAGACTCTTGCAGCCATTTCATTGAGCGAAAGAGCGTCCTGAAACGTTATTTCTCGCACGATTAAAGGTGTCCCATCTTTTAGAATAAACATTTCACGCATAAGCAACGATTAAGGAATTTGAATGGTATTTAATACTTGGTCAATGATTTGCTCTGTGGTCACATTTTCTGCCTGAGCTTCATAAGTCAGACCAATTCTGTGGCGCAACACATCTTTTGATATAGCTCGAATATCTTCAGGAATTACAAACCCCCGTTTTTGAATATAAGCATGTGCCTTTGCAGCCAGTGCCATATTAATACTAGCACGAGGCGAGCCTCCAAATGAAATCAAAGGAGCAATCTCCTTGAGTCCATGTTGAGCAGGTTCACGAGTAGCAAATACAATATCTAAGATATATTGCTCGATACTTTCTGCCATGTGCACTTCACGTACTGTTTTTCTTGCTCTTAGAATATCGTCTATGGTAGCAACAGGATTCACCTTTTGGAAACCTCCCAACATATTCATGCGCATAATTGTGCGTTCATCTTCTTTGGTTGGGTAAGTGATCGAAGCTTTTAGCATAAAACGGTCGGTTTGAGCTTCTGGCAAGGGGTATGTCCCTTCTTGTTCTATTGGGTTTTGGGTCGCTAAAACCAAAAATGGTTCTTGCAATTTATAGGTGGTTTCTCCAATGGTTACTTGACGCTCTTGCATGGCTTCTAATAGGGCAGATTGAACTTTTGCAGGGGCACGATTAATCTCATCTGCCAAGATGAAATTAGCAAAAATAGGTCCCTTACGTACGGTAAAATCATTGGCTGCCTGATTGTAAATCATTGTTCCAACTATATCGGCAGGAAGCAAATCAGGGGTAAATTGGATGCGTTGAAAATCAGCACTAATTGCTTTTGAAAGGGTGTTGATTGCAAGTGTTTTTGCCAAACCTGGCAAGCCTTCCAAAAGAATATGTCCTTGGGCTAACAATCCGATCATTAGTCGATCAATCATATATTGCTGACCAATGATTACTTTATTGGTTTCTTTTATTAAGCGTTCGATGACCTGACTTTCTAGAGCAATTTGTTCTTGAAGAGCTTGTATATCGGCTGAAGTATGCATATTCTATTTTCTATATTTATGTTTTAATAGTAAAAACTTAATGATTGGCATAAGTTGTACATTCTTGATTATTAGGTTAAAAAGATAGTTTTATTCATCTTTTAGGTATGAAAATCAATACAATGTAACCTTGTACAATAGGTTTTTGATCTTTATTTAAAGCTTGTACAATAAATAAAGATATGAATGTAAGGTATTGTTATGACAGATTTTACCATTTTAACATTCATTAACTGCGAATGTACGGATTTTATAAAAAAAACAACAGCTATTTTATAGCAAAATATGAAGTATTGCCCGCAATTTTGGTTTAATTTTTGTGCATTTGGATATAATTCTACTCCCAACTTTTGCCAACATTCTCTATTTATCAAAATAGGTTTACCTTTGTATTAATTATTGTTGTTCTGATGAAAATGATAGAACTATTTTAAGTGATTTACCTTTAGTAGATCATCAAACGCATCACAGAACTGTTATTATTTAAGCATGAAATTATGATCATTAGAACTTGTATCTTGTTATTGGCATTATTGGCTTGGGAAATCAATCTTTTTGCTCAAAGAGATGATATTGTACTCACAAAAGAAAAAAAAGAGTTTGCTTTTAATTCCATCAAGGAACTAAAGAATGGTGTATTGGTTGTCCGCCTAAAAACGAACCAACGAAAAATCGAAATCCTAGAACGTACTTTGCGTGATCCTAACTTGACAAAACAACAACGCAAACGCCACCAAAATATACTAGAAGGGACAATTAGAAGTCGAGATGAATTTAATCAAGCAATTGGTAAAATGTTTGAAGAAGCTTTTAGTTTTTGTCCTGTTTATTTGATGTATGATACCAATAGCACTGCACTAACCAATGGCGAAACCAAAGGCTTGTTTCTTAACAAAAAAGGAGAGTTGGATGAGACGATTGAATTAGAATCAACCAATGTATTTATTGTAAATTATAAAAAACGTAGTGCCGAGTTTCCTTTTGATATTTTGAGAGTCCGAAAACTTAAAGAAAAGCTCGAAGATCCTTTCCCTTACTATGTGGCAATAAGAGAATCTTGGATCAATCAAGTTAATACACCTCGTGCCGCGGCAGCAGTTACTCAATTGGACAAAAAAATGGCTAGTTTTTATCAACGAGCATTGGATTACGATAAAAAATTAGCGGAACGTGCTGCTAGGAATGCAGCTAATAAAGCAGCGAATGCCAAAAAAGTAGAAGGTTAGTCAATTCTTAGAACGACAAAGAACCTAAGTGGATGAACATTTTAGGGGGAAAAACTTGGATTGGTTTAAGCCTAATAAAGATAATATTGAATGAAAGGAAGGAGGATTAGCGTTTTGGGAAGCGGCTGGTTAGGAGCAGCCCTAGTTGCTATTTTAGAAGCTAAAGGAAGTAGCGTTTTGATCTCAACAACTTCTAGTGAGAAATGTAATCAATTGAAAGGGGAGGGCAAACAGGCATTCACCATTAAGGTGCAAAGTGAAGAAATAATAGGAGATATTGAGTCCTTTTTAGATTCAGAAATACTGATTATTAATATCCCTCCCAATCGGGCAGAATTAGAAAAAGAGCAATTTGCAAGCCTATTGCCCTTAATAGAAAAATCAAGTATACAAAAAGTACTTTTTGTCAGTTCAACGGCTGTTTATCCCAATCTTAATCGTGTGCTTAAAGAAGATGAAAAAATCGAAAATAAGACACATCATTTATACAAAAGCGAGCAATTATTGCTGAACAATCTTCACTTTAAAACGACTGTTGTGCGAATGGCTGGGCTTGTAGGGGGAGAGCGTCATCCTGGGCGATTTTTTAGAAAGCATGGAGTCATTAGAAATGCAGAGGCACCTGTTAATCTCATTCATAGAGAAGACTGCTTGCAAATAATGCTTCAAATAATGCTTCAAGATGTTTGGGGAGAAGTTTTTAATGCTTGTGCAGATGAGCACCCTCCTAAAAATGTTTTTTATCCAACAGCAGCAGCAGCGATTGGGATGCCAGTTCCTCTTTGTGAAGCAGCAGATTCACCTTCTTTTAAAATTATAGATAATACAAAAATAAAAGAACAGCTGTCAATTCATTTTAAATACCCTGACTTATTGCGATTGATTAAGGAGGATAAATGGGTGTAACTAGTTCCGTTGGTAGCTATCAGGAACCGTAAAGCCTACCTTTTGAACTTCATTAAGCACCATTTTTGAAAAAGTCATTTTTAGTTGGACAATGCCAGCATCTTTACTATCTATTTCAATATTTTTGACGGCTGGAATTTGTGTTTGCTCAATCGTTTGGTAATCTTCATACTTAATGTCAATAGAATTATAATCCATAGAGCCCCTAAGCTCATTAACGAGGAAGGATTGAGGATTCATAAAAAGTTTGAGTACATTTTTTTCAGATTCAGGCGTTTTGAGTACATTTTGTTGTTCCCGAATGACAGAAAGTAGGGTCTCTTCTTGGAAGAGGATTGGATTCCCAACAATGAGTTCTTGAAGCTCTGCAAAATTTAGTTGGAGCCCAAATTCATTTTTTAGATAAGAAAAAGGTTTTTTGATATATTGGCTTTCTTGACGATCTAAAATCTCAATGGTTTGAGGAGTTATTTTGACCCGAGCGCCTTCAATATTCATTTTCTTTATTTTGATCCAAATCAGGCTATCCTTTTGCATTCTAATAAGCGTAGAAAAGGTCGCTTTTTGCTGCTCGCTATCCATTTTAACCTTCGCTCTACTGGCAAACCACGTATAATCAATATGATTTTGTTCCAATTTGCGCAATAGGAATTTGACAGAACGTTTTTTTGCTTTGGCAGTACTGACGGTTTCAGTGGTCTTACAACCAATAAGAAAACTACTAATTATGACAAAAAGTAGCATCTTCAGTCCATTACTCATATAGTTGTTTGGTTGAAATTTTACGTTGCAAAATAGAAGAAGAGGAACCTTTGTCTAGTGCTTTTTGCCAAAAACTAACCGCTTGGTTTTCTTTGCCCATTTTGAATAAGACATCCCCATAACGTTCTAACGTTTCAGGAGAGTTGTTTCCTCCCAAACTTAGCGCTTTGTTAATCTCCTGCTCAGCGAGTGTGTATTTAGTTTGTTTGTACAAAATAAAACCATTAGCAGTTGTATATTTGATGTTATTGGGATAACGTTTTAAAATACCTTTGATCAACTCCTGAGCTTTGGGTAATTCGACTCCTCTTTTAGCCAGACTATAGGCATAATCATGAATAATCTCAGGATCATCAGGTTGCATTAGGATCGATTCATTAAAGGTTCTGTCTGCTTTTTCATAATCATTCATCGCCTCGTATATTCTTGCCAAATAACGCAAAGAATGCCCTTGAATTTTCAGATTTGCAGCGGCAATTTCAATGGCTTGTTGAAATTCTTTTTGAGCCTTTTTATAATCCTCCTTTTGGAACAAGGCAATTCCGTGATAATAATAGCTATTGGCTTGACTTGGATAGAGCTCTAGAAATTCCTCACTGCGTTTTTGCAAGGTTGCTTGATTGTCCATTAAGTGCAAGGCTTCTAATAAATTTTGCCAAAGAGCAAGGTTATTTTTAATAAAGCGGATAGAAATATCATAATGTTTTACTGCTTGTGCATACTCTTGTTGTTGAAACAAAAGATTGCCTCGCACAAAATTAGCCTCAGCACTGTTGGGATGAGTTTGGGTTAATGCGGTGCTTAATTCAAGAATAGAAGCCTCGTATTTGGGATCAATGCGGTTGTTTGCCAAATCACTGGTTAGTGATTTTAGTGCTTTAAGTTTGTTGTTTAAATCTTGATGAGGGTTCTGGAAGGTGTTGATTAAGGCTTTTAGATAACGGGCAGTATCGCCATTTTGTAAGAAAAACTCAACCATTGCCATATTTGCAGTGGGATTGGTTGGGTCTAAATTTAATGCCTTTTGATACAATGTTTTGGCCTTTTCTAATTCTTGTATAGAAGTATAAAAATTAGCCAATCGAATAATATACTCTGGTTCTTCAGGATAAGCCTGCATCAACTGTTCAATTTCTTGACTGGCTTTTTTTGCTTTACCTGTTTTCATATATAATTTGTACTTCCGCATGGAGATGGCCTCTTTGATCCCAACCCGTTTTTCCAAATTATTATAGACTTTAATCGCTTGATCTGCCTTTCCGCTTTTGCTCAAATAATAAGCCCATTCAAAATACAATTGTTCTTGAGCGGGGTATTGATTGGATAGGTTAGCATACAAATCTGCTGCTTTTTTAAAACTGCCTTCTTTTTCCAAAAGACTAGCGTATAAATCACTATAAACTAGGTTGTATTTTTCTAAGGCAATCGCTTTTTCAATCCTATCAATTGCTTTACCATACTGCTCTTGTCTTTTATACAGACGAGCCAATTCATAATTAGCAGCAGTATTGTTATTATCTTTTTGAAGCACTTCTAAGTACCGTTGGATCGCTTCATCAATATTGCCTAGGATTTTTTCTCTATTGGCTTCAATAAAGAGTTTTTCTAGTAATACGTCACTTTCCTTAGGTCGTGTCTTTTTTTTAGATTGAGCCCATACCCCCATGTTTATACTCAAAAGGAGTAAAATAAAAGACCAACATTTAGGGGATAAATTATACATAATAGGATTGATTTATTAGATGTAAAACCATAGGTTGAGGCTATAATAATATACAAAAAAATATCCAAACGATAAATAAAACCGTTAATCAATTGTTATTATTGATCTAAAAATAACTGAAACGTTGATTTATAACGTTTTGTGTTTTTGTAAAAGACTCAACCTATTGGTATTATAATCTATAGTTGTACTATTGGTGGAATTTTGAAAAATCACTGAGGCTAAGCTCTGATTTTTGAGCAATATATTCTGTGTGAGATCCTAGCATTGAATTTTCAGTCACGATATTGTTAATCACGGCATGATCTTGAATAATACTTTTGCTAATGATTGAATTTTTAACAACCGTATTTTTGCTAATAGAGACATGAGGACCAATGACAGAATTTTGAATAATTACCCCTTGATCTATAAAGCAAGGAGGAATAATTGTTGAATTTTCTAAAACAACATTGGGCGAAACGGTAGCAGCATCTTGCTTGATTTCAAGAATTCGTTCATTGGCATAAACGACAGCATTTTTATTGCCACAATCTAGCCACTCTTGAATGGCATGTGTGCGAAATTTAACGCCTTTTCTTCTCATATTTTCGAGTGCATTGGTGATTTGGTATTCACCTTTATCCCTAACATCATTGTCAATAAGGTATTGCAATTCGTTTTTGAGCATATTTGCATCTCTAAAATAATAAATACCAATAATAGCTAGGTCTGATACAAAGGTGGTTGGTTTTTCAACGAATTCACTAATGTAACCTTCTTGATCTAAAGTAACCACTCCATAAGCAGAAGGGTCTTCTATTTGTTGAACCCACAGTACACTATCTTGTGTTGTATCTAGTGAGAAATCGGACTTAAATAGTGTATCAGCAAAAGCAACAATGACGTTTCCACTCAAGCTTTCTTTTGCGCACAAAATAGCATGAGCTGTACCTAATTTTTCGGTTTGATGATAAATAGAACCTTTGGCTCCTAGGCTTTCGGCTAAAGCAATTAAATCTTGTTCTACCGCTTCACCAAAATCACCAATAATAAACGCAACTTCTTCAATTTTGCCATCATAAGCAGCTGCTAAATCTTCAACTAATCTTTTGACAATTGATTTTCCTGCAACTTCCACTAATGGTTTAGGAACAGTTAGAGTATGAGGACGCAAACGAGTACCACGTCCAGCCATTGGTATTATTATTTTCATAAAAGATTGTTATTTGTTTTTCTAAGTCTAACAGAAGAATATTGAGTATTAAAAGGGGGTATGTTTCTGCTAGAGGTTGGTAAATAATTGATCGTTGAAAGGGGGGGGCTATACCTAGCTATCTTTTGGCTATTGCCAAGGTCGATATTATGAAGTAGGTAGACAACGTTAGTATATGGTTAGTTAATTGCGCTGTATTTTTGTGTTTGCTATGATTTATGAGATTGCTTTGCTTTGTTTTTCTAGCCCCAAAAGTTATTCTTTGACGGCTGTTTGGTGCTTATAAAATAAGCTATAGAATAACACTTCATGTAGAAAAACTAGAAGGTATGATCTCATAAGTGGTAGCATACGAAAGTAAAAAAAAGCTAGGGAAAAATCCCCACCACACAGTTAATTTATTCCTAATTACTTTTATTGTCCACTTACCTTTGGTTAAGATTTTCCAGTACTGCCATATCCTCCCGTGCCACGCTCACTTTCAGCAAGTGCGGTTACTTCTTCCCACTCGATTGTTTCGTATTTAGCAATTACCATTTGAGCAACACGTTCAGACGGCTCTATTTGAATAGGAGTAGAGGATAAGTTGATTAAGATAACCCCTACTTCACCTCTATAATCACTGTCAATAGTTCCAGGTGCATTCGGGATGGACAATCCTTTTTTTAATGCCAAACCACTCCTAGGACGAATTTGAGCTTCATAACCAACAGGAAGCTCTAAGTAAAGACCAGTTGGAATTACTTTTCTTTCTAGTGGTTGAAGGGTAATCGTTTCATTGGTATTGGCTCTTAAATCCATGCCTGCGCTACCTATGGTAGCGTAGTTAGGAAGCGCATTTTTTGATTTGTTTATGATTTTAACATTCATGTTTATCCGCCTTGTAGTAGCAGTAGTGCTACTCATTTAGTTATAAATTTATGCTTCATTTGGGGAGATAGAGCCCAAATATAGTAAGTTTTTTTAGAATAAAAGTGCTCTGAGTCACAGATGTTTTTGAGGGAGAAAATAAAAAAAAAAACATCTTTAGATATTTAAAAATAAACAATAAATTCTAGTTGTATTTTACCATGTTATTTCTTGTACGTCTATGTCTGTTTTTGAATGAGTTATCATACGAATTAGATGATTGCCAACATCCAAATGCCACTGGGTATTAGAACTAAGGCTTGCTATTTTTTGGAGCCCTTTACCTTGTTTGTCACATAACCAAAGATGGTGCTTTTCAGATGAACGATGATAGGTTTCTATAAGCAGGTTATTTTTAGGGTGACGAAAAGGAACATTGTGATAATTGAGCAATTGTGTTTCTATATTAAAGACAATTCTTTGTTCTTTTTCGTTGTAATCCTTTTCAAAAATTATTTTCTGAACCTGTTCAGTTTGGGCAATTTCATCAGAGAAAACTTTAGATTTTTGCTTAGTGTTAATATCCCAAATAAATAGATTGGAGAATTCTTTATCTTCTTGTTGTTCTTTTCGAATTAAACTCGTCTTTTTACGGATCGGCAGATAATTCTTAATTAAATACAATAAATTAAATGTTTTGTCATAAGAAAGACTATCGGTATTCGCAAGGTATCTTTTCATAGTAATGGTGTTTATAAAGCATTAGAGCGTGGGGCAGACAAAGGCATAAAACGCTATCACAACTTTTTCTTGATCTACGTTTTAAATCTTCCAATCAGCCCAGAAAGGAGTAAAAACATCTCCCCAGTAGCTTAAACTAAGCCCCCCTTATCCTTCAGCAATAGTAGTATGAAGGGAGACTTTATTAAATGTATGAATTTCAATTTTTATTGTTTTAACGATACAACTAAGAACATTGTTACTATTTAAGAGGATGCGATTACTTAAACAGGTTCTATAGCTATATTGGAACTCAATCGTTAGGAGTTCCAATAGGCTTGTTGGTCAGAGGTTAAGTTTATCCTTTAGTTGAAACAATTACATCACTACCTTGTCTTTTTGCTGCTTGCTGCTACTTGCAGGGATTTCAACATTAAGGTCAGTATAGACAAATTCCACATTTTTGGAAGTACAATATAAATCGATGTGGCGATTGCCTGTGATCCAGACATAGTGAGCGCAAGTTTTGCTGTTGGGCAACTGAAAGTTATGTGGACCATACCACTCCGTTAATAAATCGTGTACCTCTTCTAAAAACTTACTTTTGCTTTTACCTCGAAATTTACTGGGTTTGCAAACAGCTTTGTATACTCCTCCATTGCGACCATACTCAAAATCCATATAGGTATTTGATTTACCACTTTTTAGCTTTAGTTGATAAACATATTCAAATACTTTGGCAGATTTTTTAACACGAACGAGGTGTTTTTTTTGCTTCATTCGAAGCATATGTTTTTTGACCTCTCGTTTGGTCATGCCCAATTCAAAACCAGCAATCATTGTTTCTACTCGATTGGATTTTGAACGATTAGCGAGCGCTACTTGCTCTGTTATCATGGCTGTCATGTCATATTCTAATTGTTCTTCTTCACTACGATTCCCGTTTTCATCCATATTATTTATGCTTAGGCTCGTACTATCGTTATTGGAATTGGTCGCATTAGTGCCATTGTTCCCTTCTCCGCAAGAAGAACAAGAAGAGATCATGCAAAATGCTGTTAGAGGGATTAATAAGAATCGTAATTTCATAGTATATTATATATGTTTATTTAAGATTAAATTCAGGAACTTTTTATGCAATGATTGTTTTTATAAAGTATAAAAATAGATAAATCTATTAGATAGTCGTGTTAATTTGTAATACTCCGTATTTTTCAACCAAAACACGTTCCAATATTTTTGTTAAAAAATGTTAAAAAACTGAGGAAACTTAAAACTTAACTTGGGTTTCCTTTGTTTTTAATTTACTTTTGCGCCAATAAGCGTATTTCTTTTGACCCTGCGGAAACTTTAGAAACTACAATAGTGTTTAGAGTTTTGTCAAAAAACAAAGCAAATTAAAAAAATATCAAAAAAACATGGGGAATTAATAACCCCTAATTTAACAATGAATCATGTGGATGAGTTAACAAAAATATTAGATGCCTCTGAAATTCTATTTAGAAAGTATGGAATACGTAGTGTTACAATGGCAGATATAGCAAGAGACCTAGGAATGTCTAAAAAGACACTATATCTATACATAGAAAATAAGCACGATTTGGTTTCTAAAGTAATGAAAAGGCATATTATACAAGATCAAGATATGTGCTGTAGGATTCAAAAAGAATCAGAAAATGCTTTAGACGAATTATTAAAAGTGAGTTTATATGTACAGCAACAAGTAAAGGAGATTAACCCTTCTTTGATTTTTGATTTGCAAAAATACCATAGACCAATATGGGAAATGATGGATAATTTTCATCGTAAGGATATTGTACATATGGTAGAAAATAATTTGAGAGGAGGAGTAGAAGAAGGAGTCTATCGAGATAATCTGAATGTTGAGTTAGTATCTAGGTTATATGTTAGTTTGATGTTGACACTTTCAGACAACGAATTGTTTCCAGTGACTCAGTTTCCTACTCATGTTTTGCACAAAGAATTTATACGATATCATATATGTGGAATTGTTTCCGATAAAGGACGCATCCAATTAAGAGAAATGCTAGATAGTTTAGATCCAACAGGTGAGATCTATTAAGCAAATTTATTCAAACAAATATCATAAAAATATAACCATAGTATGCTATGAAAAAACTAAACAGTTTATTAATTGTTTTGGTGATGGCAATCGGAATGCTACAAGCACAGGAGGCAGATCAGTTTTCTTTATCGGAAGCTGTTACCTATGCGCAAACTAGAAGCAACAGTGTTCGAACAGCAGAACTCGATATTGCAAAATCCAAGGCAGAAGTACAAGAATATACTGCCATTGGTATCCCAAAGCTAAATGGTGGAGCCGAATACAATTATTTTATCCACCTTCCTACCCAATTGATTCCCAATGATGCATTTGCATTTGAGATTCCAGGAATTCCGCTTCCTAAGCCAGAACCAGGTTATACTGAAACAAAGTTTGGAACTCGAAATCAATTAACATTCTCTCTGAACCTAAGTACCTTGGTTTTTGATGGTTCTTATTTTGTTGGGTTAAAAGCATCTAGAGGCTTGTTGGCAATGACAAAACGTCAAGCAGATTTAACAAAATATGACATTAAACATACTGTAGTAAAGGCTTATTTACAAGTATTAATTGCAGAAGAAAACAAAGGGGTGTTGCTACGCAATATAGAGAACCTCAAAAAAATGAAAGCGGAAACGCAAGCGTTTTTAGACAATGGAATGGTTGAACAATTGGATGTGGATCGTTTGGATCTTTCCCTATCTAATTTGCAAGTAGAACTAGAGGCACTTGCTCGTCAAACAGAGTTGGCTTATAATGTATTAAAGTTTCAAATGAATTACCCTTTGGATAAAGAAATCCAATTGACCAACAAATTAGATGATATTATGGCTTTGCCAGATGCCAATGATTTGGAGGGAGAAGTTGCATACGACCAGCGTATTGAAACAGATATATTGAATCAAACCATCCACTTAAATGAATTAAATGTCAAGCGTTATACGATGGGCTATTTGCCTAGTTTATCTGCTTTTGCATCGCATCAACAAGTCTTGCAAAGAGATGATTTATTTGATGCTAATTCTCCTGGATTTTTCCCTACTACACTTGTTGGTTTAAAACTAGATGTGCCTATTTTTGATGGCTTTGACAAAGCTGCAAAAATCAAGAAATCTAAAATTGATGTAGCTAAATATAAATTGCAATTAGAGGATTTAAAAAGAAGTATTAAACTTCAAGTTGTTAACTCTAGAGCAATTTATAACAATGCTAGAGAGCGTTTAGAAAACCAAGACAAAAACTTAGCATTGGCCGAAAAAATTCTTAATACAACTAGAATCAAATATCGTGAAGGAGTAGGCTCTAGTTTAGAAATGTCCCAAGCAGAACAAGAACTCTATAGAACGCAAGCCAATCGCTTAAATGCTTTGTATGAGTTGGTTGTTGCCAAGGCGGATTTGGATAAAGCCTTAGGGAAATAAATAGATGTCTAGTTGATTCATCAATGAAGGTCTATTTAATGCATATAAATAAGGAAGTAATAAACCACTATAATTTAAATTAAGAAATGAAAAATACACTATATCTTTTTGCTTTTGCCTATTTAATGTTGGCAGTTGCTTGTGGTAGTGAAAGTGAGGTGAGCAATGAAGCGCCTAAAACACTAGATGAAGCACGCAAAGTATTAAAAGAAAAACGTCGAGTACTCAAAACACTCAGAGGTGAAATTTCTGATGTTGAGGCTATTATCGCAAAATTGGACCCCAATGCCAATAAGAAAAAAGAAGTACCAGTGACGGTTGCTAAGGTGACTATTAAGGACTTTAACCACTTTGTTGAAGTTCAGGGGAATGTCGTTCCTGCTGAGGACCCTGGTATGGCAAGTAGCGAAACAGGAGGAAGAATTGTAGAGTTGAAGGTAAAGGAAGGGCAGTATGTCAAGAAAGGAGATTTGATTGCTAAGATAAATTTGGAAAGCATCAAAAAGAGCATTGCTCAATTGGATGAATCACTGTCGTTGGCACAAGATATTTTTAAGCGCCAAGAAAATCTTTGGAAGCAAAAAATTGGTTCGGAAGTTCAGTTCTTACAAGCTAAAAGCCAAGTAGAATCTCTATTAAAAAATAAAGAAAGCATGGAGTATGAACTAACCAAAGCCAATGTTTATGCCCCTATTAGTGGCTATGTTGATATGGTAATGGCCAAGGAAGGGGAAATGGCTGGTCCTGGAGCTCCTATTGTTCAAATTTTGAATACTCAAAAACTAAAAGTGGTTGCTGCTATTCCTGAAATTTACCTTGGTAAAGTAAAAAGAGGAGAGAGCGTTCTACTTAAATTTCCTGCATTAAAAGAGGAGCAAAAGGGACGTGTGATGACCATCGGTCGTATTATTAATCCTGCTAATAGAACTTTTGAAGTAGAGGCAGCTGTGAATAGTAGAAACGGTTTGCTAAAGCCAAACCTGTTGGCGACTATGTTGGTTAATGATTATGAGGTTAAAGATGCTATTGTTGTTCCTGATCAATTGATTCTCCAAGATGTTAGTGGTGCAGATTATGTAATGGTTTTGGAGGGGAATAAGGCGGTTAAAAAGGTCGTGAAGATGGGAAAAGGTTATAATAATGAAACGATTATAAAAACAGGTTTGACAGGAGAAGAAACCTTATTAATCAAAGGTGCTAGACAAGTCTCTGATGGTGATTGGGTAAAAGTATTACCTGAATAAGAATGGATTCTAATCACTGTGCTAGAGCATTAAAATAAAAAGCAGGATGAGCGATAATAATAAATTATATAGAAATTTTAGAGCGACCTCCTTTGCAGTAGATAATGCAACGAGTATCTTCTTGTTGACCGTTATGATCTTGCTGTTTGGAGTTCAATCGTATAACACAATGCCCAAGGAACAGTTTCCTGAAATTGTAATTCCTACAATTTATGTGGCAACAACCTATGCTGGAAACTCAGCAGAGGATATGGAAACGTTGGTTACCATTCCAATTGAGAAAGAACTGGCCTCAATTAATGGGGTGAAAAAAATGGATGGGAACTCTATCAATGACTTTTCAAATATTATTGTAGAGTTTAATACAACCGTTGAAGTAGATAAAGCATTGCAAGATGTAAAAGATGCCGTAGACAAAGCCAAAGGAGACAAAGATTTTCCTAAGGATTTGACTGCTGGACCAAATGTTTTTGAAATTAACTTTTCGGAGTTCCCTATTATGACGGTCAATCTGTCTGGAGACTACTCCAATGACGAATTGCGTTCTTTTGGCGAATATTTACAAACTGAAATTGAGAAACTTTCGGAAATATCAGAGGTAAAACTAAAAGGAACTTCAGAGAAAGAAATTCAAATTGATGTAGATTGGAAGCAAATGCAAGCCAAGCAGATTAGTTTTGATGACATCGCCAATGCGATTGCAATGGAAAACATTACTATGTCTGCGGGAGAACGTAATTTTAATGGCTTTAACCGTTCCGTAAGAGTAGTGGGGGAGTTCAAGACCATAGAAGATATTGAAAATATCATTATTAAAAGTGAATTCCAAAATGCTGTCTTTATCAAGGACGTAGCCAAGGTTGTAGAAGGGGTTGCTACTCCAACTAGTATTGCCCGTTCCGACCGATTGCCTGTTGTTTCTTTAGATGTTATCAAACGAGCAGGCGAGAACCTACTTTCGGCATCGGATCAAATCAAGGAAATTGTAGAGAAGGCAAAAGCCAATAAATTTCCAGATGAATTGAAAGTGACCATCTTTAACGATCAATCTATTAATACTAGGGATCAGGTGGCTAACTTGCAGAATAGTATTATCTCTGGGGTAATTTTGGTGGTCTTGGTTTTACTATTCTTCCTAGGGCTTAGAAATGCCATGTTTGTCGGTTTGGCGATTCCATTATCAATGTTGATGGGAATTTTAATCCTAAACATTATGGGAATTACCCTAAATGTAATTGTATTATTCTCTTTGATTTTGGCTTTGGGAATGTTGGTAGACAACTCTATTGTTGTGGTGGAGAACATTTATCGATACATGCAAGAAGGTTATTCGGGGATAGATGCCTCCAAGAAAGCAGCGGGAGAGGTTGCTATGCCAATTATTGCTTCTACTGCAACTACCTTAGCTGCCTTTGTGCCGTTGATGTTTTGGCCTGGTATAATGGGAGAGTTTATGGGCTATTTGCCACTGACATTGATTATTGTATTGAGTTCTTCCTTGTTTGTGGCTTTGGTTTTAACTCCTGTATTTGCTTCCGTCCTGATGAAAATAGATTCCAACGAATTGGTGCGAGAGAATGAAAAGGGGAAAATGATTAACAACCTATTAGCCGCTGGAGGGATGTTGGTAGGAGCAATTATTATGCACATGAATGGTGTTATGTGGTTGCGAAATGCTTTGGGGATGGCAATGATACTAAGCTTGGCAACGTATTTTATACTAAGACCTGGTGCTGTAATTTTTCAAACTAAAGTACTTCCATGGTTAGAAAATGGATATGACCGCTTCATTCATTTTGTCCTAAAAGGCATTATGCCATTGGTTACTTTTATCGGAGTTATTTTATTGCTATTTACTTCTATTTCTTTATTGAGTAGCAATCCTCCTAAAACGGTCTTTTTTCCAGAAACAGATCCTCTATACATCAATGCTTTTGTTGAATTACCAATTGGTAGTGATATACATAGTACGAATGCATTAATGCAAGAATTGGAGGGCAAGGTGGATCGATCCATTAAGACCTTTAAGGATGCAGGAATTGTAGATGCAGTATTATCACAAATTGGAGAAAATACATCAGATCCAGCAGCTCCACCAGAGCCAGGAGCAACACCAAACAAAGCTCGTATTACGGTTGCTTTTGTATCTTCTGATAAGCGAAAAGGCTTATCTACCTTTGATGCAATGGATTCCATTCGTGCTGCACTGACAGGATATGCTGGTGTTTCGTTGGTGGTGGATCGAAATGCAGAGGGACCTCCAACAGGAAAGCCAATTAACTTGGAAATTTCTGGAGATGATAAATCTATGAGGGAGTTAACAATTGTTGCAGATGATGTGCTAAGACATCTAGAATCCTTGAATGTACCAGGAGTAGAGGAGTTGAATATGAATATTTCTTCTAAGGTTCAACAGGACATTATTGAGGTAGATCGAGAGGCTTCTAGACGTTATGGTTTATCTACGTTGGATATTGCAAAATCATTGAATACTGCATTGTATGGGCGAGAAGTGAGCAAATTTAAAGATGGAGAAGATGAGTATCCAATTATCTTGAGATTTAATGAGGAGTATCGAAATAACAATGAGGCGCTCATGAATCAAATGGTTACGTTTAGAAATATGGATGCAGGAGGACGTATTGTTCAGGTTCCTATTTCGGCAGTGGCTCGCAAGCGTCCTAGTTCTACTTATAGTGCTGTTAAACGCAAAAACGAGAAACGTACCATTACCATTTATTCTAATATCTTAGAAGGGTTTAATCCTAATGAAGTAGTCGAAGAGCTTAAACAAGCTATGGAAGAATATGCAGATGTAAACTTAGGAGAGTCTTATACTTATGTATTTACAGGAGAGCAAGAGGAAATGGCAGAAAACATGGCTTTTTTAAGCCAAGCATTATTGATTGCCATCTTTGCAATCTTCTTGATTTTAGTGTCTCAATTTAACTCTTTTGTATCACCATTTATCATTATTCTCTCTATTGTCTTTAGTACCATTGGTGTACTTTTAGGTTATTGGGGAACAGGAATGGATTTGGTGGTTATTATGACAGGGATTGGTATTATATCCTTGGCAGGAATTGTGGTAAATAATGCCATTGTATTGATTGACTACATCAACTTTTTGCAATCTAGAGAAAAGAAAGAAACAGGGAAAAAATACCTATCGGATGATGAGGTTAAGTTGTCGATTATGATGGGAGGAAAAACCCGTTTAAGACCAGTATTGCTAACGGCTATAACGACTGTTTTAGGTCTGATTCCTTTGGCAATTGGATTTAACTTTGATTTTGGTTCTTTCTTAACAGAATTAGATCCCAACATTTTTATTGGAGGTGATAATGCTGTAATGTGGGGGGCAATGTCTTGGACCATTGTTTATGGTTTGGTTTTCGCTACTTTCTTGACCTTGGTTGTTGTACCCGTTATGTATTGGTTATTTTATAAAATAACAAAATTTGTTAAGGGGCTATTTGGCTTTGAGCATTAGCATTCCTTAATTTTAGAATAAACGAATCACAGTTCATTGTAGAATGGGCTGTGATTTTTTATTTTGAAACGAACTCCTAACACAAGCTTATATGATTGTTGATTATCGAAAACAAAGCTGAATAGGAAACATTATTTTTACATTAACTGCTTTGCCATTGTGTTTTCCTGGAATCCATTTGGGCATGTTTTTAACCAAATCAATATAAAGAGCATCTAAATCAGGATGCACGCTCCTAATGATGGTTGGTTCAATGACTTGTCCTTGTTTATCAACAATAAAAGATATAACCAATTTAGAACTGATGATGGTTTTATCTAAATGAGGTGGAACCCGAATATTGGTATAAATATATTGTAGCAATTTTTGGTCGGCACAACTTTTTTTAGCCTGTTCTTCTTCTAGTGCCTCACAACCTGCAAAACGAGGCATTTGTTCTACAACAGTAAATAGGGCATTATCTGAGTTATTGTCTTGCGCCCAACTCCATGAACTATAGAATAGAAGAAAAATAAAACAATAGAATGTTTTCATCAAAGAGGTGTTTATGTAATAATTATTATGGACTAGTAAACACATAGATGCATTCCTATTTATGAATGTTGTATAAGAACAAAAAAAACTGCCTTCCAATTGCGGTTTGAAAGGCAGTTTAGTGTTCTCGAACTTAGCAAATTAAAAATCAGTTTAACTTATAGGCAGAAGGTTTTTTTGTGTTAGGTGAATGGGTTAATACAAATAACTTTGGATGTCAAAAAAAAGTTTTAATTATTCCGTGAGTGCGCAAGCGCAGTTGAGGCAACTTAGGAAATTTTATTAGCGTATATTTAAAATTTGTTGATTTTGAAAATCAATAGCTTGTGGTTCTGATAAAAAGTTAAATTAAAATCAGGTTCATATAATATTGGTTCTCATAAATCTTATATGGGTAAATTATAGTTAAGCTGTTGCAGTCAATTTTTCCTCAACTTTTAGCAAAGTTCTAATGTTACAAGTTGGGATTTTAAAAGCAGATTTTTCAGGTTGATTGTCGTCTGCTAATTTTAGCTGTATAATTTGACTATTTCCATTTCTACGAACTTTTTGAATCCGTTTAACCATCACAATACCTGAAGTAGTAATGATGGCATAAAGTTCATTTTCTTCAATGCTTTCAAATGGTTCTAGTTCTCTACAGATGACCATATCTCCATTAGAAATAGTTGGTGCCATAGAGTTTCCTTGGATGTAAAAAGCTAGATTATTCATAATAGAAAATTTAGGGAATAAAGACAAAATAATAACTTGACTTGCTTGTTTTGAGGCTGTTATTAGAGCCCTATCTCTGTCAATTTACGTTCAACTTTTAATAATTTTCGAACTTCATTAATAGATAGGGTAAATGGATCATGTTCCAAGTAATTGTCAGAAATACATTTGATGCCTTGCACCTGTTTGTATTTGTTTAGTATCTTTTGAACTCGTTTAACCATAACATTCCCACTAGAAGTTACAATCGCATAAATTTCATTTTCTACAATGCGCTCATGCGAATCCAATGAACGACAGATAACCATGTCTCCATCTGCAATTGTTGGGGTCATAGATTCCCCTTTGATATAGAAAGCAATATGCTCTCCTTGCATTCCAGGAATATAAAAACGTTCAGAATTCTCATGTACTCCTACATCTACTGTACTACTAGCAAATGCTGAGATACTAGAAAACACAATGTTGGTTTTATGTTTGGGAACATTGGTTTTTGTGTAAACATCATCTGATTTAGGAGAACCTGCCAGCCCTTCTTTGGGAGGTGAATTTTCTTCAGAACTGAGGACATTATCAGCAGCAAATATCTCTCCTACTCCATCAAACATATAAGACCAATTGACATGATAATACTTTACCAATCGTTTGGCTTGTGTATAGGTAATTGTTCTACTATCTCCCTCTTTTAAATAAGCTCTTATGATATGCCCATAACTTTTATTGCCCATGATTTTTTCGGCAAAACTAGACATGCCCTTATTTCTAGAACTTTTCACAATTTCTCCCTTATCTACTAGATGTTGGAATATTATTTTGAACCGTTCATTTAGCAATTCTTTTTCAGTCATGGTTATTTTGTTTTGTTCAATAAAGAAAAACAAACATTTTGGTTTTTTTATTTGTTTCTGTATTGTTTATACGTCAAAGTAAAACAAAAAGTTTCAAACAAAATAATTTTTTTTGTTTTTTTTGAAAAAATAAACTTAAAATGAACCCAAAAAGAAAAAGATGGGGTAAAAGTATGTAACTTATCTTTTGTCTCCCCTCCTCACTACACCTATCATTTAAAACGCTAAACTATGAAATACCAAATTCTGACCCTCTTTTTTATTGTCTCTTCTTTGTCCAATTCAATTTTTGCTCAAGAATGGTCCTTAGCTAAAGAAAAGAATGGAGTAAAAGTGTATACTCGAAAAATTGAGGGCTGGGGAATAAAAGAATATAAGGCAGAAATGACTGTAAAATCCAGTTTTTGGGACGTTGTAAAAACCTTAAAAGATGTACGAAGTCGTTCTGAGTGGTTGCACAATACCATTGAAATAAGGGAAATAGGTGCTTCAGAGAAAGATTTGGTTACTATTTATACCAAGGTTGATGCTCCTTGGCCAGTTGCGGATCGGGACAATATTACTCGATTTGCATTTTCTTACCCTTCTGCCAATCGTGCTCATATTAAAATGACGATTCTAAAGTCTCATGAAAAAGCTCCTATTTATAGTGGAGTGGTTCGAGTAGAACGATTACAAGGGCATTGGATCATTCAAGATAAAGGAAATGGATATGTTTCTGTTGTACAACAATGTGTTGCAGAGCCAGGAGGAAGCCTTCCAGATTGGGTTGTTAATTCGGCGGTCGTCGATACTCCTTTGCAATCTATGTCTAATCTCAAAACGTATCTTGAAAAGGGATAATAGCAGAGTAATGAGAGCTTAAAAAACGGTCTTAATCGTTACTCCTTTTATCGTTAATTCATGCGCCAATTGTTCTAAAGAACCTTGATAAAAATCTTCATTTTCTAATAATTCAAACAATTCGTGTTCTGGATGTCCATGGTCGTCGTCATCTTCATCGGGGGGATCTTGCATGTGTAACCAATCACAGCGGTATTTTTTAGCTTGCAATTGCCCTGTTTTATCGTTAGAAAAAATAGTTAACCATTGGCGATTGTCTCTTTCATGGGCATATTTTATTTCTATTTGTTCAATCGTAGCATAGGGAACGTAAATGGCCTTTTTCCAAAAAAAGATACTGGGAACAATTGTTAATTGTTGATGCTCAATGCTAAAATCGTGATTGGTTAGAGCAGAGTAAATTAAGATGGTTAAGAGCAAAACAATTGCAACAGGGGTTGCTATTGACCAATCTGAAAAATAGTAGACTACAGCTACTAATGGAGCGGCTTTTAAAATAAGGTAAATTAAAAAAACAGAAACCGTACTTTGAAAATGTAGTGTTTTTTGCACAGCAATAATGAGAGCTAGTTTAAGCGCATTACTCCACTAAAAAATACGCAGCAGCGTAACTAATTAACGGAGTCTTACAAGAGTAGATGTTAGAAAAAGTTAAAAGTAACTATTTTTTTCGTTCGGTTACATAATTTACTAAATCTTCTAAGGATTCTCTAGCATCAGAGAAAGGCAAGGTTCTTAAAATATCAAACGCTTCAGAGCGGTATTTATACATCATTTGTCGAGTGTATTCAATTCCTGGACTCGCCAAAACAAAATCGGTCACTTCTCGAATTTTTTTAGGATTGGTGTTTTCGTTTTTGATGATGTTGATGATGTAATTGCGCTGTTCTTTATTGGTGGTATTAAGGGCGTGTATTAGTGGCAACGTCATTTTCTTTTCCTGTATATCATTGCCTTGGGGCTTACCTGCATCCCCATCTCCAAAATCAAATAAGTCATCTCTAATTTGAAAGGCAATCCCTATCTTTTCTCCAAAGTCGTGCATTTTTTGGATTACAACAGGGTCGTCAGTAGTAGAAGCGGCACCACTAGCACAAGCAGAGGCAATTAATGAGGCTGTTTTTTTGCGTATAATTTTAAAGTAAACTTCTTCTTTAATATCCAGACGGCGTGCTTTTTCTATTTGCAGTAACTCTCCCTCACTCATTTCTTGAACGGCATTGGAGGTGATTTTTAGCAAATTGATGGCATTGTTCTCAATGGATAACAACAAGCCCTTAGACAATAAGTAATCGCCAACCAAGACAGAAATTTTGTTGCCCCAAAGCGCATTCAAAGAGAAAAAACCTCGGCGTTGCATAGAGTCATCTACTACATCATCATGGATAAGCGTTGCTGTGTGTAACAATTCAACTAAACTTGCTGCATGATACGTCAAGTCATTGATCTCTCCACAAATTTTAGCACTCAAAAAAATGAACATGGGGCGCATCTGCTTGCCTTTTCTTCGTACAATGAAGTTGGTAACGGTATCTAATAAAGGAACATCACTTTTCATCGCTTCTTTGAAACGGTGATGAAATTCCTTGATTTCAGCGTCAATAGGTGCTTTTATGTTAGACAATGATTTTATCATGCAAAATAAATCCAATAGAGCTAACCCTATGTTTATGTTTTTAAAATAGCCTTTACCCCTAAAGTGGTGTTAAAGATGAAATAACGGCAACAATAAAGTAGTGTATCCCTCTAGTTGTTGTTATACAAAAATACTAAATTCTTTCTGAATTTTCAATAAAAATTGAAAATATAAAAGCGGACAGTATGAAACCTCTGTTATCACCTCGTTAAAAGCTAAAATTATTGGGAATAAACAATGGATTTACAAAGTTGTTAACCAACCTACTTCCTGATAAATTTGAACCCCTTTATCTATAAGTTCTTTGATGGCAACTTCTAGTGCATCATCCATTTTTTTGATATGAAAACAGCTTTTTCCTTTTAGGCATTTTCGAAGGTTTTCAGGCAAGTTTTTGAATTGATCTACATGCGTATAAATAGGAAAAAAGTACAAACGAACATCTTTGGGTTTGGGGATAACGGTTGCAAAATAGATGCCATCTACTTGCTTTTTGCCTTGCATCGTTTTAATCGTACCTGTTACTTCAAATTTTTCAATTTGATCGGAAGTTATTGTGAAGTTGGCTTGATGAATTTTTAATAAATCAACCAAATGATCTCTTATCTCAGCGATTTCTGTTTTCATGATATTTAAATTTTGGACAATCCACAAGAATCATTTACTTAACATGCATTAAATGTTTAATGTAAATGAGGATGGTTTTCTGTGAATAAATTGCTTTTTTGTACAAAATGATCTATTGCCCTTAATAACCAATAATTATTAACAACCAATTATTAGGAATATTCGACCGTTTAATAAAAAGCGGCTTAAATTTTAATGGTAAAATAAAGAAAAACTTACCTTTAAATTAGATATTTAAAAATCAATAGAGAAAAATAAATGAACAGTATTACAAACTATTTACTAAAAGGACAAAGTGGAAAGCCAGTAAGCTTGGATGTTTATTGGTCTGAAGTGGAAAGCCGTCAACCCATTGTTATTTTTGCACATGGGTTTAAGGGGTTTAAGGATTGGGGGCATTGGCAAAAAATAGCGATTGAATTTGTAAAGGCAGGATATTGTTTCATTAAATTTAATTTTTCGCACAATGGCACAACTCCTGAGGATGCGCTTAATTTTTCGGATTTAGAGGCTTTTGGCCAAAACAATTATACCAAAGAATTAGAAGACTTACAAACTGTAATTGATTGGGTTGTAGAGGAGCAGGAATTGAAACAAAAGATTCATTGGAATGTGCAAGATATTACCTTGATTGGGCATAGCAGAGGAGGACCAATAGCCTTGATTGGAGCCAAAGAGAATGAGGTAGTTCAACAAGTTATTACTTGGGCATCTGTACATGAGTTGGACTATTCTTGGCATCAAAAAGAAGCGCAAATTGCAGCGTGGAAAGAGGAAGGAGTGCATTTTATTATGAATGGACGAACCAAACAAAAGATGCCTTTATATTATCAATTGTACGAAAACTATAAAGCGAACGAAGAACGACTCTCTGTACAGAAAACACTACAGGATTTAGACAAACCTTATTTGATTTTACATGGTGGAGCAGACCCCGCAGTGCCTGCTTCTGCAGCGGAATATTTACAGAAGAATGCCAAACGGGCAGAATTGCATGTTATAGAGGCTGCTAATCATGTTTTTGGTGGCGTACACCCTTATCAAAAAGAAGAATTACCATTGCATAGTAAAGAGTTGGTTCAAAAATGTTTAGACTTTTTAAAAAAGACCAATAAAAAATAATAAAAAGCATCCCCATGACTTATTTTTGTGGATAAAAAGTCTTATAATGGAGCAAGATCAATAGGCAAAAAAAAATCTCTCAAAATTGAAAGAATTGAAAGAATTGTTTTTGCTAACATCTAATCCAAAAATGTAGCACAAATTTTTGTTGAACTATTGATTAATTGGTAAATTTGTGCTTTGTAGGCCCCTTATCCTAACAACTTGATAAAGAATATACTATTTTAATAGAAACTTGCTAAAATTTTAGACGCCCTCAATTATTTAATAGATAATTTTAGCAAGCTTCACAAACACTCAATCCTTTTTATAAAAGAATGAAAAATTTCTTCAGTTTTTTTACGCAAGAAATAGCAATAGATTTAGGAACAGCCAACACACTAATTACTGCCGATGATCAGGTAATTGTTGATGAGCCTTCTATTGTTGCAGTCAACCGCAATACCAATGAGGTAATCGCAGTAGGTAGAAAGGCAATGATGATGCACGAAAAAACCCACCAAATGATTCGTACTGTTAGACCTTTAAAAGATGGCGTAATTGCTGATTTTGAGGCCGCAGAACGGATGATTCAAGGAATGATTGATATGATTCCCAATCGTCGTCGGTTTTTTCGCAATATGTGCATGGTGATTTGTATTCCTTCTGGTATTACAGAAGTGGAAAAACGTGCCGTATTTGACTCGGCAGAACATGTGGGCTCTAGAGAAACATACTTAATTCATGAACCGATGGCTGCTGCCTTGGGAATTGGTTTAGATGTTACAGAGCCAATTGGAAATATGATTATTGATATTGGAGGGGGAACAACCGAGATTGCCGTTATTGCATTGGCTGGTATTGTTTGTGACCAATCCATTCGTACGGCTGGTGATGAGTTTACCGTTGATATTATGAACTATATGCGCCGTCAACATAATTTGTTGATTGGGGAGCGTACTTCTGAACAAATCAAAATTAATGTTGGGGCTGCCTTGCATGAACTAGAAGTGCCGCCAGAGGATTATGCTGTTAATGGTCGTGATTTGATGACGGGAATTCCTAAGCAAATTATGGTTTCTTATAATGAGATTAGCCATTGTCTAGACAAATCTATTTCAAAAATAGAAGATGCTATCTTAAAAGCATTGGAGAATACACCTCCAGAACTTGCTGCTGATATTTATCAAACTGGATTGTACCTAACGGGGGGAGGAGCTTTGTTGAGAGGTTTGGATAAACGGATTGCTCAAAAAACAAAATTGCCTGTTCACGTTGCAGAAGACCCACTTCGTGCAGTAGTTCGTGGGACGGGGATTGCCTTGAAGAACAGAGCCAAGTACTCTTTCTTAATTACACATAAAAATATGTAGTTTCTCAATATACAATTGTATCTAATTGCCGAATCTACGACTTTTTCCCTGTTGTAGATTCGGCAATTTTTTTCGATAAATTCTTTTTGAGCCCCATTTGAAGTTTAGTGAATTATGCAGCGGATACTTTTATTTTTTATAAAATACAATGGTGTTTTTGCCTTTTTTGTATTGCAGGGAATTGCCTTGTTTATGTATTTTACAAGAAATAGCAACTCAAATAAGCAGGCATTTATTAGTTCTGCCAATCGATTAGTGGGTGGGGTTTATGAGTCTACTAGCCAAATCACACATTATTGGAACCTTTCGGCCGTTAATGATAGCTTAGCTAGAGAGAATGCAGAACTTAAAATGAAATTGCCAAGTTCTAAATTTAGTTCTTTGGTGCATCCCAATGAAGTAAAAGATAGCACGCTACAACAACACTATCGTTATTTTGAAGCAAAGGTGATTAACAATACCATTCACCGACCACGTAATTTTTTAACCATCAACAAGGGAACACAACAAGGATTGAATCCCAATTCAGGAGTTTTGAATGGGAATGGAAAGGGAATTGTTGGGGTGGCACAGAAAGTAAGTAACAATTATGCTGTTGTGATGTCCATATTGAATCTAGACACTCGTATCAGTGCAAAAATTTTACGAACAAACAACTTTGGAATTATGGTGTGGGATGGTTTGGATTCGAGGTATATGACGTTAGAATCTGTACCCAAGCATGCTGATATTCACAAAGGAGATACCATTGTAACAAGTGGTTATTCTACCATTTTTCCTGAAGGAATTTTGATTGGTGCGATTGATAGTTTTTATAAAGCTCCAGGAGTGAATTTTTATACCATCAAGGTAGCCTTATTTAATGATATGAATCGTGTTCAATATGTTTATGTTGTATCTAATTTACTAAAAGAAGAACGTATAAAGTTAGAAGAGGAGGTAAACAATGACTAGTTTAATTCGAGCAAATTTTATTCGATTCGTATTATTGATTATAATACAATTTATCCTAAAAGGAATTGGGTATGTCCACATTGATATTTATGTCTATCCCGTATTTATTTTGTTATTACCTGTGGGGTTGATGGACGGAGCTGTGATGCTCTTGGCTTTTATCTATGGATTGTGCATTGATGCATTTTACAATACACCAGGTTTGTTTGCTTCTACCTCTGTAGCGGTGGCTGCCGCAAGACCTTTGGTTTTGGCTATGTTGGAACCAAGAGGGGGCTATGAAACGGGGAAAGCACCTACAAAATACAATTTAGGGACGAGGTGGTTTTTGCAATATAGTGGTATACTGATGTTGTGGCACACCATCTGGGTAGTTACTTTAGAACAGTTGAGTTTATTTTCTTGGTTATGGTTTTTAACCTTGTTAATGGTTTTTGCTTTGTCTATGCTCATTGTTACGCTATACCAATATATTTTTAACCCCAAAGAATAAGCACTTCAAAAGCAATAAGGTCGATTGGCTGAACTTCCTACTAGAAAATGATGAAAAGTAGCCTAATTATTATTATTAAAGCGTGGAATAACCCAAAAGAATATGCAGGATTTGTATCAAGATAGGCAAAAAATATTGCAAGGCGCATTCGTTATTTGTGCCATTATGCTTGTGTTCAAATGTTTTCAAATCCAAGTCTGGGACAAGTCGTATCAACAACAACATAGTTATAGAGAAGCCGTTACCTTATATCCTTCAAGGGGAGCACTCAAAGATAGGAATGGTGAGTTGTTGGTCTATAATTTGGCCATGTATGACCTCAAAGCAACCTATAACCAAATTCGAAAATCTAATATTGATACAGCAGGTTTTTGCGAATTATTGGGCATTACCGATAGTACATTTTATGAAAACCTGAACAAAGATTTTAGAGATAGACGTTTTTCTCAACGAAAACCCTTTGATTTTTTGACTCAAATTCCAGGAGATAAATTTGCTGCAATAGAAGAGCGATTGTATGAATTTCCAGGTTTTGAAAGCCGTCTAAAGAGTGTGAGAGGTTATCCTGCACATGTAGGGGCGCATATGTTGGGGTACATTAGTGAAGTGAATGCCAGCCAGATAAAAAAATCTGAAGGTTTGTATCAGCAAGGCGAGTACATTGGTACTAGTGGTCTAGAATTATCGTATGAAGAACAATTGAGAGGAGTGAGAGGGGTAGAACACGTATTAAAAGACAAATGGGGAAAACGAAAAGGTAAATACAAATCGGGAGAGATGGACGAGCCCGCTATATCTGGCTATGATTTGATTACTTCAATTGATTTGGAGTTGCAGGCTTATGGAGAACAACTGATGCAAAATAAGGTTGGTGCAATTGTAGCAATAGAGCCCTCTACGGGAGAGATTTTGGCAATGGTAAGTACGCCTTCTTATGATCCTTCTATCTTGGCGGTTAACAGAAATCGAAAACAAGCGTTTAAAGCTTTACAAAGAGATTCCTTGATTCCTTTGTTTAATCGGGCACTGATGGCGCAATATCCTCCTGGGTCAATTTTTAAAACTGTTTTATCAGCGATTGGTTTACAAGAACGCATCTTAACGCCCAACAGAGGAATGGCTTGTAGTGGTGGTTTTGTTTATGGTTCTTTGAGAGTAGGCTGTCATGGGCATGGGGCTATTAATGATGTTGGGAATGCAATTCAATATTCTTGTAATAAATATTATTGCCAAACATTTAGAGAATTGGTCAATGTTTATGGGTTTTATTATCCCGAAAAAGGAATGGATCGTCTTGCTAATCACCTACATGCTTGGGGCTTAGGGGCTAAATTGGGGATTGATATTCCGAATGAAGCACCTGGTCATGTTCCAACAGCTGCTTATTACAATAAAAAACATGGCAAAGGAACTTGGAAGTTCTCTACTGCCGTTTCGGTTGGAATTGGACAGGGAGAATTGTTAATTACTCCTTTGCAAATGGCTAATATGGCCGCTGTAATTGCCAATCGTGGGTTTTATTATATTCCTCATTTTGCCAAAGAGTTTGAAGGGGATACTTCCAATGTACTTGACAAATTTAAAGAAAGGCATTATACCAAAGTACATCCAATGCATTTCGAACCAGTAGTGGATGGGATGGAGCGAGTAGTAACCGCAGGTACAGGGCGACGATCTAAAATTCCCGATTTGGTGATGTGTGGCAAAACAGGAACGGTTGAGAATAACAAAGGTAAAGATCATTCTACTTTTATTGCTTTTGCTCCTAGAGATACGCCCAAAATTGCAATTGCTGTTTATGTAGAAAATGGTGGCTATGGTTCTGCTTATGCTGCGCCTATTTCTAGTCTAATGATAGAAAAATACATCAAAGGAAGCATTGAAGCTCCAAGCAGGAAATCATTAGAAAAACAAATGCTAAAGGCAGATTTGATCAAAAGAGAAAAACCAATTTATTCAACAGTAGAATAGCGCAATTTGTACGCCCTAAATACTGCAAGAAGTTATATATAATATGCGTCAAGGTAGAGACTCAGACATAGGTGGATACGATTGGATTACCATTGGTTTATGGGGAATCTTAGTTTTTTCTGGTTGGTTAATGATTTTTGCTTCTGGGTACTTGGATCAAGATTCTTTTACTAGTTTATATGATTTGGACAAAAATTATGGAAAGCAGCTACTTTGGATTACGGTAGGAGGTGTTTTGGTGGGGATCATCCAATTGATAGAAATCAAATTTTACCAAACCTTTGCCCCTGTTTTTTATGGAATAGCCTTATTGTTATTGATTGCAGTACTCTTTACGAATCCAATAAAGGGGGCAACTTCTTGGTTTGCTATTGGCGGATTTAGGTTTCAGCCTTCTGAATTTGCGAAAGTAGCTACCTGTTTGATGCTGGCGGCTTATTTGAGTATGCCCAGTGCTAGAATGCAAGAATTGAGAGTAAAATTGACCACCTTAGGGATTGTTTTGCTGCCTGTGGTGCTAGTTTTGCTACAGGGAGATGCAGGGTCTACATTGGTTTATTTTGCCTTTTTTATTCTATTGTTCCGAGCGGGGATGGATGCTTGGATTTATATCTTAGGTTTGGCGGTTGCAGCTTTATCTATAGCAGCGTTGTTGTACGATGAAACCTGGTGGTTGATCAATGCTATTTTACTAATTGGGAATGCTGTATTGATGAAATCTTGGCGAAAAGAGGATCTTTGGCTAGGTCTTATTGTCTTGGAAGCATTGATTACTTATTTCTTTTTTGGTGTAGACTCTTATTGGATTTTAACAGGGTTAAATGGACTGATAATGGTCGTTTTAGCCGTGTTTAATATTGGTGAAAAAAAATGGGAAAATAGCTTTTTTGTTTCTATTGGAGTGAGTATAGCGATTGCCTTATCTGCTTCTGTCAATTACATTGTTAATAATTTGATTGGAGATCATCGCCAAGAGCGAATATGGGTATGGTTAAGACCTGAAAAATGCCATCCTTTAGGTCCTTTGTATAATGTAGAACAGTCCAAATTTGCCATTGGTTCAGGGGGCTGGACAGGGAAAGGCTTTTTACAGGGAGAGCGAACCAAATTGGATTATGTTCCCGAACAATCTACGGATTTTATCTTTTGCACGGTTGGCGAAGAATGGGGATTTATAGGCACAACATTTATTATTTTAGTTTTCTTTGCGCTTATTTTACGCATTTTATTTCTAGCACAACGACAGCGTTCTCCATTTACGAAATACTATGCATTAGGGGTAGCTTGTATTTTGTTCTTTCATGTATTTATTAATATTGGCATGACAACAGGTTTGGTACCTGTTATTGGAATTCCTCTACCTTTTATTAGCTATGGTGGGTCTTCCTTGTTGTCCTTCTCTATTCTAATGGGGTTATTGGTAAAATTGGATAGCAATCGTCTGTTTGTATTTAGATAAGTTTTCCTAAATAGCTATTGGTGTAGTCTAACCGATCTCAATAATAAGTAGCTAAACAAACCCAAACAATGGTCTAAAAAGCAAAATCCCATACTAAATATTTGTTAGTATAGGATTTTCACTTCTTTATTGGTGGACATCCCTGCTTAGAGCAGCCTCTTAAACATCATCGTTTTATTTCCTTGGAATGTTCTATGATTTCAAGAAAAACTGTTTTAAACCCCTCTTCTCATGTCAACCCCTTTCTTTGGGAATTTTATCTTTTTCAGTATAGATTCTAGTTCAGTTTTATAACTTTATTGCTGGTCTTTTGCTTACCATCACTAACGGTCAAATAAAAAACTCCAGCAGGTAGTTTTTTCAAATCCAGTTCTATTAGATCATTTAGCGTTTTCTCCTGTAAAACAGTTACTCCAAGATTGTTTATAATCGTCAGCTCTAGAAAATCCTGATTTCCTTTTTCGATGTATAAGAACTGTTGACTTGGATTGGGATAGATTTTTACACCAGGTAAGCTTTTGACTTGGTTAATACCCGTTAGAGAAACTTGCCAACAATTAGAGGTCTTTTGGCATCCTAACCCAGCAATTTGTACAGCATACAATCCACTGACAGGCGGTGTAAACGTTTGATTTGTCGCTCCAAGAATTGGACTATTGCCATTTGAACAATCAATCCACTGATACGTTACATTCGTTGCATTAGAGGTTAAAAGATCTCCAGATTTAGAGATCGAACTATCTAAACTTGTAACCGTGAGGTGGATTGTAATGGTGCTATCACAACCTGCTGCATTGGGTATCGTTGCTAAATAAGTCCCACTAGAACCATAAATAATCCCATTTGGAGCAGTATAACTGGTGTCGCAAACCGTTTCAAAAATAGTACTGCTTTGGTTATGGTTCACGGTTAAATCAATAGTAATTATGCTATCACAGCCAGATGCACTTTGAAGTTCAGCAGTATACTGTCCACTAGCGGTGTATACCTGCCCGTCGGGAGCCGTGTATGAATTACAAACGGTTTCTGTAATCGTAGTTGTTGCAGGAATACATTCTGACAAGCTCAAAACAAAAATATCCCTACTGTTTGTAGAACCCAAATTATAAACTCCTGGTCCTGGATCAAAGTCGCTGATGTTTCTAAAATAGCCACTGACTTTTAAATTTCCCGCAGGTCCTATGGTGGTTGCATAGGCTTTGTCATTGGAGGTTCCCCCAAATCGCTCTGCCCAAATTAACTGACCGTTATTATCTATTTTTTGAACAAAAATGTCTTGATAGCCTTCTGATGTTAACTCAACAACAGCTGTTCCTGTATGAAAATCTACTGTTCCCACAAAGGAGCCAACAACATAAATATCATTATTAGCATCCAGCACCAATTCTTCACCATAATCGGAAGCAGTTCCTCCCATCGTCTTCACCCATAGAAAATTTCCAGCAGGATCAAATTTTTCAATAAAAATATCCTGATAACCATTTCCTGTAATGTTGTGAGTAGCTGGACTAGGATCAAAGTCAGCAGTTCCTCTGAAATATCCTGTTATATAAATATTTCCAGCATCATCCAATTTAATACATTGGGCTCGATCACTATAGCTACCTCCCATGGTATTTACCCAGACAAAATTACCACTGGAATCTAGTTTCTGAACAAAAATATCTTCGTTTCCATCAGATGGAATGCTATATGTTCCTGCTCCTGGATCAAAATCAGGGCTTCCTTCAAAAGATCCTGTCAGATAAATATTTCCTGCATGATCGGTAATGAGGTCTTCTATATGTTCATCACTCGAACCACCAATTGTTTTTACCCAAATTAAATTTCCAGCTGTATCCAGTTTTTCAATATAAATATCCCACCCCCCTTGAGAGGTTACATTTTGGACCGCTGGTCCTGGATCTAAATCAGCTGTCAATCGGAAAATACCTGAAGCATATACGTAACCAAAAGTATCGGTGGTAATGGCATAGCCATAATCTGAATTTCCTCCTCCTAGAGCTTTTGCCCATTGGTAATTTCCTCCAGCATCCAATTTTAGAATGAATGCATCTAATCCACCATTCGAAAAAAGTGTATCTACCCATGGACTAGGATTAAAATCAGTTGGACCAGAAAAGACACCAGTGATGTACAAAGAACCAGCTTCGTCCAAGGCCAAAGCATACCCCATATCATCGGCGTATGATTTTCCCAATGATTTAGCCCAAACCAGATTTCCATTTGCATCTAATTTTTGGATAAAAATACTTGGGTATAATGTACTTCCTGAATTGAGGTTAAGAGTACCAATTCCAGGGTCAAAATCAACCGTTCCAGTAAATTCCCCTGTTATGTAAACATTTCCCGCAGCATCTGTAATTACATCATAAGGGGCATCATTATAATTGCCTCCATCCATATGCTTTGCCCATTCCAATTTGGCAGTCGTTTGAGCCATTAAAAAGTTCATTGATACCAATAAAATGGGTAAAAAGAAGTGCCTTAATTTATTCATATTTATTATTCGTTGATTTTAAGATTGGTGTGATAAGAAGTAGAAACAAAGTACAAAACTTTGATTATAGCAAAACAAAATCTATAATTTTTAGGATAGAACCAAACAATTAGGAGTAAATAACTAAGATCAGAATGTATAGCTTTTTATTAGACAGCACTTTAAATGTGTTGCTTAATGTTTTAGTTCACTTTGTGCATTGATGTTTCATTTATTGGGCATTAGGTTTATGTTTTTAGTTGATTCTGTGGTAAAAACTTTTTTAGAAAAAAAATATTCTGTTGAGCAATGATTTGTGGTTGATTATCAGTTGTGTATGCTGTTTGTTTGGTTTTATCTAAACTAAAAATAGGCAAGTAATTCCTTCTTAATTAATCGTTTACTTACACAAAAATAACACAAGGATGGGAACTTATCTTTAGATGAATAAGTTAGGTTAGGGTACGTCTAATATAAAATGAATTGATAATCAACAAGACATAGTTGTCGCACTAAGAAAAATAAGGAACGAAAATTGTTGCTAATCAGCAGTAGCAATGTTATAAAATAAACATCATCCAAGTATTTTTTAACCTCAAAACTGAGAAAACATGAGCTGGCGAAGACTAAACGGGAGTAGAATTTTGCTACCCATTAAGGAAGCTGTCGAAAAAACAATTGAAAAAGAATTGGCAGCAGGTCACCAACTAAAGATTTGTATTGGGACAGACTCACAAGTACGTGGCAAAAACATTGGTTTTGCTACTGTTATAGTGTTTCTAAGAGAAGGAAAAGGAGGATTTATGTTTATAAACAGCGAAGTGCTAACGCAAAAAATGGAAATTCGTGAACGCATGATTCGTGAAGTCAGTAAATCCGTTACATTAGCTTATGAGCTATCTGAAATTTGGGATCAATACGACATTGCTTTGGAGATTCATGCCGATATTAATACAGATGCTAGTTTTAAATCAAATATTGCGCTAAAAGAAGCAATGGGTTATATAAAGGGAATGGGCTATGAGTTCAAAGCCAAACCCAATGCTTTTGCTAGTTCTAGCTGTGCGGATAAGGTTTGTTAGCATTAAAACCTTACTTCGTGGATTTTTTAGTTTTTCTTCGAAAATCATAAAAAATCCACGAAGTATTATTAAAAAATAACTTGATTTAAGAATCAATTGGTCGGCTGCTGTCCATAGAGATAGCAGCCTTTTTTTATTCTCCAACCATTTGTTCCAATAAGGTCTTTTTTAGGGTGGGAACTGCGGGAGGAGTTGCAATTTCTTTTTTCTTTTTTTTAGAAACGGCAACTAATATTAATTGCACCAATTTTACAATTGCCCAGATTGCAGGTAAGCTAATGGCAATACTATAATAAACCCAATAGGAGGTATTGGGGAGATAATATTGAAGCATTTGATGTAGCAAAAAAGCATAGACTACAAAGGTGGCAATCCAAGTTAAAAATAGAAATACGATAAGGATATTGTTGCCAATTGTCCACACCCTATCTGCCCGATCGCCCTGTTTTTTGAATCGTTGAACAGCCCAAGAAGAGAGCAAGTCTTGTGCTTTTAGGTAGAGTGGCATTGGAAAGTAATGGAAAAGAAAAGAGATAAAAAAATAAAAACCCCCTGCTCCCAAACAACCAATCATTAGTGCTTTTATAATATAAATAAGCTCCATAAAATATTTTTATTGTTATACTTGGCTTAATAATCTTAGCAAATTAACGAATTCGAGATAAACCTGCAAAGATGCGAATCATTATTGTTATCACAAGCGATTAAAATGACCATCAACGATGGAGTATACCCAGCTTGTTTTATAAAAAAAAGCCACCCAAAACTAATGCTTTGAGTGGCTTCATAAATTATCTGGATAGATAATCTTATTTAGTCATAGAATGCAAAAATTCATCATTACTATGCGTGCCTTTGATTCGGCTCAATAAGAAATCCATTGCTTCTTCTGTTTTCATATCTGCTAGATAACGACGCAAGATAATCATCTTGTTAATTACATCTGGATGATGTAATAAATCGTCACGACGAGTACTAGACTTCGTTAAGTCAATAGCAGGGTAAACTCTTCGGTTGGCTAGTTTTCTATCCAATTGAAGCTCCAAGTTACCTGTTCCTTTAAATTCTTCGAAAATAACCTCGTCCATTTTAGAACCAGTGTCAATTAATGCTGTTGCTAAGATCGTTAATGAACCACCATCTTCGATATTACGAGCAGCACCAAAGAATTTTTTAGGTTTCAACAAAGCACTTGCCTCAACACCACCAGACAAAACTTTACCACTAGACGGAGATACCGTATTGTGAGCTCTTGCCAAACGAGTGATTGAATCCAAAAGGATCACTACATCATGCCCACATTCTACCATACGTTTTGCTTTTTCTAAAACGATATTGGCTACACGGACATGATTTTCGGGATGAGCATCAAAGGTAGAGCCGATAACCTCGGCACGTACACTGCGCTGCATATCCGTTACTTCCTCAGGACGTTCATCAATTAACAAGATAATAAGATAGCACTCAGGATGGTTTTCTGCAATAGAGTTGGCTACATCCTTTAGCAAAAAGGTTTTACCCGTTTTAGGTTGAGCAACAATAAGTCCACGTTGTCCTTTTCCAATAGGCGTAAACAAGTCCATAATACGAGTAGAATAAAGCTTGGATTTGCTCTTTTGGACAATGTTTAGTTTTTGTTCTGGAAACAAAGGAGTTAGGTGATCGAAATGAACTCTATCTCGAATTTCTTCAGGACTCCAACCGTTAATTTTTTCAACTTTAAGAAGTGCAAAATACTTTTCGCCTTCTTTTGGAGGGCGGATAGCTCCTTCTATAGAATCTCCTGTTTTTAGCCCAAAAAGTTTAATTTGAGAAGGTGATACATAAATATCATCAGGAGAGGTCAAATAGTTATAATCGGAAGATCTTAAAAAACCATAACCTTCAGACATCATTTCCAAAACACCTTCTCCAGAAACAACACCATCTAAGTCAATATTGAATTTAGATTTATTGTATTTCTCCTTATACGAACCATTTCTAGGCTTTTTTTGCTCCTTTTTATTGTTCGTAGCAGGAGTATTGGTTGGGCGCTCTTCTTTTTTATCCTGAACAGCTGGTTTTTCTTTTTGAGGTGCAGGAGCGGTCTCTTTAGCATCAAGGTTAGGTTCTTGATTTGGAGTTGTTTTGCTCTCTACTTTTCTAGTTCTTCGACGTTGTTTTGTAGGCTCCTCTTTTTTTATAACGGGTTGATCTGCTTCAGATTTGTCTACAACGGCAACTTTTTCAGTCTTTGTTCTAGGTGTTCTTGCCCTAACTGTCTTTTTAGCAGGAGTAGTTTCTTTGGATGGAGTAGATTTAGTATCTGTATCTCCTTTGATGGCTTGGAAGTCCAAGATTTTATAAATCAGCTCTTTTTTGGTGAGTCTCTTATATCCTTTCATCTCAAGCTTTTCAGCTATTTCTCTAAGCTCAGGAACGAGCATCTGATTTAATTGAAGTATGTCGTACATACAAAGGTAGGTTAAATAAAATTAAGTGAATAAATCAATGAAAATATATACTATGTGTATTTGTTGTTTCGTCCTAAAACAGTTTAATGTTTTATTCCCAAACAGTTCTAATTTTTTTGTCTTGTTAACTCCGATTGTTTGATATTAAAAATTAAGCTTTGGATAAAATTAAAATCATTAATAGTTTGGAACTATTTAAGTTGATTTTAGCTTTAATAGCTATACATATAGAAATGATCTTTAAAATTGAATACTAGTGGGGATTAACAAATTGTTAGTGGGAGTTTGTTTTGCTTGACTTGATGTTGCAAAAGTACATTTTAATTTTTGAAATCAAATAGTAATTTCGAAAAATATACGAAATAGAACTAAATTAATGTAATATTAGGGTTTAATAAACGTATTTTATTCAAAATAACGTTTAACTTAGTCCAAATATTGAACCGATTAAAAGAAAAAATAAAAGAGAAACTATAAATAAAAGGAAAAATATTCTTTAATCAATGATTTTTTATCACTAATATTAGCATTACATAGAGCTAATTAAGGCTTGTACTATAATTATAAATACAAAACAACGCATGTTACCAGTTAATTTTATCCGAGATAATAAAGAGAAAGTAATTAAAAGTTTAGAAATCCGTAATTATACAAACTTTGATATTCTTGATCAAATTATCCAGATGGATACTAAACGAAAAAATCTCCAGAAAGAGTTGGATGAGCATTTGGCAGAGGGCAATCGAATTGCTGCTGAAATTAAGGAATTGTTCAAGACAGGTAGAGGATCGGAAGCAGGAGATAAAAAGAAGAGAGGGAGCGAGTTAAAAACAATTAATGCCGCTCTTAAACATGAATTGACAGAAACCAAAGCTCATCTAGAGGATCTATTATTGCAAGTTCCTAACTGTGCGAATGACCTAGTACCTCCTGGGCAATCGGATGAGGACAACCAAGTCTATCAAGCCTGGACAACTGATTTGCCTGTTATGGAGGGAGATGCGCTTCCGCATTGGGAATTGGCAAAAAAATACAACTTAATTGATTTTGAGCTAGGAGCAAAAATTACTGGAGCAGGTTTTCCTGTCTATATAGGTAAGGGAGCAAGATTGCAACGTGCCTTGATTAGTTTCTTTTTGGACGAAGCTTTGGAGGCTGGATATACAGAGTATCAAGTGCCTTATGTAGTGAATGAAGATAGCGCTAGAGGAACGGGACAGCTACCAGACAAAGAGGGACAAATGTATTATTCTGAAAAAGATGATTTGTATTTGATCCCAACGGCTGAGGTGCCATTGACCAATATTTATAGAAATGTTATTCTTAAAGAAAAAGATTTTCCTGTAAAATTGACTGGACATACGCCTTGTTTTAGAAGAGAGGCAGGTTCTTATGGCGCTCATGTACGTGGCTTGAATCGTTTGCATCAGTTTGATAAAGTTGAAATTGTACAAATTCAGCATCCCGATAAATCTTACGAGGCTCTAAAAGAAATGTGTGGTCATGTAGAAGGGATTTTACAAAAACTAAATCTGCCTTACCAAATTTTGTTGTTGTGTGGTGGTGACACAGGATTTGCCTCTGCGATTACCTACGATTTTGAAACATATTCTGCGGCGCAAGAGCGTTGGTTAGAAGTTAGTTCAGTTTCTAATTTTGAAATATTCCAAGCCAATCGACTCAAATTGCGTTATAAGGGAGCGGATGGTAAAAATCATTTGGTACATACACTGAATGGTTCTGCACTGGCTTTGCCTCGTATTATGGCTACTTTATTAGAAAATAATCAAACGGCTGAAGGGATAAAAATCCCTGAGGTGCTACAAAAATATACTGGGTTTGATATCATCAAATAAAAAACGTTCAAGCGTACTTAGTAGATGATTGCTGTTGTAGCAATTAAAAAGTACCTAATAATAAGCGTAAGGGGTATACCATATTAATATGGTATACCTTTTTTTTGTTGGTTTTAAGAAAAAGGTAATGATAAAATAAATTAATTATCAGTTGGTTAAACTAAAAAAAAGCTTATTTTAGTATTCCATTAAGCTCAAGATGTACACTTATAATTAATATACTATGTATTGTTGTTTTAGTAATTTGTCCTCTTGCTTTCATCATAAAAAATGCATAGTACTTAAAAACTATATCTATGCAAAATGTTTACAAGTATTATCTTTTTTTATTCCTAATTAGTAGCCTATTTGCCAATAGTTATGGACAGGGGGCCATTATTAATGAAATGTCAAATGGCGCTTCAGGCACGCAAGAATTTATTGAACTTCTGGTTATTGGCTCCGCAGGAGACCCCACTGCAAATGTTGATTTGTCGGGTTGGGTCTTAGATGACAATAATGGGGCTTTTGAACTTTCGGGGACAGGAGTTGGTATTGCTTCTGGACACCTTAGAATAGCGGCAGGTTGCTTAACAAATGTGCCGCCAGGTGCTTTAATTGTTCTTTATAATGCACCAGATGTTTCTTTTACAGCCGACCTTACCGATAACAATAACGATTGTGTGTATTTTTTGCCAGATGACAGCCCTTGTTTAGAGGATTGTACGGCAGGACCGAGTTCTTCAAATGCTACTTATCCTATTGCTTGTACCTATGGTACTGCGAATTGGAGTGTGATAACCATGCGTAATGCTGGAGATGCAGTACAATTTAGAAATCCTTCTTTTGAGTTTTTTCACGGTTATTCTTATGGGGATGTGACGGTTCCTACAGCTCCTAATTTTCCTGCTTCGTTGGGAGGGGGAAGCGCTTTTGCCATTGCTGGCTCAGGAGGGGGAAATGAGTTTATTTATAATGACGGAGATTTTACCACTGGAGCTAATTTTACAAGACAAACGGTTGCCAATGAAACACCAGGGCAGCCGAACAATAGCAATAACCTTTATGCAATTAATCAAATTCGAAGTGGAGCATTTGATTATGCCAATTTAAATGCCGCTGGAAACAGTGGAACGGCTAGTACATTGATTGACTGTAGTACTCTTTTGCCACTTCGACTCGCTCATTTTGAGGTTAAAAAAACAGCGATGAATGTTGTTGATCTAAACTGGGAAGTAAAATTGCAGAACGAGCCTAATTTTTGGTTTGAAATTGAGCAAAGTCCTGATGGTATTAAATTTGAACCCCTAACTTCTCTTGTTGGACTCGAAGGTCAAACCCATTACAATCTCACTAGCCAAAAGACTTGGTTGACGACCTATTATCGGCTAAAAATTCACCTAAACAATGGCGATTTTTTTTATAGCCCTGTCCGTGTGATTACTTCTAGTTCTTTGGCAGAAAATAGTCTCGTGATCTATCCTAATCCAGTGAAGGAGCAGCTTCTTATAGAGGTGAGTCCTCTGATAAAAACTCCTAGCCAGTTGTTGGTGTATAACGTGTTTGGACAAGTAGTGCTAGAACAGAAAATAACAACAGAAAACCGAGTGCTACAATTAGATGTATCAATGCTCGAAAAAGGAAGCTATTTAATTTTGTTAAAAAATAAAGAACAGTCATTGGTTAGAAAATTTGTAAAATAAGTTGCTATATGACGACGCTGAAATTTAGGATCAGCTAGGAAATAGAGAATAAATATAAAGCCCCTTGAATTTCAAGTGGGCTTTTTTTACTTTTGTGCTATGAGAGAAAAGGATGAATTATATATGCGCCGAGCAATTGAGCTGGCGAAGCAAGCAAGGGGAAATAATGCGCCTAATCCTAGGGTTGGAGCCGTAATTGTTTGTCAAGATAGAATAATAGGAGAAGGTTATCATGAACGATATGGAGAGGGACATGCAGAAGTAAACGCTATTGCTGCTGTTATTGAGGAAGATAAGCCATTGTTATTGCAGGCTACTATTTATGTCACCCTAGAACCTTGTTTCCATTATGGCAAAACTCCTCCTTGTGTAGAGTTGATTCTTAAAAATAAAATACCAAGAGTTGTTATTGCTTGTACAGACCCTTTTGAAAAAGTGGCTGGTCGAAGTATTGAAAAATTAAAAAATCAGGGCGTTGAGGTGATTGTTGGGGTGCTAAAAGAAGAAGCGGCTTGGTTAACTCGTCGTTTTTTTACCAATGTGCAGAAGAAACGCCCTTATGTTGTTCTAAAGTTTGCTCAGTCTAAAGATGGGTTTATTGGGAGTGCTACCAAAGAAATTGCCATTTCTAATCTCCTAAGCAAACGTTTGGTTCATCAATGGAGAAGTGAAGAAACAGCTATTATGGTAGGAACCAATACTGCCTTGATTGATAACCCTCAACTTAATAATCGATTGTATTTTGGTCGAAATCCACTGCGTTTAGTTTTAGATCGACAATTGCGTCTACCTTCAACGCTTCATTTATTTGATGGTCAGGTGGAGACTTGGGTTTTTACCGAAAAGAAAGAATACCCTAAATTGGATAAAGTGCGTTTTGTTTCATTGGATTTTAAGCATAATCTATTCAATAACCTTCTAACTTATCTCCATGAACATCGTGTTCAATCTGTTTTGATTGAAGGAGGAAGCCAATTACTCCAAGGGTTTATTGCTGAAAACTTGTGGGACGAAGCACGGGTTTTAGAAGGCAACCTATTTTTGGGCGAAGGGGTAAAAGCACCTACGCTGCCCATTCGTTGCTTGACAAAAAAAGAACCGTTATTGGATAATCAAGTAGCTTATTATGTCAACCCTTCTTCTGCTACCTTCTCTTAGTAGACTAGCCAGTAATTAATCCATTAGAAATGATCCGTTTGTTTGTTACTAAGGTGCGAATAAACAATAAAAAATAAAATCTTGCTTTACTTAATTTTAGCTGCTTTCTGTTCGATTATGATTGTTGTCATTTTCAAACTGTTTGAACGATACTCCATCAATCATTATCAAGCTATTGTTGTCAATTATCTTATCTGTGTTCTAACAGGTTGTATTACATTGGGCGAAATACCATTTGAAGCCGATATGTTGTATGCTCCTTGGTTACCGATTATGGGCTGCTTAGGGCTGTTGTTTATGGGAGGCTTTAATATTGCGAGTCGAACAGTGCAACATTTTGGAATGGCAATCGCTTCTGTTGCACAGCGGATGTCGTTAGGGCTTTCCGTAACCTTTGCCATTTGGTATTATGGAGAGTCGTATACCTACTATAAAATAATAGGGATTATTGTGGCACTTTCAGCCGTTGTATTTATTAATTTCCCTTCTAAAAACAAGCCAGGAACAGAACAGGTAGGAACTTCTAAGTGGTTGGTGCTTTATCCCATTTCTATTTTCTTTATCAGTGCTATTATAGAAATTCTATTGCAATATTTACATGCTGTACACGAAATGAAACCAGCAATAGAATCTATTGTTTTGTTTGCTAGTGCTGCTCTAATAGGAATTATAGGTTTGTTTGTTTTTAGAGAACGGCTAGCTTTAAAAAATGCTATTGCAGGAACAATTTTAGGGATACCGAATTATTTTTCTATTTATTTTATGTTGCGTTCTTTGGATGTTATGGATGGTTCAACGGTCTATTCCTTGTGTAATATTACAATTGTTGCAGGAGCAGCATTAGTTGGCTTTTTAGTTTTTAAGGAGCGACTTTCTTTGTTGAATATGCTTGGAGTTGGATTGGCGATCCTCGCTATTGTTTTGATTACGTTATAATTGGATTGAGTTAAGTTTTGTCTATATTTGTAAAACTTGTTACATCCCCTCAAAAAACTAAAAAATGATGCGTTTTGTATTCTTTATGATGAGTTGTTGCTTTGTAATACCTTCTTCTTTTGGACAGTATTATATCTTTGGCGGTTATAATTATGGCGCAATTACGATGAAAGGAGCCAATGTTATTATAAACGCTTTTAATGAACGGGAGAATCATTCTATTGCTCCTTTTGCCAATAACTTTCATGGATATAGAGTCGGTGCAGGAAAATACAGTAAATACTCTGTTATGGAATTGGGGTTTGGAAATCTGATTTCTAATCAAAAAAGTACCAACCCCAATCAACTTAGAGAGAATGCAGAAGTAATTATTAATTATATGTCTGCTACGGCAAGAGCAGGAATCAAACCTTTTCCAAAACATCATTTTACTTTTGGGGCAGCTATGCATCTTGGAGCGCAACGAATTCGATATTCATTTGGAGGAGACTACCAAACCCCTGTTAATAAATATGTTATTGCGCCAGAGTTTTATCTCGATTATGCCATTAGAATTAAGTTTTTACTAAAAAAATCGCAGCGAGAAAAATACTTTTATTTGTTGAGAATTCGACCTTATTATCAACTACATTCTATCATCGGGATTGGTAACTTTGAAAAAGAGTTGAATCAAACGCCGAACATAACTTCCAATGCGATTGAGGACAATATGAGTCATTTTGGGTTTAATATTTCTATTGTTATTCCATTTTTAAGTGACGATGATAGAGCTTATTTGTATGCACCCAAGAAAAGAAAGAAAAGGTCAACAAAACGTGATCGAAAGGAAAGACCCAAAGGGCGTTTATAATCTAAAACAATTAAAAGTTGAACGTTAAGGTTTTGGATTTTGTTGGTATTAAAAAGGAATGTAACATAAGATAAAAGTTCGGTGATTTTTTTACAAAAATCAAAAAAATACCGAACGAATGATAAGACACACATTCTAATAATTGATAAAAAAGTAAGTATAATTATGATTGGTAAGTTAATAAGTCTGGTGTTCTTTTTTGTGGTAGGCTGGGTAGTTTATACGCAGTTTTTTGGCACCGAGCAAGAACAAAAAATGGGAAAAGAGGTCATTAGCAATGCAAAGGAAACTGTGCAGGGAGTCTTTAATATTTTTCAACATGAAGGTGGGAAAATAAAAGAAGGTACCTATGATGACTCTATTGAGAAACTAGGAAATTTGTTGGACAAATTACGGGCTGAGGCTAAAGATGGCAAACATCAAGAAGAATTAACCGTATTGGTAGAAGAAACAAAGCGAATCAAAGAACAAGTGGAGAAGTCTAAAGAAGGTTTAGAGAGCATTAATGACGAGCAAACTAAGGAGGACTTGAAAAAACTAACTCAGGAAGTTCAAGAAATTGTCAATAAAATGGACTAGACAATATCGCAAAAAAAGGCGGTCAGAAAACTCTTTCTGACCGCCTTTTTTTTTGCGATTGATGGTGATTTAGTCTACATTAGCTTGCTTCTGTTTCAAATTCTGAGCTTTTGCTATAATTCAAAATATTTTGAATGACAAAACTAGGCGGTTGAATTTCTACCGTATTTAATAGATCTTGTGCTTTTTTTAAATCGTTATGCTCTTCCTGTATATCAGAGTCTGACTGTTTAGCTTTTTGGATGGCCATTTTTTTTAGATAATTGACCTCCCCATAAATGTCACGGACTAAATCTCCTTTTGTAATTTTATGCTTCATTTTTCTCGGGTCGTTTTATTTTTTACAAATAAACTGTGTAAAATAAAATTTGCTACTGTATGAAAAACGCAGTTATTTAACTAAATGTTGCATAGGCCTCGTTTTTTTTTCGAAATTTTATTTTGTATAACAACTGTTAATATTTATTAGGACATCCAAACCATATAAAAGGTTGGAAATATTAGGATAAAAAGAATAAGAAAGCCCTTTATACCTGCATATTAGATATAAAAGGGCTTAAAAGTTGTCCATCTGTTTTTTAGGATGTAATAAATATAGATTTAATAAATTAAGCTCGATTAGCCATTCTCTGGTGAATCATTTTGGTTAATTTAAGCATGTGTCGTCGCATAATCTCGATATTAAAAAGCATATTTTTTTCAAGTGCCTTTTCTGAAAAGTTACGATAATCAAATTCGATATAGGTCTTAAAATGTAAATAGCCCGTATCTGGATCGAGTTCAAAACTGCCAAACAAACGATCCGTATTTAAAGACATTAAAGAGAGCGCTATCAAATCACGAATTGGAATCGGAACGACTGTTGGTAGGGTAGAATAAAAACCAACTCCACATCTAGCATCTTTTCGACTTCCAACCAGAACCAAGCATTGCCATTCTCCTTCAGGAGTCTCAACATCAAAACTTAGAGCTTGACGGGTTTGGTCTGTGTCATAATCAACGCCAATTCGTTTAAAATAGCGACCTAGTTTTTTTAGTATTAACTTATCCATAGTTTTATTATTGGTCAAATCGGTCAAGATTCAAAGCTTCGATAATGGCGATTAATTTGGAGGCATATTTTTTGTCTGTTGCATAACCAGCTGCTTGGAGACCACGTGCCCAATTTTTGTAATCACTACGTTTTAATTTTGATAAATGTTTATAACGTGAGTTCGACAATAGTTTACTGTGCTCTCTAAAACTCTCCCAAGAAGAATCGAATATTCTAAACATATCATAACGACTATCATCTGTATAGTTGGCACAGCGGCAGCCAATACATTTTTTGCGGCATTTAATTCCAAAATGATTGTTTTCCTTGGTAGCGAGTGAACTTTTGCCTGCATTGCTTTCTAACAATCCTTGGGCAAGTGTTATGCTTGCGGGAATATTAAACAAGTCTGCCTCTTCTTTAGCTGTAGAACTGTACTTTGCGATATAATCGGTACAAATTTTATTCTTAGCTGCTACAATTTCAGGATCAATGTTGTGCTTTTTTGCAAAATTTGGATTAAGAACAAAACCTAAGTTAGAAAACTTAGCAGCTTGTTTTTGTTGTTCAGGGCTGAGGGCTGAGCCTACAGCAGTTGCCGCATTAGCCAAATTCATTTGAGACCGTATATCTTTACTTTCGTCTCGAATTGTTTCCCACCATCTTTTAGTTTTTTTTGTGCGTTCTGTCGATACCGTTGTTGCGTATGGTTTATTATTATGTTGTGGTTCTATAGAATTGTTTGTTGGATCTAGCACACTAGCACTTTGCTGTGTCGTAGCATTACCAATGGTAAATTGAACGCTAAATTCTTTTTGAGTAAGTACAAGTAGTATTAAAACAAAAAAGGCTACTCTCAACCAAATTTGTTTTGCAAAGCGCTTTAATCTTTGCAGATTATCATCAAAAGCCTGTTTTACCACTACAGGCAAATTTTTGTTTACTATCATCATAATTAGTGCATTTTATATTGTCTATAATGTCTTTTGTTATCATAAAACAAATGTAAAACAAAATGTTTTAAAAAAGAAATAAAATAAAAACAAAATGTTTTAAAAAGGTGTTTTTAGACAAAAATGCTAATTGTTACAACTAAAAAAAGCAACTCTAATGCTAATTGAGTTGCTTTTTGGAAACAAAAATATTTAAAAAGTGTGTGGTGTATTGTCTATCAATAATAATTTAATAAGCTTTATTCAGCCTATCTTTTAATAAATTATCTTGTAAAGGGTTGACGATTTCAATCATTAGTATATTGTTCATAATTGATAACTCTTTTGCCATTTCATTCGGAGATTCAATAGGGTATTCAGGTACTAAAACCAATCCCTTATTGAACTCATTGATTTCAAATTGACGAGTCAATTCCATATTATAAATGGAGATGAAGTTTTTAAGTTCAGCGTCGTTGGTCGTCATAAGACTTGCTAAATCTCCAGTATAATAAACAATAAAATGTAACGATGACTGTTCTTTTGTTGTACTCAATCCCGTCAAATTAGATTGAGCCGTAGCTTGCTGGGGGGCTGTGCCAAATAGTATAAAAACAATAAGGATTAATAGAGCTAATTTGGTACTCATAACAGAGTGAAGAATTAAAAAGCTATTAAAAATCCAACTTATTTATAAGTTTTTTATGAAAGGAAAAAGATACTTAGTGCAGGGAAACCTATATTCCAAATTACAGCAACAATAAATAAGGTAATTGTTGTTCTTGTGGTCAAATTTCCTACTGTAGCAACCATTCCTCCTATGAACAATAACATGCTTACAAACAAGAAAATTGAGAAACCAGCTGCTCCATAACTTAGCATAAAATAAATAGCTGAAGACATGAACAAGCAAGGTAGAATGAGCGCTGGAAACAAAAACCAAGTCATTCTATGTTGCATTTGACGGTCACAGAAATCTAAATAGCGTTGAACGATACCTTGAGGTGCTTGAGTTGTTGTTGCCTCAAAAGTGGCTTTATTATTTTCTACTAATGTTGTATTCATGATATAAGCTATTTGTATTAACAATAGCTCAAAGATAGGAGACCCTTCTCTGTTATTCCATGATAATAATCATAATGAAAAATGATTTTAATCAGGGTTGAGGCAGGGACAAAAAAACAGGTGAATTATTCTACAATGAATAATTCACCTGCCAAGAACTCTTTTTAGCAGTATTTTATAAATTGTCTAAAATGAAATTTGTCATTTTGTTGTAAAGGTGTGCCCTTGTATAACCGCCATAAATACCATGGTTTTTGTTTGGATAATAGGCCTCATCAAAAGGAATGTTTTTGGCAATTAAAGCCCTAGCCATTTCTGCGGCATTCTGAAAATGTACATTATCATCTGCCATCCCATGAACCAATAGATATTTGCCACGAATTTGCCCCGCAAAATTAATCGGAGAATTTTCTTCATAGCCATCATTATTTTCCTTTGGGCTACGCATAAAACGTTCGGTATAAATCGTATCATACCATTTCCAGTTGATAACAGGAGCTACAGCAATGGCCATTTTGAACACATCAGCACCTTTAGCCAAACAAGAAGTAGAAAGATAGCCGCCAAAACTCCACCCAAAAATTCCAATTCTTTTTGCATCTACATAAGGTTGGCTAGCAAAATGTTTGGCCACTTCAATTTGATCTTTGGTTTCTAGCCCTCCTAAATTCATATAAGTTGATTTTCGGAAAGCTTGCCCACGAGCATCTGTCCCTCTATTATCTACAGAAACAATGATGTACCCTTTCTGAGCCAACATTTGGAACCACATATAGTTTTGTCCTCCCCATCTGTCCATAACGGTCTGGCTGCCTGGTCCTCCGTATACATACATAAATACAGGGTATTTTTTATTGGGATCAAAATCCGCAGGCTTAATTACCCAACCATTCAACACAACATCATCTGAATTGGTAAATTCAAAGAAAGAATGTTTGCCCATATTGTATTCTTTCAACTGATTATTGAGTGGTTGATTTTCTTCTATGGTACGAATTAATTGGTTGTTTTGGGTTTTGTATACCTTATACGAAGGAGGAGTAGTAGCGTTGGAATAGGTGTTGACATAATAATCAAAGGTACTGCTAAATTGTGCGCTATTTACCCCTTTTTGATGATGCAAGGTTTTGATTGCTCCGCCAGCAAGTGGGGCGTGGTAAATCCCTCTGTGCATAGCGCCTTCTTTGGCTGCCTGAAAGTAGAGCATTTTCTTTTGAGCATCTAAACCATAAAAACGAATGACATCAAAGTTACCTTTTGTTAGTTGGCGAACCTTTTTGCCCTTCATATTGTAAAGGTAAATATGATTGTAACCATCTTCATCACTTGTCCAAATAAATTCTCCATTATCCAAAAACGTCAAATTATCATGGATGTCAATGAAGTATTTATTCTCTTCTTTTAGTAAGACCTTGGTACTTCCATTTTTAGGATTAGCAAGCAATAAGGCAAGGTTGTTTTGGTGACGATTCAGACGAGTAACACAAAGTTGATTGTCGTCCACCCATTTGATTCGTGGAATGTATTGATCTTTATCTCCCTTTACCTGTACTTGCACGGTTTTTTTAGTGGTCAAATCATAAATATGTACCGTAACATCTGAATTTTTTTCTCCAGCCTTGGGGTATTTGAACGTATTGTAAATAGGATATAACTCATTGTTATAAGAGGTATAAGTAAATTCTTTTACCATTGTTTCATCAAAGCGCAAAAAGGCTATTTTGGTTCCTTCAGGAGACCAAGCAAAAGCTTTTGACATCGAAAATTCTTCTTCGTATACCCAATCTGTTGCTCCATTAATAATTTTGTTGTGGGCACCATCTGTTGTAATTTGAATTTCTTTATCACTATTTACTTCTTTGTAAAAAAGATTATTGGAACGAACAAAAGCAATCTTATTTCCTTGGGCATCGAGCGTAGCATAACGTTGTTTGCCTGTTTTAGAAACCGCCGTAAGTTTTTCAGATTTGCGATCCCAAACATAAAAATTAGCTTTAGAAGAACGACGGTAAATCTGTTCTCTTTCGGTTTCTAGTACCAGTTTGTTTTCATCAGCACTAAAGGTATAACTAGAAAAATTCAGATCCGAAGAACTATAAATTACAGATGTTTTTTTTCCAGAAGTCAAATCATATTGAATAATCTCATTACTTTCTTGTACCGAATAATGCTTACCATCTTTCATAAAGTTAAACCCTGGAACCATTTTGGGATAAAACCTGTAATCTTCCCAGATTTGTGGGATGCTAATGTCTTTTAGTTGTGCAGATGCTGAGTTAAGGCAAATGCTCAAAAAAGCAATTATGAAAAAGCTATTTTTCATTGGATAAATTTTCTGTTTGAAATAATTAGGAATGTATCAGACCAATTCATTAGATATAGCAGCAGTACTTATCAACGAATGTGAGTTATTTATTAGAACAATAAAAATCTTAGTTCTTTGATGAATCATGTGACAAACACTAACAAAGGGTAAGCTTTCCACTACTTTTTTTAGAAGAAAGTCATCGGTAGTAAGTCGTAAGTCCTGCATTAACAGAGACTAAACATACGACTTACTACCGATGACTTACAACAAAAGTAGTCATAAGAGAGCAGGGCTGTTTAATATTTTACATGATTTGTCAAAGAACGAAAATCTTTAAATAACACATTAACCAAAGATACAAACTAAATACCAGATTTAAATCCAATTTCTACCAAAGTGTACAATTTATGGACTTGGAGAAGGAGAGGCGTTTGTTAAGTTGACCATAGAATAAAGATTTAAACAATACCTTTTTGCTATGTACAGGGCAAACTAAAAACAAAGTGCTCACGAGCAAAGCGAGCTAACGTTTTTTCCTATAAAATATAGGACCTTTGCTTAATGATGATTTGGATTTTAGAGCTTAGACTCCAATTGAACTGTTATTGGAGTCTAAGCTCTAAAATCTCACAGCGAAGCGGTCTAAAAAATAGTGATAAGCCTCCTAATAGTTCGCTTTGCTCGTGAGCCAGCAAGCTGGTTTTGTCCTGTACTCAAATCTTATTGTTTAAATCCTCCGTACAGCTAATTCTGACACAATCGATCGATCAATAACGCTTCTTCTACATGGGCTCGTTGTTGGGGGCTGGTCATTTTTTCTAATAAATCAAGAGAAGCAAGGTAACTGACTAAATTGCCATTGGATGAGATGAGTTTGCCATCTGTCATTACAGAAATAGTGCGATCATTGGCCACTTTTAAGGTTGGATAATTGGCCTTTAAACTTTCTCCACCGCTAACATAAGTTACTATATTTTTATGATCAGCTACTCCTGCTGCTCCAATTAGAAATGCTCCAGCACAATGACTCGCCATATAATTGACAGATTGATGCTGTTTTTGAATAAACTGAACGAGTGCTTTGTCTTCGGTTTGCTGGTTGGGATGATACGAGCTAGGAACAACTAAAACCTCTAATTTAGGGACTTGATCAATGCTTATATCGGGTATGATTTTTAATCCTTGCGCACTGTTATAGGTCTGAATTGTTTTGGCAATGGTAATGACATTAAACAGTTTTTCTCCATTGGCAGTTGTTTTTGAAAAAACATCCATTGGTGCAATTACTTCATTCATAATCACCCCTTCAAAAACTAAAATTCCTATGGTCGGCAAATTGCTATCAAGAACTTTTGATATAGGTTGTTTCATTGTATTAAGATTGTTTGAATCAGCTGTGTTTTTAGTACAACTATAACTCATACTAAAAAGCAAACAGTATAAAATTAATTTTTTCATAACTTGTGGTTTTGTTTAGAACAAAAGTAGCGCAAGGAAATGAAAGAAATCTTAATCAAGATTAAGAAATGACCTATTTTTTCTTAGCTCGGATTTTGCTTAGAAATTCAGGCGTAAAGCCCAAATAAGAGGCTAACATGTATTGGGGAATTCGTTGGGCAAAAGTAGGATTTGCAGCAATAAAAGTGCGGTACAGTTCTTCGCCAGAGAGACTAAACATAAATTCTAATCTTCGTTGAGCCGCAACATAAGATCGCTCCATAATAATTCGAAAAAGGCGTTCTATCTTAGGGAGTTGCTGGCACAGCTTTTCAAAAGAAGCGATATTTAATGCCAATATTTCTGTTGGCTCAATTGCCTGTATGTATAATTTAGACGGGATTTGATGAATTAGGCTTTCATAATCTGTAATCCACCAATTGTCAAGCCCAAAATGAACAATTTGATTGTTTCCCTTGGTGTTAATATAATACAACTGCAAACAACCCTTTGTTATAAAATACCTTGAAGTACAAATTCTTCCTGCTTGCAATAGGTATTCTTTTGCGGCTAATTTTTTGGGACTCAAAGCAGCATTAAATAATTCCAATTCTGAGTCAGAAATCGTAATATAACGTCTTATGTAATGGCTTAATTGAGTGTTCATTATAGCTTTTTATAACTAATGGTTCCATTGTGGGTTTTGGGCATGGGTTTTCCCAACATTAATTCCAAATGCAGGGTTAGTATTTCCCCCATAGAAGATAGAGAAGAAAATTGTTGGGTAGTATGATACGAATTTAGATCTTTGATTAGCGAAGCACGTTTTTCATGAGTAGACAGGGTATCCATACTCATGCTGTTCAATAGATGCTTGATGCGCTCTTGATCTAAATTGTAACGTTTTTTCATTAAAATACGTTCTTCATATTTATACTGTTCGACAGTAATGGGAGGCAATACTTCCATGCAGAACTTGACAATTTTATAATTCTCTTTATAAAACTGTGGAAGGTAGTGGTTTTTACGTCCTTCATAACACAACTGATCAAAATCAATTGCCCGAACCCGATATTGCTCTTTGTCAAAGTCAGGGGTGACATCTACCACATAGTTATAAGAACGCATATCGCCTAGTAGCATTACAAAACATCGCTCATTGAACTTGACAAATTCTTTGGCAGCATAACTTTTTAGAAAATTCGGTGTTTCTATATAATAATCTAAAAAGGCATCGCCTGGAATTCCTGGGATATGTTCTTCCACCAACGTTTCTTTATCGACAATAAACGCTAAGCGATTGGGGCTAAGAATGTCCTCTAGTTCCAAGCCATAAACCCTAGAAGCATCTGCTTTTTTGATGTAGAAATAATCGTGGTTGTCATTTAAGCTATTGATGATTCGAATACGAAAAGGTTTGGAATTTCCAAAAAGGCAATAATCTATACGGCTTACTCGAAGGTGCTCAATCACCTCCATATTGCCATCTGTTTTGAGCATGCCATAGATATAGGTTAATGCTGCTTCAATTTCATCCTGAAAGGTAGGGTGATAAATAATAGCTTCCCAAAGCGTGTCATTACCATTTTGATCATAAATAGCAGCCGATTCATACCAGTTGGTTAGGTCTTGATACTGGATAGGCAGCGCATCTGAACGACCATAGTCTTTTAAGTACTTTCTTAAATTATCAGAGATAGGAAAGGAAGGCTTCTTTTTGGATATTTCCATAAGGACTTAAGAGATTAATACAATACTCCGCTGATTCGTTAGTACGCTATCGCTTATGAGCCAGCATAGCTGGGTTCGGGGTTCTAGCGGAGTGATGAAGTAATTAAATCGGTTTAATATTGGTGGTTGATGCAGTAGGGAAGCAGACAGTGCTTTAGATGTTAAGAAGCCCATTTTAAAATCTAAAATGGGCTTCTTAAGAGCAGCTTATTGGTTAAAGACTAGCCAATGCTGCTTCATAATTGGGCTCTTGCACAATTTCAGGAACGAGCTCTGTATAGATAACGGTTCCTTCTTCATCTACTATAACAACCGCTCTTGCTGCTAAATGATGCAAGGGACCATCTAACATTAGTAAACCATAGTCCTTGCAGAAAGCACTAGTGGCATAATCGGATAAATTAATAACATCCTTAATGCCTTCAGAACCACAAAAACGGCTTTGAGCAAAAGGCAAATCTCTTGAAATGCACAATACTTGCGTGTGTTCCAAACTAGCAGCTTTTTCATTAAATTTTTTGACAGACATGGCACAAATGCCTGTGTCTATGCTTGGGAATATATTTAGAATGACCTTAGATCCTTTAAAATCGGATAAGGTAGCCGTTGATAAGTCATTTTTTACTAATACAAAATCAGGAGCTTTGCTTCCTACGAGTGGAAGTTCGCCTGCGGTTTGGATTGGGTTGCCTTTAAATGTAATCGTTGCCATTGTTTATTATTTTAAGATATGAGTTGTTTAAAAATGGAGTAATGGTTGATAACTAATTAAAAAAAGTGCTTAGGTTATCCTTTTTAAAACAGCTAAAAACTCAATTTAAGCAATAAAATAGGCATGTAAAAGTTTATACAGACCTTTATTTTTGTGAAGTTAAAATGATAAGAAAAAACGATCTGTTCTAGGAAAACAAAACGCATAAGCAGTGCTTTGTTAAGAGCATTGCCATTGATAAACTATAAATCTTTCCATTGCCATAAATATCGGCAAGCAATGGTTCTATAAGGGCTCCAATTTGCTGCAATTTTATCCATTTGGCTAATCAATACTTTGCCCTTGCCTTCTATGTTGTACAACTTTTGCATGGCTTGTTGTATCCCCAAATCTGCACTAGGAAAAACATCACTGCGTTGTAGAGTAAACATCAACATCATTTGAACGGTCCAAGTCCCTACACCTTTTATCTGAGTTAAAAATGTTACCAGTTCTTTGTCTGTATAATCGTCCCAATTAATTTGATCAAATTGATGCTCAAGAGCGAAGGCGGCAATATTTTGCATATAACCAGCTTTTTGCCTTGATAAACCAGCTGCTCTTAGTTCTTCTAAACTTTTTTCTAAAAGCAAATGAGGCAAGGGATCTTGATGATCAAATAAGTCTAAAAAACGTTGATGGATGGTAGCAGCAGCTTTTACGGAAAGTTGTTGAGAGACAATAGATCTTAATAAACTGCGATAAACATCTTTGGAAGAAGATAGTTCTGGAAGTTGAATCTTAGAAATGATTGCTTTTAATGAAGGATCTTTTGATAAAACTTGGATGGCTTTTGAATGCATTGGAATGATTTTAAAAATGGATAAATAAGCAAAATAAAAAATCCAACAAGCAGCAGCAGCTAAATGTTGGACTTTTTATAAAATATTACTCCGTTGATTTTTCAGCAAAGTATTAATAGAACAAAGAAAAAATAAATTAGTTGTAATTCACTTCTTCTGAATTGGCTAAGACATAAATTTCTTGTGGACTTGTTTTTTGATGCTCGATAGCTCCCAAATTACGTTTTCCATACCAACCACCATTACCTTTGCATCCTTTACGCTTTTTGTAGGGGCTACTGCCACAAGAGGCTAATGCTGTAATGACAAATACAAGTATTAATAGTAGGGATAAATTTTTCATAATAAATTTTTAAAATTATAAAGTTATAGAATGATGTTTTTGCTATTCTAATATAACGATAAAAACAGAAAAATGTGATTTAAAATCTTTATTATTAATACTTTATTGCGCTTATTGCATGTCTTTTAAGGCTGCTTCTTTAACAGCTTTGGCAACTTTATAAGCAACAACTTCGTCTAATGCAGGCGGAATAATCATATCTTTAGATGGATTGGAAATACTCTCTGCAATAGCATAAGCCGCAGCTAATTTCATATTCGGTGTAATTTGCTTGGCACGAGCATCCAAGGCACCTCTAAAAATACCAGGAAAACCCAATACATTATTAACTTGGTTCGGCAAGTCGCTTCGGCCAGTACCTACAATTGCGGCTCCTCCTTTATAGGCTTCTTCAGGCATGATTTCAGGGGTTGGATTTGCCAGCGCAAAAATAATAGAATCCTTAGCCATGGTTTTAATATCTTCAGTCGTTAGCAAGTTGCCCATACTTACCCCAATAAAGACGTCAGCATCAACAAGGGCATCTTTTAGGCTTCCTTTCTTATTGTTAAGATTGGTGAAGCCCAAAGCTCTCTTTTTGGCCTCATTTAGGTTGTCTCTATCCCTATGAACAATCCCCTTGCTGTCGCAAATAATCATTTCTTTAACAGGCGTACAAACACTATCTTGCTCGCCATGATCTACACAACGAAGCAGCTTGGCAATAGCGATCCCCGCAGCACCAGCTCCATTGATAACAACGGATAGATCTTCTAAACGTTTTCCTACTAATTTTGCAGCGTTGATTAAAGCACCTAAAACAACAATTGCTGTTCCGTGTTGGTCGTCATGAAAAACGGGAATGCCTAAATCTTGCAAGCGTTCTTCTACTTCAAAGCTTCTAGGAGCGGCAATATCCTCTAGGTTAACTCCTCCAAATACTGGAGCAATGCGACGAACTGTTTCTACAATTTCATCTACATTTTGTGTGTCTAGACAAATTGGAAATGCATTGATTCGTCCAAAACGACGAAAAAGCATAGCCTTTCCTTCCATAACAGGAATAGAGGCCTCTGCTCCAAGGTTTCCAAGTCCCAAAACAGCAGATCCATCGGTAACAATTGCCACCGAGTTGCTTTTCATGGTATATTCCCAAACTGATTCGGGATTTTTTTGTATTTCTAAACATGGAGCAGCAACACCTGGTGAATAAACCAAAGAAAGGTGCTCTTGTGTGCGAACATCCATTTTGTTACGAACCCCAATTTTTCCTTTTAAATAACTATGTAGATGAAGAGATTCTTCGAAATAATCCATAATTGTAAGTGTTTTTTTGGTTAAAATAAGGTCAGAGTTTAGTGCTAATAGGCATGAAATTGTTTGAATGTAAAAGGTTTAAACGATACAAACAATCACCTATTATTGATGTCTAATTGTATAAACCTAGCAAAAAAGTATATTTTATACTATGGTCTGTTTTATAATGAAAAAATAAATATGAACTAAAAACAAAAACATAGTTCATATTTATTTTAACAAACCTAGATTAAAATGTGGAATTTGCAAAACAAAAAGTCATTATATCTTTTCTAAGCATAGAAATGCTAGTAAACATTGACCTCACTCCAATAGGCATAGGATGATTTATAGGTTCTTTGGCAAATTGTGTGGAATCGTAAACTACCTTGCCTTCTTATTACTACTTTTGTTATAAGTAATAGGTCGTAAGTCGTATGCTTAGTTCCTGTAAATACAGGACATACGACTTACGACCTATTACTTTCTTCTAAACCACATAAACGTAGTGCACGAGCAGTTTGGTATGGTGTACCAACGGGGATGCCTAGCAGCGAAGCTAAAAAGTAGTTAAAAGCTTGCCCTTTTTTAGAGTTTACCACACGATTTGTCAAAGAACGATCTTTTTTAATGTTAGAATCTCTTTTGGGGGTGCAGTATATTTAATAGCTCCTTAGAGCTAGTTTTTGTACTCCTCTAATTGCATTAACTTAGCCATAAAGGGAGCGATAAAAAAGGCCAATAAACCAATGGATAACGTGATGATCCCAAAGCTAACATAGACAGAAACATAAGCGTATAATTGTTCAAACGCTTTGCCTTTTTCAGCGGCAATACTTGGATTGAGTTGGGTGATAATTTCGATGAAAGTACCAAAGCTGTCCGTCAGTATATTTTTATCTCCATTGTTGACAGTTAGTTGTGCAATTTTACCTGCAAAATAATGCCCATAAAAATAAGAAGAAAACCAAACCCCCATTATAAATGCAATGTATCGAGTGGGGGATAGTTCGGTTACTTTTGATAAACCAATGGGCGATAAGAATAATTCACCTACAGTTAGCACAAAATAACCAATGACCAGATACACCATAGAGGTTTGGGCCATGGCATCGGCACTAACGGCAGAACGTCCAAATATAATTGCTGCTAACCCCAGTAAGATTAGCCCAATGCTAAATTTGTAAGGGGCGCTGGGATTTTTATTAATTTTGTTAAGCCAGCCCCAAAGCATAGAAAAAGGGATGGCCAGTAAGACAATAAAACTAGCATTAATACTATTGGTTTGAGCCGCAGTGATGCCAATTAAATTTACATTTCGATCCGCAAAAAGCACAACCGAGCTTCCTGTTTGTTCAAATAAAGCAGCAAATAAAGTGGAGAGTAAGGTGAAATAAATGACAACAATTAAACGCCCTCGCTCAAGGGGGCTAACACGACTTAAAATATAAAGAACGTAAAGCACCAAAAATAGGGTAGCCGCAAAAATTAAGTAGTGCTCGTATTGATGCAAATATATAATGGCTGCAAAAATTGGAACAACGGCAAAAGCTCCCAATGAAATCCATTGCCCTTGGTTTAATCCGCCCTTTTTTTGGTAATAATTGGTTGAGTTGGGCAATTTTCCAGCAGCACCAAAAACATCACTATTGAGCCCTCGTTGAAAGAAAAATAAGCCCAATAACATACCAATTCCTGCTAACATAAAGCCATAATGCCAACCATAAAGATCGGCAACCCAAGCACAGATAAGGGGGGCTATAGCGGCTCCTAAATTAATACCCAAATAAAAAATCGTAAAACCAGCATCTCGTTGAGTAGGATTGTTTTTATACAATGCGCCAACAAAAGAAGAAATATTGGGCTTAAAAAATCCATTTCCAACAATAATGAGCCCTAGAGAGCCATAAAAGAAAAGAGGGGTTTCAAAAGAAAGAAAAAAGTGTCCCAAAGCCATTAGTATACCGCCTAATAAAATGGATTTGCGGTAACCTAGAATTTTGTCGGCAATAATTCCTCCCCATAAAGGAGTTATATAGACCAGAGACATGTAAGCCGATAAAATCCCAAAGGATACATCGTCTGAATACAATAAGTGTTGCGTCATATATAGGAGCAAAAGCGCTTTCATTCCATAGAAGGAAAAGCGCTCCCATAATTCTGCAAAAAATAAATAAAAGAGACCTTTGGGGTGCCCAAATAAAGTAGTCGTTGGGGCAATTTCTGATGTTTTCATAACAATATTGATTGTGGTTTAAATCTTGTTCAAACGCAAAATCAAACAAAGTTTAGAGAAGCCCTTGCCTTATTTCAAACTATAGCAAATAATAGTTGTTTGTTGCTTTTTGAAATTGAATAACAATTAATTACAAAAGGTTTTATAGTTTTGATTATCAGGGTGTTTTGAAAATTCTTCTAGCAAGCCATTTTCAATTAGGATATGTTGGGGGAGCATCCGAAGACGGTATTGACCATTGCCAATAAAGGTGAAAATATCTCTCCGCTCTAGTTTTTCGTCCTCTGGCAAATTAAGTATGCGGTTACAATTTTCTATAATTCTGCTGAGGTAAGTTTGGTTTTTGAGTTCTCCTGCTCCGCCAACAAGAATACATTGTTCTTGTCCCTCTCCCCATTTTCTACGTAGGGCGAATTTTAGTAGATTTTTATATTGAGTAGTTTTAGAACCAAAATCAATTGTTTTGGCATAAATACCTTTGGATGGAATGGTGATTTTGATCAAAGACCAATCTAAAAACTCCAACATCATTTCACTTGGTCGAGGGGTGTTGGCTAGTTCTATTACCCAACTGGTTGCTAGTACTAAAAAAATGGCAATCAAAGATGTTTTTGCAATAATTTTGATGAGCTTATTGGCAAAGCCATTGTTGAGCTGAACAAAAACCTCAGGCAGTTGGGAGGCAAACATTAAGGCAACGGCAAGAACGGCAATATAAGCAACGATTTTTAGGTCCCGATCAACAAACGTTTTGTACAGAGAATAAGACAATAAATAACAGACAAAACTAGACGCTAATAAATCTGGAATGGCAGGAATGTTAAGCAGCGAATGTTTGGACGAAACACTTAGATTTAATCCAATTGTTAATAAGGTAACGAACAAAATCAGTGCAATAATTTTGCTGATGTTTTTCTCATTGTTATAAATAAAATGAGGGGCGTGAGAAAAATAAAAGAGGGCTAATAATATAAATAGATTGTTGAGGGTAGAAAACAAATTTACTCCTAACAAATAAACTGCACTGCCCTCAAAATCCCAATTATTGCCCAAGTAACCCCATATTCCAGAACCAACCCAAACGAATAAGGCCAAACTCAAATAAACTAAGCCTTTGTCGACTCGTTGTTGAGAATTGTCTTCTTCAAATCTAGTATTAAAGCGTTTGCGGATATTATACCAAATGGCTAATAATAATACTGCTCCAGTAAACGCAATAAACACATGGGCAAGGGTATGGAATATGGCTACTTCTTTCATTTAATGTTGTATAATTATTTTATGCGTGGAAGCTTTGTTTTTATTGGCGAACTCTATGCAATAAATTCCACTGTTTAAGGCCTGAATTGGGATGGTCAAATTGTATTGACCAGCTTGTTGACGACCATTGTGTTGTTGCCAAACAATTTGCCCAAGTGCATTGATTAGTTTTAATTCGGTGGCTTGTTCTTGAGACAAGCGATAGCGAATATTAAGCTGTTCATGTGCAGGATTGGGAAAAGCTATAAAATTAAGCGTATTTTGAGAAGGAGAATTTATAGTAGAAATTAAGCCTTCTGTTAGATACAGCGTTTGATTGGAGTTGATATTGGCAAGCCGCTCAGTGATACCATTGGGCCAATTGATAACCAAACTGTCTACCAAATTAGCAGTCCCCAATCCAAAGTGGGCAATAGAACTGTGTTGCGAGCAATGACTACCCCCCGCCGAAATTTCGTGCACCCAAGATTTTCCATTGACATAAATTAAAATTTGAGCGCCAAAAGCATCTCGATTGCTAACGGTACCTGTTAAAGATACTTTGAGCCAGTTGTTATTGTTGTTGAGATCATTGCGAAGCACAAGTACTTTAATCGTGTCATGCGTGTGATCGGTTAAGCTAGGAAGTGGGAATAAATCAATGTCCCCGTCATTATCATAATCTCCATAAGCAAACCCACGGCTAGTCGCTAAAGAGTCTACAGGAATCAATGCACTGATGTCTGAAAAAGTACCATCGCCATTATTGTGATATAATTTATCAGGATCTATATGACTAGTCAACAATTCAGGAATGGCATTAATTAAGCCATTGGCAACATACAAATCAAGATAACTGTCATTGTCTATGTCCATAAAACCCGTTCCCCAACCTGTCGCATGTAAGGAGTCTTGAAATATCCATTGATTGGTGACACCTGCGGCATTGGTTGTATCGGTAAAAGTACCATCGCCATTATTTTTGTTCAATACATTTCTGCCAATATTAGTAACATAGTAATCTAAGTCCAAATCTTGGTCATAATCGCCAATGGCAATTCCCATCCCAAACATTTTAGAATTGATATTAGAAGGCATGCTAACATCGCTAAATGAACCAGGATAGTTATTTTGGTATAAGGCATTGGGAACGATCCATTGCCCAAAGTCATTGGCTGTAAAAATATCAACATCTCGGTCGCTGTCATAATCGGTAAATACTGTAGCAAGGGTACAACCCAAATCGGCAACATCCATATTGGTCGTAACATCGGTAAAGGTGTTGTCGCCGTTATTCATAAAAAGAATATTTCGGTGGCAAATGTGTGTAAAACCAATAAAGTTTCCTAGGGAATCAAAAGCCACATCAGCTGTGTCTACATAATTACTAACATACAAATCTAAATAACTGTCTTTGTTATAATCGCCAAAAGTGACACTTAGTGTCCAAGAACTATCGCCTGCAACGCCAGCGGATGTCGTAATATCCGAAAAAGTGCCATTCCCATTATTTCGGAGCAAATAATTAGGGTCCTTTCCTTCCGTTCCTAGATAAATATCTCGATAGCCATCGTTATCAATGTCTCCAGTTACAATGGCAATAAACGCAACGGAATCGGTAAATCCTAATCCTGCCGCTAAGGTGACATCTGTAAAAGTGCCATCTCCGTTGTTTTTGTATAGAGCAGCTCGTTGAAAACCCCCAGTGTAAAAAATATCAGGAAAGGTATCGTTGTTATAATCAAAAATAGCAAGTCCGCCTCCCATATCATCGGTTTGATGGTAATGGTCAATCCCTATGCTTGAAGTGACATCACTAAAGGTGGTTTGGGAATAACTAACGGTTGAGTAGGTTAGGAGTAACAATAAAAATCCCATGAAGGGAAGGGTAAATAATTTTGGGAACATAATAAAATAGTTTTGGCTCTTTTACATCCCGAACAGCGTTTGCCGTGCGGCTTATGCTGATAGCATAAAGACTAAAGCCACGGACAGCATGCATAGCAAGACATAAAGTAAACCATGGACTAAACGCTAACAAAGGTTAAGCTTTTATTGCTTCTCTTTAGAAAAAATATAGCTCGTAAGTCCTTATATTACATGATTTATAATAATAGAAAAGAACGTTTAGGAGTGCACAGGATTAATTGCGTTGCTACTGCGTGAGCTTGTGGGATCAAAGAACAATTGTTTTTAGAATTGGGTTAAGTGTTTGGTTAGAATGTTGTCTTTGGGGAATGGAATGCCTTTTTAGAATAAATGGGGCATTCCAAAACAACAACAAAACTATTTTATCAAAAGTAGCTTAGTATCGTGTACTTAGTTAGCTTCATGGAATATTTAACTCTAATATAATAAATTATTGCCAATCCCAAGCAGATCCGTATGCCCCTTTAGCATCCACATAGTCCAAAAAATGACTATAGAATGGAAAACTAGCCAAAGTAGCACTATCTCCTATAATAATCAGCTTCTTTTTGGCCCTAGTCATGGCAACATTCATCCGACGAGTATCCTTCAAAAATCCAATTTCCCCTGCATCATTAGAACGCACCATAGAGATATAAATAACATCTCGTTCTTGCCCTTGAAAGGCATCAATGGTGTTGACTTCTATGTTGGCATCAGGAAAATGATCAAAATCCTTAACAATGGCATCTTGGATAGCGACAACCTGTTCCCTATAAGGAGATATAATGCCAATAGAAATCGGTTGATCCCCAACAATTACTAATAGATTGTCCAGATGTTGTCGCAATACAAAATATTCTTCTGGATTGTAATAACTTTGAGATTCAGGATTAACTTTTTCTTCAAAACCACAGCCTGCTGTGTCAATGAATTCCATAGGGGCGGAGGGGCTTCCATCCGAAAGCAGCAATTGCCAAGTTGCGACGGCTGTATCTGCCTTTAGTTGAAGGTCATAAAATTGCTGATTGGAAAAGCCCATGATGGTATTGTGCATTCGATACTGGGTATCGAGCAAGTTAACGTTTTCTAGGCGTTGAACGCCTTTTTCGAGCAGTGTTGTGCTAAATCCATTTTTGGCAGCAGTTATACTTTTGACCGTAGGAGGGAGCTGAAACGGGTCGCCAGCAAGAACAACTTTTTGGGCCTTACAAATAGGAATCCAAGTGGCAGGTTCCAGTGCCTGAGCAGCCTCATCAATAATAATTGTATTAAAGGTCATTTTTTCGATGTGACGACTGACAGCACCAACCAACGTACTGCAAATAACATCTGCTTCTCGTAACGTTTTGTCAATAATATAGTCTTCCAACATTTTGGCTTGATACATCAAATCCTTTGCTTCTCTATAATTATCTCTACGATCTTGGCGTTCTTTTGCGCCAAATTTTCGTTTAAATTTTTCGGCATTGCGTCGTACTTTTGCTGCTTCAATTTTCATCTTTTTGACCTCCTGTATTTCAGGAAGTGCTTGCAGGATGCCTTCCATGGTGTGCTGCAAAAGACTTTCGTCTACTCTAGAAACATTGCCAATACGAACAACATTAAGACCAGTTTGAGCTAATTTCTCCGTTAACAAATCTGTGGCAGAATTGGAGGGGGCGCAAACAAGGATAGGCGACTCTCGCTTGACGAGTTGCTGAATAGCCGCCACAATAGTGGTAGTTTTGCCTGTGCCAGGAGGACCATGAATGATGGCAACATCTTCGGCAGCAAGGATGTTTTGTACGGCATCATTTTGAGATTTATTGAGGTGTGGGATTTCGAAATAATGATGCTCTCGATCAAACAAAGGGGGCGTTTTGCCCAATAAAACCTCTCTCAATTCTGCCAAACGATCATTCTTTGCCGCTTTAACCATCTTGACGGCACGTTCCATTTCTTGATAACTACGTTCATCAAAATTGAGTTGGATGCCAATTTTTCCCCCTAAAATCCATCGAGGAAGCTGAGTACCATATAAAATAATTTTCATACGGTTCCGTTTGATGAAATAAATAACGCCCTTCTCTTCTGTATTATCGCCAAGCACTTTTTCAGAAAAGATACTCACCACTTGTCCAGAACGAAATTTATGCGGTTTGTCTATGTGTTTGGTTCGCTCTACGACAATAAAAGGATGTTCTCCCAAACTCCAACCAGAACTTTCTATTTGTACAGGATACCAACAAGCTCCTTTTTGAATCCGTTGTTGGATACTTAACTCTTTGAGCAGTTCATCAAATTGTCTGCTTTCTTCCTCTTTTTCTTGTTTTAATAAATCTAGTAAGTGGTCAAGTTCTTCTTGTGTTGTCATAAATTAAGCGATTCGTTATTGGTGTTGGTAATCGGGTATCTTTTGTCCCAAGTTAAGGAGTTTTATCCTTTTTCTTGATTTTTGTGGTAATAAGCTTGTTGTCGCTATCAATTTGCAAAAAGGACAAGTTTTCTATGTTTTGGTGTAAAGAATGTAAATATTGAGACAAAACAGGCGTTAAAGACCTGTTTTATCAAGCCCTTTTATATCTTTGAACGAATTTACTTTTCGCTAGAAATGACCATAATTCTTGTAACCATCCATTTATAGATCAGTTTTTATTATGATTTTTAGTAGTGCAATTTTTTTGTTTTCTTTTTTGCCAATCGCATTAGGGCTCTATTATTTAGCCCCTCATAAGCTCAAAAATCTAGTTTTATTGATTGTAAGTTTGATCTTTTATACTTGGGGGGAGGATAAAATTGTAGTAGTAATGCTGCTATCTGCAATGGTTGATTTTTCTTGTGGGTTATTAATTGAGCGAGGCAACCGCAAGACAGGATTGGCAATTTCTATAGCGACCAATTTGTCGTTTCTATTGTTTTTTAAGTATTTCAATTTTGCTTTTGACAATTTTAACTACGTTATTGAAACCCTAGGATTCACGAATGCTACCATTCAAAACCTTCCACAAATAGCATTGCCAATCGGCATTAGTTTTTATACTTTTCAGACCTTGTCTTATACCATAGATGTTTATCGGGGAACGGTTAAAGCCAATAAAAATTTTATCAATTTTGCCACCTATGTAACGATGTTCCCACAATTGGTAGCAGGACCCATTGTTCGTTATGCCGATATTAATGAGCAATTGGAAGCTAAACAACTTTCTATTGATGATTTTTCTATCGGGGTAGAACGATTTATTGTGGGCTTGGCCAAGAAAGTATTGTTGGCGAATACCTTTGCTGCTATTGCAGATAGTATTTTTGCCCTTAATACAGCGGATGTTTCAACGCCTTTTGCTTGGTTGGGAATAATCGCTTATGCCTTTCAAATCTATTTTGATTTTTCAGGCTATTCTGATATGGCAATAGGATTGGGAAGAATGTTTGGATTTCGATTTTTAGAAAACTTTAATTACCCTTATATCTCAACCAGTATCAAAGAGTTTTGGCGGCGTTGGCACATCTCCCTTTCGTCGTGGTTTAGAGATTATCTATATATATCTTTGGGAGGGAGTAGAGTCGGAAAAATAAAGCTTTATCGAAATCTTTTTATTGTGTTTTTTGTAACGGGCTTGTGGCATGGAGCCAGTTGGAGTTTTGTTATTTGGGGCTTGTTCCATGGATTGTTTATTGTGATAGAACGGATCGGTTTTGATCAGGTTTTAAGCAAACTATGGAAACCTTTGCAGCATTTATATACCTTGGTGGTTGTTTTAGTGGGGTGGGTCTTTTTTAGGGCAGAAACCCTGCCTGATGCAATGCGATATCTCCAACAAATGTTTGTTCCATCCCTAGGCGAAGCAGCAACAAATAGCTATTTGAGCTTTTTATATCTCAATAGTTACACCTTTATCGTTTCCTTATTAGCAATCGTATTTTCTTTCCCTGTTTACCATTATTTTGATAAAAAAACTCAGGAACCAGCAGGAGCAATGATACGTATAGTTATGCTATTTGCCTTGTTTGTTTTGTCGATCATTCATTTAGGGGCAGATTCCTATAATCCATTTATTTATTTTAGATTTTAAGAGCAATGAGAAAAATAAAAATAGGAACGATAATCATTTTTGCTTTAATTATTAGTTTGCCTTTATTTTTTCAATGGATAGGCGTATCATTTAATGATAGTAAGGCAGAAAATAGAAGATTAAAAGCACGACCAACATTCTCGTTGGAGCAGAGTAGGGCAGGTAAAGGGAGTTTGCGTACTGCATTGGGGTTTTATCGAGATGTTATTGGTTTTAAGGATGCCTATGATAAATATTATAGCGATAACTTTGTGCTGAAAGCCAGTTTGTTTAAGAGCTATTATGCTATTCAAACCAATCTATTTGGAGTGAATGCGCTTCCACGTAAAGTAGTCAAAGGAAATAATGGGTGGTTCTTTTTGGGGAATAGCTATTCGAATGTGATTACAGAATCAAAAGGTATAGATGCTTTTAAGGAGGAAGAGTTGCAAAAGATAAAGAAAAAGTTGTTGCAAAAAAAGGCATGGCTAAAAGCAAGGAATATTGATTTTTATGTCGCCGTAGCGCCCAACAAACATTCGATCTATGGCGAAGAATTACCCATTCAAAAAAGCCAGCAATTGACAAAATTGGAACAATTAAAGGCCCTCTTCAATCCAGAAGAACTAAATTTTATAGATCTGTCAGATTCTTTTCCCAAAACACCTATCCAACGACTTTATCATAAGACGAATACGCACTGGAATGATTATGGAGCTTATTGGGGGTATAAGGCATTAGCGTCAAGTATAAAACAACAATACCCTAAGCTTTTAATACCGACTTTGGATAGTTTTGAATTATTAACGGAAATTAGCGACCAAGAAGATTTGACAGGAATGCTAAACATCAAAGTAAAGGAGGAAAGAATTGTACTCCAACCTAAAAATAGCATTGCTCAAGAGAAAAAATCTACGCTTGCTGTACCTAAGAATACCAAAAACTATGTGTTTAATTATACCTCAACAGCTAATAAAATAAAGGTATTGGCCTTTAGGGATTCCTTTTTTACCAATTTAATGAAGTTTATGAACGAGACGTTTGGCGAAACGGTGTATATCTGGAGGCTGTTTGATGAGGAGGTAATAAAGATAGAACAGCCCGATATTGTAATTTTAGAAATTATAGAAAGGGATTTGGACAACCTTTTATTATTAGAAGATTCTATCCACTAGTTTTCTGTCTTTTCTTAACAAAGAACGAGGAAGTGGATTGATGTTTGATGGAGAATTGAGGATTTTATTATAGAAAGTAGGAGTTTTTCTTAAAAAAGTGCGAGTTTTGTTGCAACTTAACAAGTTGTGGGATCAACTGTGATTTATCAGTTAGATCATAAACTCACAAGGAAGTTTTATTTAACAAAAATACTAGAACATTGAACTTGTTTTTCCATTTCGGACGCTACCTGTTATTCATTAAGAATATGTTTGCCCGTCCAGAGAAGTTGTCCATGTATTGGAAAGAAACGACCCGCCAAATGATAGATATTGGTATTGGATCATTGGTTATTATTGGTTTAGTTTCTGTTTTTATTGGGGCGGTAACAGCCATTCAATTTGCCTACCAACTGGGATCTTCCTCTATTCCCAAATATTACATTGGTTATATTGTACGAGATATTATGATCATAGAATTGGCTCCAACATTTACTTGTTTGGCTTTAGCGGGTAAAGTTGGGTCAAATATTGCAGCAGAGTTGGGTGGAATGCGCCAAAAGGAACAAATAGATGCCTTGGAGGTAATGGGAGTTGATACAACTGCTTATTTAGTGATGCCCAAAATTATTGCTGCCATAACCGTTATCCCAATGTTGGTTGTGTTGTCTGCTTTTATGGGAATGGCGGGTGGATATGTTGCTTGTACCGTAGGAAATTTAGTTTCTGAAGCAGAGTTTATGCAAGGACTAAGAGCCTTTTTTGATCCTTATAATATTTGGATGATGGAAATTAAAGCGATTGTTTTTGCCTTTTTGTTAACTTCTATTTCATGTTATCAAGGCTTCTTTGTAACAGGGGGTAGCATCGAACTGGGACGGGCTAGTACTAGTGCGGTTGTTATTAGTAATATTTTAATCCTACTAGCAGATTATATATTGGCCTTGTTGTTGACCTAATCGTTAGACTTGGCAATAATATCTCCCTTCAAAATTTAAGTATTTAGCATGATTCGTATTGAAAATATAAAAAAGGAATTTGGTGAACAGAAAGTTCTAAAAGGAATTTCAACTGTTTTTGAGCAAGGAAAGACCAATTTGATTATTGGAAAGTCTGGTGCTGGAAAGACGGTAATGCTTAAAATCTTGGTTGGTTTGATTCAACCTACTTCTGGTACTGTTTGGTATGGTAATACTGATTTTACGGCTTTGAGTACAAAAGAACGAAAAGCCATTCGGACAGAAATGGGGATGCTTTTTCAAGGTTCTGCTTTGTTTGACTCTATGACAGTAGAAGAAAATGTGCGTTTCCCTTTGGATATGTTTACGAATCTGACGTGGAAAGAAAAGGCCGATAAGGTAAACCAAACACTGGATCGGGTAGAATTAACGGGAAGTAATAATAAGTATCCCTCTGAAGTGAGTGGTGGAATGCAAAAACGAGTAGGAATTGCTAGAGCAATTATCCTTGACCCTAAATATCTTTTTTGCGATGAACCTAATTCGGGGCTAGATCCTACTACTTCTATGAAAATAGACGAACTCATTCGAACCATTACAACCGAAAACCAAATAACAACGGTTATCAATACGCATGATATGAATTCGGTGATGGAAATAGGAGATAATATCAACTTGGTTCACTTGGGCGAGTTGGCATGGGTTGGCAATCGACATGAAGTCATGTCTAGTGATAATGAATTGCTGCAAGACTTTATTTTTGCATCTCCATTTTTACAACGTTTACGAGATGCAGCGAATAACAAGGTGTAAACCTTCTGCTAAATATGCGCCTATTTGCTTTTTTTAGAATAGCGTTTTTTTTATATGTGTGTAGGCTAAGGGATGATAAATAATTACTTAGATTAATGCTAATTGAGTTAAAAGAAGCTTTTTGTTTCAAATTGAGAGATCGACTAAAATAGGAATAACTATTTCAAAATAGGAATATATTATATTTAGGGAAATATGTATATCTTTAGTTATTAGCGTTTTTTGATTTTGGATTGATTTTGACATTATTATAGGCAAATCCCCTATTGATAAACACCACATTGTTACAAAAATGGAAACACCACAGAGAATACTTCTTGTCATTACTATTCTATTTTCTACACTTATTTATGGAGGACAAATTTCGGCTCATACGATAGCTCCTTCTACTTCTTCTAATTTAGTAGAACAAAAGCCTTTACGATTCATTATTTACTACAACGGAGATTTAACAGAGATCATGAAGGATAACGATAGTTATTTAAAGACATTCATGGCTGTATATGACTTAGAGCTAATCAATACTTTTGAGATTGATGAACTAAACAAAGGATTTACCTTAGAATCTAAGGAAATGATAGAGTTTCCGAATGAAGTTGCTAGAGAATTATCGCTAATCAATAATGTTTTGATGGTAGAGGTTGTGAATCCTGATTTAATAAGCGAAACATAATAAAGATAGTTTATTACTCCATCTAGCTTAATTTCAATCTACTGTGGTGTAGTAGGTTGTTATGCTCCTCCTTGTCCATAGAACTCTTTTCTCCAAAACAATCGTTCATTTATTTTATGGATTACACTAAGCATTTGCAAGGTCATTGATTGCAGAAGGGGGCTTAAATTTACAATCGCTCGTTTGGCTCAGTTTCTTATTATTCTAAATAATATAGCCTTAGATTTTACCTGAAGTCTTGAACAACTAGGAAAAAGGCAAATCAACAGACTGCTTACCCACAACCATTTGAGCGAAAGATTATATCAAGGAAAAGTTATCGTAGATTTGTCGGTTTTGGACCCCAGTTTATACACTATTAAAAGCTCACCATAGTGATTACAAAATATATTGGCAATGATCAATAATGCGTTGAAGTTTTCTTATCTTACCTATGCATAACGTTACAATTGAGTTAGTTTATATTCCTGACCCATTGAGGGGGGAGGAATGGAATAGATAAGAATTTTCAATAATTAGAGGTCAAATGCATATTAGTAATCTTAGTAATACCAATTTAGAAGATATTGTTTTTGCCATTCTAATGGCTTTTGATGGTTACTTTGTAACCATGCCTTCAGATGTTGCCTATTGGAGCAATCGGTTTCAGTGTGCTAGAGTTGACTGGGAATATTCTTATGGAATGTTTGATAAAGACAATAATTTGATTGGTTTTATTATTAATGGTATTGATTATATTGGAGGCGACTTAGTTGCTTTTAATACAGGAACAGGAGTCATTTCTAAATATAGAGGGCAGCGAATTGTGGATCAATTGTATCAATATGCACTACCTTTATTAAAAATAAGAGGGATAAGTATTTGCGCTTTGGAGGTGATCCAAAAAAATGATCGAGCTGTTCATGTCTATAAACGAATTGGCTTTTCCATTGCTAAATCGTATCGCTGTTTTAAAGGGAAACTACCCCTATCGCTTTATCAAACATCAATAAAAGCTGTTGATTTGGAAACGATTAAAACCGCTCCACAACATTTCTACGCTTGGGATAATGTTAACGCTGCTCTTTTGAAAGCTTCAAAGGGAATTTATGAATGTTATGAAGTATTGAATAAAGGGGAAACGGTTGGTTTTTTTGTTGTGAATCCTATCTCAGGGCATCTTCCTCAGTTTGAAATTTACAATACTCAAGAACCCAAACATTGGGCATTGATATTTGATGGCATCGCACAATGCACTAGAAATGTAAGCATTAATAATGTTAATGCTCAACGAACGGTTTTGGTTGAGCAGTTGGAAGCATTGAATTTGACAAATTCTATTAATCAATATGAAATGGAGTTAAGAATTGGATAATTAATTTATAGATTGGAGTTGTGGAAAAATTACTAAAAGACATAAAAGCTTGCACACACTGTGCTGCCAACTTAGCTTTGGGGCCTAACCCTGTTGTTGCCGCAGACCCCAAAAGTAGAATTCTCATAGTGGGGCAGGCACCAGGTACAAAAGTGCATCAATCGGGGATACCTTGGGATGATCCAAGTGGGGTACAATTGAGAAAATGGATGGGGATTACAACAGAAGCATTTTACAATAAAGAAGAAATTGCGATTGTTCCAATGGGATTTTGTTATCCAGGAAAGGGCAAAACAGGGGATCTGCCACCTCGACCTGAATGTGCTCCATTATGGCATCAAGCTTTGTTGGAAAAAATGCCCGAACTAAAATTAACCTTACTGATAGGGCAATATGCCCAAAAGTATTATCTAGCCCAAGATAGAAAGAAAAACCTAACAGAAACAGTTCGATCTTTTGAAGAATATCTTCCTGCATTTATTCCGCTTCCACATCCCTCACCTAGAAACCGATTTTGGCTCTCAAAGAACCCTTGGTTCGAAAAAAATGTCGTACCGCTATTGCAAGAACGTATTCATGAGATATTAAAAAAGAGTTGAATGATAGGACTATTAATTGCATTAATAAGTGTTTTTGGTTGGTTAATTTGGACAAATGCTTTTTATCAAGTAAAAGAAGGTTTTGCCATGATACGCTCTGGTTTAGGGGGGCAAAAAGTTTATTTTAGAGGAAGCTTTTTGGCTTACCCAATTGTTCATCAAGTTACAAAAATTAGCATCTCTGAACAACGAGTCTTGGTCAATCAGACAGGAGCATTTAGTGTACGAGCAAAAGACCATATACGTATCAATATACAATTGACTTTTTGGGTTCAAATTAAGCACACTAGCTGGGATGTCCTAAAAGCAGCTCAAATGATAGATCAAGAGGAAGCGAGTTTCAAAGATATGTTACAAAATTCCTTTGAACCTAAATTAAAAGAGGCGATTACGCAGGTTGTTAAAACATTTGATTATCAAGAATTGTATGAACAGCAGGAGCGATTCAAAATGGGACTAATTCAATATTTGGATGAAGACTTAGGATCATATCAATTAAATCGTATTAATGTGGTGGAATTTAAACATTTACCCTTAGATGCCTATGATGTTGATTATGACGTTTTGGATGCAAAGGGGTATCAGAATCTAAAAAAAATACTGAATCAACCCTAGCTTATAATCGTATACTAAAGTAGAATGAAATGATAAAAGAATGGGTATGGAGCATTGGTTTTTGGGCTGTGTTATTTGCCTGTCAAAGCCCAACAACATCCAATTCAATTGATGATGGAGATACCACTGAGCCAACAGCTGTTCAAGTGCGTTTAGATAGTCTGAGCAAGTGGGAGCGTTATTTTCTTAAGCATCCCGATTACCTTTGTGATGGGTTTGATTTTCCTGTAGGCAAACCAGATGCTAAGGGCTACTATAATGCTCAACCCTTTCAAGTCAATAACCATTTAGGCGATGACTGGAATGCTGTTACTGGGGGGAATTCAGACCTAGGAGATCCTATTTATGTTATTGCAAATGGCTATGTGGTCTTTGCCGAAGATATCGGTGGGGGATGGGGAAAAGTAGTTCGAGTGATGCACAAGTTGAATGATACAAGCTATGTCGAATCTATTTATGCACATTGTGATAGCATTCTAATTCAATCTAAGGAGGGAGTCAAACGAGGGCAAAAAATTGCAACAATAGGAAATGCAGGAGGCATATATTATGCTCATTTGCATTTGGAAATTAGAGACAGCGTAGAAATGGAAATAGGTGGAGGCTATTCAAGCTATTACGATGGTTTTTTAGATCCAACGGTATTTATTAAAGAGCATCGTCCTTGATGCTTAAGTGACAAGGTGTTTTTTGATGATTTGTAGCAAATGCTTAGGGTCAAATGGTTTGGTAATATAATCATTAACCCCCGCTGTTTTTGCTCGTTGTTTTTCATGCGTAGTGGCAGAGGCTGTTAATGCTATAATGGGAATCGCATCATCATCTTTTCTAATTTCTTGTGTTGCCTCAAAACCATCCATTTTGGGCATCTGCATATCCATTAAGATCAGCTCAAAGGATTGTTTTCTAAATGCCTTTAATGCTTCAAGTCCATCTGTTGCTACTTCATAAGAAATTCCCCATTTTTTTAAGAAGTGTGTCAAAACTAAAACATTGGTTTTGTTGTCTTCAACTAGCAATATTTTGGAGGAAGGAATCGCTGTTTCTTCTGCTTTATCTTTAGTAGGTACAAGGGGGCATTTTAAGGTAAAATAAAAACGAGCGCCACCTTCTGGAGTATTTTCTACTTGGATATCACTATCCATAAGTTTTAGCAAACCTGCTGTAATTGTTAGCCCCAAACCAATACCGCTAGGAGTGCTTTTTTTATTGGGAATGGGAGTAAATTCTTTGAATATACTATGGTGATAATCTGGAGGAATACCAATTCCTGTATCAATTACCTCAAAGAGCAAGCTAGATACATTTTCCTCTACATGTGTATTTTGAACTTTGATGGTTGCACTTCCTTTAGGAGTAAATTTAATGGCATTGGAAATCAAATTGCTAAAAATCTGTTGGAGTTTAATGCCATCCACTAAAACACTATCAGGGACGTTAGAAGCAATATCTAAAATTAGGTCAATGCCTTTTTCTTCTGCTTTGGGGGTATGAGCATGTTGTATGTTTTGAAGAAAAGATTTTAGATCTAGGACGGTAGGGGTAATAACCGTTTGCCCTGTTTCTAATTGATTAAAATCTAAAACATCATTGAGTAAGCTTAGCAATTCTTGTGTAGAGCTACTTAATGCATCTACCAATTTTTTCTTTTCTTGATTATCGTATTGATATTGATTGAGCAAGTTGGATATTCCCAAAATAGCATTGAGCGGTGTTCTAACTTCGTGGCTCATGACGGATAAAAAATCAGACTTGATACGATTCGCTTTTTCAGCTCGTTCTTTCGCAACTTGTAAGGCTGTTTGTGAAGCTTCTAGCTTTAAGTTTTTTTGTTCAAGCCTAGTTTGTTTTTTTGTGCTCTCCATCTTGAAAAACACAATCGCAATATTAGAAAGTAAAATCGTTACAAATGTAAAAAAGGTAATGTCTAATTTTTGTATTGTAATATCAGAATATTGAAGAATGGTTTGTGGGTAGTAATATTGAATGAGCACTAATATTAAAACATTCGTGATGACTAAAAATAAAAAGTGAATGTAATTTTTTAGTGCTATAGTGGTGACTACGGTAGAAAAAATAATGAACATAAAAGGAACCGACCCCATAACGCCATTGGTTTGAAACCAAGCGAAATTGATAGATGCTAAGGTGATAAGTAGGTATAGATAGATGCCTAGCTTTAAATTTTTAGCATTGGTAAGATAATAAATAACGGCCAGTAGTATGCCTGAAACGGCTGCTAGTAGCGCAATCGAAAAGTTGTTGAGCACTAGACTATTTGTCAAAAAGCCAATCAAACATAAAGATATGCTGATATAGCAAGTATTCCTGAAAATTATCTGTTGATGCCTATCAGGTACATTGTTTTTTTTGTGCATGGTTTGTTGTTCAAGCAATATTGCTGTGTATTAACGCTGTCGGTTTCATTTTTGGGATATTGATTAGGGTGGGAATGGTTTAAACTATTTAAATAAGTAAGTAGATGGATAAAATTAATACCCTATTAATTGATTCAGTCTTTTGTCTATAAAACAACAACACTTACTCTTACAAACAAATTGTAAGAGCAATGATTAATATAGTTAGACGAATAGAACCAATTAATACTTAATTAATTAAACTTAGAGAAAAATTTGGATGATTTATATATTAAGGTATAATGAAAAAACGAAAAAACAAAATCCTCATATAATAATTTTTTTTTTTCATTTTTTATCCAAATAAAATTGGTGCATAAAGTAATTCTTCCAATAAATTTTAATTTACCTCTAAGCTTGGAGTTATCCCTTGAGCATCCTTTGTTGACAGCTATAAAAGAAGTGATGAAGTGACCAACAAAATTTATTCTTCTTTAATTTTTAATTGTTTACGCACCATAATATAAGCCATAACAATAAGCACAAAAATGGCAGTTGTAATGCCTCCAATTTTTACATAATTAAGAAAACGTTCCCAATCTTTTTGTTGTTTGAGCTGGATATAATCAGGGTTAACAGAAGCAGGACTGCCTGCTCGTTTTAATTTTTTCCAACTATCAATTACATTATTGTCAAGGTCAAAATCCCGTAAAACAATGGTTTGTATATTGTGAACAGAATCTTTCGAAAAGTTAAACCCAATACTGTCTACAGGGTTAGCTTTGTTATCATAAATCATGATAACCTCTTTTTTGGAACTCAATCCAAAATTTAAACCACCTATAAAGTTTTTACAAGAGGGAAATGCTTGTTGAAAACGCTCTTTGTTTTTACAAACAACGATATAGTCTTTTGCTTTTATCGTTGCATTAGGAAATTCAAAACTATTGTTATTGGTACTGATAATTTTCCAATTCTTAAGATCTAGATCATTATTAGAATCATTGTAAAATTCAATCCAATCTCCTGATAGACTATCGGCAAAACTAATTTCATTGATAATCATTTGACGAGTTGCTGGATGATCTCCTTTGATAAAGATTGCCTTGAGTTGATGCGTTGTATCTGAAAAACGCAGGGTTAGCTCTTTGTTATTAATCCGTTCTCCATCCATTTCCCAATGCGAAAATTGACAACCAAAATACGGTTTTGCTTTTACCGTTACAGGGAGCTTCTGAAAATACACTCCTTCAAATTTTGTATGAATGTTGATCGTATTATTTAATTCAACAACGCCATTGCTATCTGCATGGATTACCAGTGTGATTTCTTTACCAAACTGTGGGAATTGCTGATGCAAGAACGTTCGCATATAACTAGGGCGTTTTCTTGAAAATTCTTTCATTCTATCAACCTCTTTGTGCCAACGTTTGGGGCTGAGCTTCCAGCGATTCCAATGTCTAGGCAATTCAGGCATAATAACAGCAGCCATTTTATCAATTCTAGGTATAATATTAGTAGAATCAAAAGTAGAGTTAAGACGATCTAGAAATCGATTAACAAATTGCCCTTGAAAATCTTTATTTTGTAATAACGCTCGTAAATTTAAGGTACTCCAGGGTGGGTTGGGCCAAGCAGGACCATTGGGGCGAGTATGAAAGTCCAGACTATTATTGCGAAAGCCAAAACGTCCATAATGCCCTAACCCAAAATCAGTATCAAATAGAATCCAACGCCATTTTCCACCTTCTTGCATTGGGCGCCAAAACTTGATGTTTCCACCTGCATCTTGATTGTCAATGTAAATCTGAAGAATTTGATACTCCATAAAATTCTCGACGTCCATTTGAGTAGCTACATGATCAAAATTTTCTTGGATTGCTAAACTGTTTTTGCGCATAAATGTACGCATGGCATCATAGGTTTTGCGGCTACCAGCTTGTACATCTTTTCGATGTTCGATCAAATTGACACTGTCTTTATGATACCCGAAATTTTCAACCAAATAATGTCGAGTTAGTTTTTCTCTAAAATTATATATCCCCCAATATTCACCATTGATAAAAACAATAGCAGGGCGATAGGCTTGTACCTCTAAACCAATATCTTTGCCAAAGCTAGTAATGAGAGCATCTCGAAAATGGGTCTCTCCAAAATCACTACCAGAGTTCCTCAACACGATGCGTTTGTATTTTTTTTGTTTTTTTTCTGGAAAAATTTGATGACGAATGTATTTATTGCCATACCTAGATTTGCTGGCATAGAGAGAGAATGATTTTTGAGGAAAGATACGACTCATTCCACCAAAAATTTTAAACCCAATCTCATGGTGAAAAACACGCTTCTTGTTCGTCTCAAAAATTTCTACATGACAGGGATATTCTTTTCGAGAATAATAATTTGCTCCTTTGTGTGGGAATTTAGAGGCAGCATGGGGACCTCGTTTAAATACACCTTTGACAGGATCAAATAAAATATAGGGGGCTATAGAAATCGAAACAACAGGCAGGGTGATAGAGTCTTCTCCAATAAAATAGCTATTGGTGAGTACTTCACTATGCAAAGTATTGCTTACTGCAATTGCCTTGATTACAGCAGTAGAATCTACCATAATCGGCCCCTGATAACGCTTAGATTTTCGGCTAGGTCGGCTACCATTCGTCGTATAATAAATTGTAGCATTGGGCTTGCTTGCCTGTAACTGAACTGCTGTTCCTGTTGTGTAGAAGCCTGCTTTGGGGCTTGCTTTTAGTAGGATGGTATCCTGCCCCCAAATAATAGGAGAAAATAATAAACCTAGAAGCAATAAGTAAAATACTTTCATTTTTTTTTCGAATAGTTATTTTTTAGAGTCTATAAGACTCTAGTCTAAAGGAGCCCATCTTATAGCTTTTTTGAAACCAACATTTTAGAATAATCTCCGTAAAACGCTCCAGAAAGAAGACAAAAATACTAAGATTTCCGAAAACCCAAGGACGGATACCATCTATTATCAAGCTTATATTGATTATTAGGCGGTTTTATTGAGTAATTGACACCATTATTTATGATTCTTTGATAAATCGAATGGCAGATTGTAAACGATAAGGCTAGTCGCTCTATTTAAACTCAAAAAGCAACTTTTTTTATTATTTGTCATACGGTTGATCAAGTTATTTTATGGATAAAAAAAATCCCAATGCACTATTCTAACACTACCAAGTTATCATCTATTAAGTCATGGGCAGAGGAAGATCGCCCTAGAGAAAAAATGTTACAAAGAGGTCGGAAACATTTATCCAATGCAGAGTTAATTGCTATTTTGATTGGCTCTGGTTCCGCAACAGAATCTGCTGTAGGTTTGGCACAACGGATTCTCAATTCAAGCAAAAATAACCTACAAGAATTAGGAAAAAAGAGTATTCAAGAATTGCAATTATTTAAAGGAGTGGGACCTGCCAAGGCTGTTTCTATAGCTGCTGCCTTAGAATTGGGGATTCGCAGACAAGCAACCCCTATTGTACAAAAACCTCAGATTACTCAAAGCTCGGATGCTTACAACATACTAGTCGCTGACTTGATGGATTTACCACATGAAGAATTTATTGTCTTGCTACTCAATCAATCTAATCGAGTTATGAAGCGCATTTATATTAGTGTGGGTGGGGTAGCAGGCACGGTGGTAGATGTCAAAAAAATATTTCGAGCAGTTTTAGAAAATCCCTTAGTTTCCGCAATTATTTTAGGTCATAATCATCCTTCTGATAATCTTCATCCAAGCAAGGCAGATATTGATATTACTCAAAAAATAAAACAAGCAGGTAAGTACTTAGATATTGCTGTATTGGATCATCTTATTATTGCGGGAAATAGCTATACAAGCCTTGCAGACGAAGGTTTGATGTAAAAAAAAAAGAACATTAATTGTTTTAAATTAAAAAGTGTAAATCATTGTAAATCAGTTTAAAATGACTTTGTTTTGTCATTTTTTTGTGTTAAAATAGTGCTTGGTAAACGTGCTATATTATTGAATTCAAAAATAAAATGACATGAAAACAATTTTTCTTTTGCTTTTTTTTACTCAAGCGTCTTTTGCTTGTTTGTTATCTGATAATTCTTACTTATTGGAAGACAATATATTATTAGATATAAAGGTTGAAAGCCATTTAATAACATGGTCTCCTTGCGAAGGTGGGGGAATTTCGGCTACTGTACAGGTTAGTATTTATATTAACAATCCACTTAATCCTTCCGTTTATTTATTGGCAGCACAGCAGGTTGTAGAAATTCCTTGTGGAACAGTACATAAGATGACTCGTTCTGAATTAGATAGATATGTATTATCTAAGAAAACGAAAGGTATCCCATTTATTGTCGATTATTTAAAAGAAGAAGATCATGATGGCAGTATATTTAAGCAGGTGGCATCAAGTATTTATAAAAGAATACGGACACTAGAGGATTAATCTTTTGGATGCGATTTTTTAGATTATAAGCCATTATAGATTGACTTTTAGTTGTGAATAATAGCTTATAATTTAAAACATTACAATTTTTATAATGTTTTGATTATAGGTGATTTATGTTAGGTAGAAATGAAAAAGTACTAAAAAAAAAATTATCTTTCGAAGATTATAAACCCTACAAACATTTTATCATGGCTTTTCTAAAAAAGATCACTGAATTAAAAGAACAAATCAAGTATTTTGAAGAATTAACAGCAAATTTAGAGCATAGTTCTAATCATAAACAATTTGCAATACAATTATCAGCACTGAAAAAATTATTGGATCAGCATTTAATGTCTAATAAATGGCAAGTGAAATGGTGGACAAATACCCCTATAGAAGTTGAAAAGGATCAGATAAAAGTTCGAGTACAAGTAGGCGGTTTTAAGTTTACTGAAGCAGATAAAACAACTCCTATTACGGTTTTAATTCGAGTATCTTTTGACTCCACAGAGGTATCGACAACTCTAAATCAACCTACTAAATCCAATGATGGTTGGCATGCCTTTAGGGGAGAAGTTCAGATTCCTATAGATTTTTTAAGTGGCTCCTTTACGATTAATGTTACCACAACTGTAGGTGGAAAAACACATTCACTTTCAGATCAGCGAAGCCTACCAGAAATAGATCCAGAAGGGCAAGAAGTGTTGGCTTATCTGAATGGGTTGAATTTAGAAAAAGATTCTTTAACGATCTATGCTAAGCTAAAAACAGAAACTGTAGAAGGCAAAAGCCTTCGGGAGTTAGATGCTTTTAAGGCAGAAATAGAAGCAGCTATTGCGGACATCCAAAACAATATGCTTAGCCCTGCGCAAAATATGTCTGGAGCTGGAAAGGCTTTGTTTGAAAAACTATTAAAAGAACAGCCTATTAATTGCAAAAGCTATTTTCATCGGCATTATGAATCGGAGTGGAAAGATGGAACCACAGCTTATTATAACATCATGCATTTTGTGGTCAATTTGCACACACATAAAATTTCAGATTTTACTACTGAATATATCCAGCCTTTACAAACTAAGCTAGCAGAGGTTGTCCAAGAAATGGATCAAATAAAAACGGCCAATGCTAAAATAGAAGCAGCTTATCATAATAATTTGATAGAGATAGCGGAAAAAACAGCAATAGGGGGCATTATTGTTCGTAAAATAAAGGAAATTTGTGGGCTAATTGCTGATTATGAAGCACTAAAAGAAGATCATGCTTTTTTGAATGAGCCAGAGGGGACTGATGCTTTTAAGTTGGTGGTTAAAGATAGAGATACGGTTATACAACCTATTTTTCAGACCTTAGAGGGACTCAAAGCTAAGCATGTTGCACTTGGTAAAACGATTGTTGAAAATTACGATTTATTGTATCGACCCAATGGCAGTCTTAGAGGAGGAAAGGAGACCAAAGCACTTCGGAAGGAGCTTAAAAAAGAAGAAAATGAAGCAACTTTTTCGCTGAGCATTTTTACAACAGAGGAAGAAGTATTGATATTGCACGAACATATATTTGGCAAGATAAAGCTTTTTGCAACTAGGGCAACGGATTTTTACAAAGACTATCACAGGATTTGGTTGGACTTTTCTAGAATTGACCAGTCTACTCCTGAAATGAGCATCAAGGCTTATGATCCTATTTTAGATAAAGAATTTAAAGAGAAATTTGAAAAGAGTATTGAAACTTTTGATGACGGAGAGAAAGCTAGAAGTGGACTTAGTTTGGGAGAGGTGAACAACACATTAACTGATGAACAAGGAATTAATCCAGAAGATGTGCAGCAGGGGAGCATAGGCGATTGCTATTTTTTGTCAGGCGTAGAAGCGTTGGCTCGTTTTGATGCCAATCAGATTTACGGAGGACCTGATTCCATTATATCAGAACCAGATTCAGACGGTAATTATACGGTTCAATTGTATATTCCTGATCCACTGCCAACAGATGCTAAGCACTTGAGAAGAGTTCGAATTAAGGTTAAACCAACGTTTGTTGAGGCAAAAATTGTTCTAAAAAACACTAAGCAGGTAAAAACAAGTACAGATCCAGAATATTTAAAACCAGAAAAAACGCCCTTTTTTGCCAAAAGTGGGAAAGAAGAAAAAAAAGGAGAAAAAGGCGAAATGTGGGTACAACTGTTGGAAAAAGCAATCGCAGAGTTGGAAGGTTCTTATGGTGAAATCACAGGAGATAAAAATGAAATTCCTCTTTCGGGGCTAGAAATGTTAACAGGACAGCGTTCTACCAATTATAGTCTTCCAGTTGACCTAGATACAGCAATTAATGCCTTGATTACTGCCCAAACGACCAATCAGCAAACACCAATGGCAAAGTTTGCGACCAAAAGCATTCTTCCAGCAATGGGAAGCTCCGCAATAGGATCGGGCGAAAAACATACCTTATATCGCCCCAATACAAGACTATATGCCAAGCATGCCTATTCATTGGTTCGTATCATCAATACAACTGTTAATAATGAAGTTTTTCAATTGCAAAATCCGCATAACCATGATATTGTAGAAGAGGGGCAAGCCATTGATGGAGGGCGTTTGATTGAGGTTACTAGAGCAGAATTAAGCACCTATTTCTCTTCCATAGAGATTAACTAATACCGATCTGAACCATGAAATATAGCCTACTGATACTTTTAGTGATAAGTTTAGGGAGTTGTACGCACAAACTAATTTGGGAATGTCCTTATGGAGAAGATTTAAGTACTTGCTCCTTTAATAAGGAACATGTTGTTTATGAAAAACTACAAAAAAAGTATTGGACTAAAATCGTTTTTGATGGATTAGAAATGGATACACTTCCCCTTTCTATTTTTTACTTAAAAAAGTTGAATACTTTTTCTGCATGGGGAAGTGGAGTTCGATTTATTCCTCAACGTTTTTTTGATTTACAAAATCTCAAAGTGTTTAGATTGGATGGCAATCATCTTAGCTATCTTTCTGAGGATATTAATAAACTACAGAAGCTTAAACATCTCTTTCTTGGAGGGGGGACTTTGCAGAAACTTCCTACTGAACTGCCCCCCAATTTAAAGGGCTTAGGGCTTGGGAATAATTCTTTTGGAACAATACCTACTGTTGTTTATGGTTTAAAAAAATTGGAATTTTTGTACTTGGATGGGAATTGGCTAGACTCTATCCCCGCTAAAATTATGGAACTGCGCCAACTAAAAGTATTAAGTATAGGGAGCAATCGATTCCTAGAAAAATTACCAAAGTTCGATAATTTTCCCTCTTTATTGCATTTGGACATTTCTGATTTGCCCTTAATCAAGGAGCTGCCCGATGATTTTTTTGCAGGGATAAGCCACCTAACGGGCTTGAGAATTTCTAAGTTTAAAGGAAAGATTCCGAGTAGTTTTGATCAGTTGATCCATTTAGACTATTTAGCCGCAGAAAAAACGAATATGGGGAAGCAAAAAATGGAGCAAATATGCCATCTATTGAACTTGCGCTATTTATCGTTAGAAGATAATTGGGTAAAAACAATCCCCAAAGAATTTGCCCAATTAAAAAAGCTAGAAAGGCTTGATTTAAAGGGCAATTTATTGAATGCCTTTCCTAAGGAAATTTGTGCGTTATCAAAGCTAAAAAGGCTAAATTTGAGTGATAATTCTATAAAAAAACTCCCCATAGCAATAGAACAATTAAAACAATTAAAGTATTTGTTCCTCCATGATTGTGAACTAGAGGAATTGCCAGAAAGTTTTGCTAAGTTGCCCAAATTGGAAGAATTGGTACTTAGCAAAAATCCTATCCAAAAGCTGCCTGCTACTATAGGGCAGCTCAAAAACTTGCGCTATTTAAATATTCGTAAAACAGGGATCAAAGTACTTCCACCAAGCATCAAGAAATTAAAAAATCTCAAGAAAATTACGGTTTCTAAACATCAAATTCAAAATCTTAAAGAGCAGCTTCCACCCAATTGTAAAATTGAAGCGTATTAAAGGAAGTGGATAATGCCTAATAGAAATAACTTAATCTTAGTTCAGCCAGTATGTCATTTTTGTATCTTTGATTTTAGAATTTAGTGCGTACAAATCCATGACTTGTCTAAGAACCAAAATTTTAACGAGCGATTATGGAGATAATATTGTATCTTTGTACTAAAATATTGCGGTTAAAATAAGAAAATGGAAAAAAAAGATATTAGAGAATTGGGCTTGGATGACTTGGTTCGTTTTTTTGTCTCAATAGGAGAATCAAAGTTTAGAGCCAAGCAGGTGTACGAGTGGCTGTGGAAAAAGAGTGCTTATTCTTTTGAGGATATGACCAACTTGTCTAAAAAATTAAGGGAAACGCTAAAGGAGACGTTTGTTATTTTGCCAATTGTTGAAGACTTGTCACAAGTTAGTGCAGATGGGACGATTAAATCTCGGTTCAAATTGCACGATGGGCATTTGGTAGAATCTGTTTTGATTCCTGTTCCTAACCAAAACCGTTATACCGTTTGTATTTCTTCTCAAGTAGGTTGTAGTTTGAGTTGCAAGTTTTGTGCAACGGGGCAAATGGATAGAATTCGCAATCTAACAGCTGCGGAAATTTATGATCAGGTGGTTAAGGTTAATGTTAAGTGTGAAGCACACTATGGTCATCCCATTACTAATATTGTATACATGGGAATGGGGGAGCCTTTGTTGGCTTATAAGCCCGTTATGCGCAGTGTAGAAATGTTGACGTCAGAGGCAGGCTTGAATATGGCTCCTCGACGCATTACCTTAAGTACTGCAGGGATTGCTAAAATGATTAAAAAACTAGCAGACGATGGTACCCGTGTCAATTTAGCGTTGTCTTTGCATGCCGCAGACGATGTTAAACGGAATTCGATCATGGCCATCAATGAAAGCAACAATCTGAAAACGTTGACAGAAGCTTTGCGTTATTTTTATAGTAAAACAAAGGACAGCAAAATAACCTTTGAATACATTGCTTTTGATGGCTTTAATGATACGATAGAAGATGCTAAAAATTTGTTGCAATTATGCAGGCAAGTCCCAACCGCAAAGGTAAATGTTATAGAGTACAACCCTGTTAATGGCGTTGAGTTTACCAAGTCCAAAGAGGACAAAATGGATAAATTTGCTCAATATTTAAGAAAAAATAATGTTGCCATTACCTTGCGTCGCTCTCGTGGAAAAGATATAGATGCGGCTTGTGGGCAATTGGCCAATAAAGAATAACCCTAAACTCAAAAAGATGTTGCATCTATTACAACTGGAGTGGAAAAAAGTGGCTCCTAATCGTTCTTTTCGATTGGCAATGGGCATGTATGTGATTTTATTGCCACTGTTATATTTAACCGTTAAGTCAATGACTTCCTCTGGCAAGGGAGCACCAGCGGAAATGGTACAGTCTTTTTATGTATTTCCTAATATTTGGGACACCATTGCTTATTGGGCAAGTTGGTTAACTTTTTTCTTGTTGGTATATATCTCTATATGGATGGTTACTTCAGAGCATTCCTTCAAGACAATGCGACAGAATTTGATTACGGGAATGGAGCGCCGATCTTTTTTATTGGGCAAGGTAATGATGATGACCCTATTGGCACTTTTTGCTACCTTATATATGGCAATTGTTGCGTATATCTATGGCTCTTTTGCTGGAGGCTATGGCAATCCTTGGGGGCATGAAATCAATGCTGTTTGGCGTTTTTTTGTTCAAAATATGTTCTATATGAGTTTCGCCTTTATGTTAGCGGTACTCTTTAATAGAAGCGGTTTGGCAATGATTGTGTTCTTTGCTTATTTATTAATTGTAGAACGAATTATTCGCTATTTAGTTTTTCTCAATTTATTAGACCAGCTCAAGTGGGGGAGTTATTTCCCAGGTAGTGCAGCTTGGGATGTTGTTCCTTTTTATATGGCAAAAAAAGCTCCTTCTTTTAATCAAGAAATTGCAGAACTTATTTTGCCTTATAATGTTGCAACGGGGCTTACTATTGTGTATACTATTCTTTTCTTAGGAATTGCTTATCGTGTATTCATGACTAGAGATTTATAGCCTCTAGTCTTTAAATTGAATATAACGTTGTGCATTAATGGGTTGACCATTGAACCACATCTCAAAATGCAAATGCGGACCATCTGTCATTTCTCCTGTATTGCCAATAATTGCGATACCTTCTCCTGCATGAACAATGTCTCCTGCTTTTTTGAGCAAAGAAGAGTTGTGTTTGTAGAACGAAATGATATTATTATCGTGCTGAATAGCTAACATATGTCCAGTATCTGCCGACCAAGTTGCTACAATTACGGTTCCTTTTTGAGTGGCTTTGATGACTTCGCCTTTGGGGGCAACAATGTCCGTTCCATAATGCCCACGGCTAGGAGCAAAGGTGTCAGATATAATTCCTTTTAGTGGTGCGGTAAAAATCATAGCGCTAATATCTGTATTTGTCTGTAGGGTGTTTTCTATTAAATTACCCAACTCTGTTTCGCTATCTACACTTTCCATCAAGACTTTTAACTCATCCGATTTTTGTGGTACAACAACTTCTTTCCCTGATTTTTGGGCAGAGGGATCTTTTATATCATTGGCATATTCAAACTTTTCATAGACCAAATCTTTGATTTTTAGAATAAATAAATCCCGATCAGCCACAGCTTGCTCTAACGAGTCAATATGAACATAGATCTTACTGATTTGTGAACGAATATTTTGATTGCTATGCTCTGGTACAATCCGTCCCATTGGAGTAAAAACCAGCAATAGAATGGTAAATAAGCTAATGACCATAACAATGGCACCAATAATTGCAATTACATTAAAAGGAATCAACCTAAAAGAGCGTTCTTCTTGAAATGTTTCATCATTAATAAGTACCAACCGATATTTTTCATCTATCCACTTGAACATGAGAACCTTTTTATTTAGCAAGACCAAGCTTAAATTAAACACTTGTAGTTTGGATTTCTGAATATAAAGTGCTTTTTTAAACGGTCAAAAATTCAAATTAAAAACATAGAGGGCAAAAGTACAAAAAGAATAGGGGGATTTATCACATAAACTCTTACACTTTCGTTAAAAAATTGACACAAGGCAGCAAAAGTTAAATAAAGAGCGTATTTTTGTAGATAGCACGCTCTTCTTTTTATGCTTGTTGTTCTAATAATTGTAAAACAAGAGCTTTTGACCCAAAATTATAGTAGCAAAACGATTCATTGCATGAAAAGTCTATTCATATTCTTTAGTACCATCGGGCTAACCATCATTATGTTGGTAGGATGTGCTAAACAAACTCTTGTTACCAAGCCTTATCACAACTTAACAGGGCGTTACAATGCTTATTATAATGCCAATTTGCGTGTTGTAGAGAGCTTTGATTTGTTGAACAAGCAACATCAGGACAATTACAATAAGTACTTGGAAATGTATCCTTATGCGGCAGTAGCCGATGCAGGGGCGGTCAAGCAACCATTGGATGAAGCCATTACTAAATGCGCTCGAAATATTAAATTACATACGGTTGGGAATTGGACCGATGATAGCTATCATTTGATGGGAAAGGCTGAGTTTTTACAAAAGGAGTATGAACGTGCTGCTAATACTTTTAAATTTATTGTCGATAAATACCATCCAGAAAATGTTGCCAAAGAGTTAGAAAAACTCAAAAAGAAAAAGAAGAAAAAAAAGAGAAAGAAAAAGCGTAGAAAACGCAAAAAGAGAAAGAAAAAGAAGAAGTCCCAAAAGAAAAAAACGAAGCAAGAGGCTGAGGATGAAGAGGACGAAAAACCAATCAAATATGGCATCAAACATCGTCCTGTACGATATCGTTCTATGCTTTGGTTGGCTAAAACGTACATTGAATTGGGACAATTTGATGAGGCGGGGTATTATCTGCGACAATTAGAAAATGATAAAAAGGTTCCTAAAAAACTTTATCCAAGAATTCAAGCTGTTATTGCTTATAGTTGGATCAAACAGAAAGAGTACGAAAAGGCTATAGAGCCTTTAGAATTGGCTGTAGCGCATACAAAAAAGAAAACGATCAAAAATCGTTACGTCTATTTATTGGGGCAAATCTATCAGATGCAAGGAAATAGCCAATTGGCAATGGAGCGTTTTCATCATATTTTGCGTTTACGCCCTAGTTATGAGATGGAATTTAATGCTCGTCTTAATATGGCAAAAAATGCAGCTGGTGCAACGGGCAAAAAGGTAGTCGATCCTGAAATCGCTTTGAAACGCATGTTGCGTGATTCAAAGAATGAAGAATACAAAGATCAAATCTATTTTGCTTTAGCCGAAATTAAATTAAAATCAGGTAATAAAGAGGATGGAATTCTTGCTTTACAGCAATCCTTAAATTATAGCAGTAATAATGCGCAACGTACTGAAGGCTGCCTACTATTGGCTCAATTGTTTTATGAAAAGGATGACTTTGTTCAGTCCTATGCTTATTACGATAGTACCATCCAAGTAATGGATAAAAAGGATGAGCGCTTTGCAACCACAGATCTGTATAAACATCGATTAAAAGGCGTGGCTACTCATTTAGCAGCAAAGATAGATAAAGATAGTATGTTAGTGGTTGGTTCTTGGGAGCGATTAAAACAAGAACGTTGGGCGATTAATGGAATGGAAATGGAAGAAGCGATGGCAAAAAATCGTGCAGCAAAAGGACCTAATAACCCGTTGCCTACTAAAAAAGGATTTCGTGAAATGGAACTGAGTTCTATGAATGCTGCTACAGATCGACCATTACCTAGCCGAACAGGATCTAGAGGTGCAACAGGGACGGTAACGATTTCGGATGCAGCATTACAAAAATCAAAATTTCCATTGTATAATGCCACCCTCAAAAAGAAGGGAGAACGTGAGTTTGAAAAGCGTTGGAATAAACGTTCTTGGGTGGATAATTGGAGACGTTCAGATCGAGAAGAGGACATTACAATAAATGATGAAGAAATTGCTGCTGCTGTTCCTAAAACACAAGCAGAGATTGATGCCTACCTGAAGAAAAAGGGAGTGCCTAAGAGCGATCAAGAAAAAGAAGCATTGGCGCTAAAAGTTGGTGAGGCTATGTTTAAAGCGGCAGAACATTATAGAGAGGATTTAGGTAGAAATGACAAAGCGCTCCAATTGGTTAAACAATTGGTTGCTAAGTATCCTGATAATCCTTATGCTGTAGAGGCGATGTTTTTGGCTTACAATATCTATTCGGAAAAAAACAATGCTACCCAAGCCAATTATTATAAAAATGAAATTCTTAAAAAGTATCCAGAATCAAATATTGCAAAAGTGTTGAGCGATCCTGAATTTGCTAATTCTGAAAAAATTAAGTATCAAAAAATTAACCAATATTATGACGATACTTATGCTATGATCCAAGATGGAAAAGCAGAGCAGGCTTTGAGTAGAGTTCGTGCCGTTCCAACGGAGTTTGGGAGCAATTATGAAATGAAAGCACGTTTTGCCATATTGGAAGCTATGTGTGTAGGGGGAATGAAAGGAGAACAGGATTATATCAAAGCATTAAGAATTATTGTTACTAGTTTTCCCAACACCAAAGAAGAAAAGCAGGCTAAGGCAATGATCGCTATTTTAGGTGGCAATAAAGCAAAAAATAAAGGAGGAGCAGTAAATAATAATAAGGGGGGAGCCAAAGACTTAGTGCCTTATCGAGTAAATATGAAAACCAAGCATCTTATCTTGGTTGTGTTTGACAATAAAAAGACAAAAATTAATCAGTATAGAGCAGGATTAACGGAGTTTAACAACAAGTTCTATTTAAACAACCGTTTGAGTGTTTCTTCTATTTTGGTAGATGGAGGAACGCCTAGTTTGACGATTCGTGGTGCTTTTACGAGCGGAGAGCAGGCAATGAAGTACGTAACAGATGCTAGAGCTAATCCAGAATTTTTACCAGGTGTAAAAGGCTATACCATTTATGCGATTTCTCAAGAAAATTATGGGCTAGCAATGACTACACAAAAGTTCTATCAGTACCGTGCATTTTTTGAGAAACATTACCGATAAATAAGAGAATCAACCTATTGATAAAATTGGCATTTCTTCTAGAAAGAGATGCCAATTCTTTTTTTATCTTTGTACTGATTCAAGTTGAAAACCTTGGTGCTATAGGAGGTTTATAAAATATATAGCGTTTTACAAAAATTGTTACTCCGTGCAATCCATTGGATACAAATTGCTTTTGCCTTGTAGTTTTGTTGCACTTATGAAACAGTTAATGAAAAAATAACAGTATGCCTAAATATATAGAAGATTTGTCAGAACAGTCCAACCCCTCAGATGTTCGTTTGATTGAAAGAGAAAAAAGAGTTGCCAAGTATCAAAATTTCATTAAATGGATGTGGCGATTGTACGCATTGGGAATTTTATTGGCGATAGGAATTTTTGTAATGCTTTCTTTTGATTTACCTTCTTTTGAAGAATTGGAGAATCCTAGGAGTCGTATTGCTTCTAATATTTATTCGTCTGATCATGCCATTCTAGGGAAGTATTATATAGAAAATAGAACACCTGTAGAATACGATAGTTTGTCTCCGCACTTGATTAATGCCTTGATTGCGACAGAGGATGCTCGTTATTTGGAGCATTCTGGAATCGATGCGGAAGCTCTAGGGAGGGTGTTTGTAAAAACGTTGATTCTTCAGCAAAGTGGTGCTGGTGGAGGTAGTACAATTTCTCAACAATTGGCTAAATTATTAGTAGGGCGTCCTAATACTAAAAATAAGGGTACCATTAAACGAGCTTGGTTATTGGTTTCTACCAAACTAAAAGAATGGTTGACAGCAGTTCGTTTGGAACGCTCCTATACCAAACAAGAGATTATTGCCTTGTATTTTAATGAATTTGACTTTTTGTATGGAGCCAATGGAATCAAATCAGCGGCAGAAATTTATTACGACAAGCATCCTTATGATCTGAGCATTACGGAAGCTGCTATGTTGGTGCGCATGCTAAAAAATCCGTCCTTGTATAATCCCAGACGACATGTTGAACGAGCTAGCAAGGGTAGAGAACAGGTGTTAAAAAATATGCAAATCAAAGGGCATATTACAGAGGCAGAATATCATAAACTGCGTGTGACTCCCGTTGAAATGTCTAAATTTAGAGTTAAAGATCACAACGATGGGATTGCAACTTATTTTCGGATGTATCTGAGAGATTATCTCAAAAAACTATTGGTGCAATTGGCAAAGGATAATCCGCAGTTTCAGAAACCAGATGGTACTCCTTATGACATTTATAGAGATGGCTTAAAAATCTACACAACAATTGATTCTAGAGTGCAAAGGCATGCCGAAAAGGCTGCTTTAGACCACTTAAAAGAGCATCAAACTCGCTTATTTAAAACATGGTCAGATTGGAATCATCCTAATCCTCCTATTAATTCAAAAATCAAAAACCCTTGGACACGAAAAACCTCAAAAAATACAGATGCAGAGATGAATTTGCGTCGTTTGGGTTTGTTAAAACAAGTTTGGGGATCACCTCGTTATCAAAAGGTACGATCTAAATTTATGCCTACAGCAGTTGCCCATAAATTAAGAGATATTGATATTGATAGATTGTTCCAAATTGTTGAGTACGACAAAAAACCGAAACGAAAAAATCGCTATTCTCCTTGGGTAGATGGAAAAGCCTTGCTGAAAAAATGGGAAGAAACGGGATTCATTTCCTCCAAACAAGCGCAGAATTACAAAGATATTTTGACCAGCAAAGCAATTGATTCGCTCCAAAAGCAAAATAAAGCGATCATGGATTATATGAAAACGCCTGTTCAAACAACGGTGTTTGCTTATAACAAAAGAGGAGAAAAAGATACCTTAATGAGCCCGTTTGATTCGATCCGTTATCATAGAATGCATCTGCAAACAGGAATGTTGGCCTTGGAACCCACAACTGGAGCGATTAAGGCTTGGGTAGGAGGAATTAACCACAAATACTTTAAGTTTGATCATGTTAATAAAGATCAGGCTGCTCGCCAAGTAGGCTCAACGATTAAACCATTTTTGTATGCTTTGACAGTAGATCTAAAAGGCTATTCTCCTTGTTTTAAGGTGTGGGATCAACCTACCACTATTTCAAAAGGAGAGGGGCAATTTGGATTATTAAAAGATTGGACACCTAAGAACGCAGGTGGTTTTAGCGGGGACGAAATTACCTTAACAGAGGCTTTAAATCGTTCTTTGAACTCGGTTTCTGCTTATTTGATGAAGGAGCTAAAAGGTCCAGAACCTTTCCGAAATTTTTTGGCTGATGTTGGGATTGATACTTCTAATGGTCGAGTGCCAACTTCGGCGGCACTTTGTTTGGGAGTGCCTAACTTATCACCTTTTGAAATGGCAGGAGGATATACCATTTTTGCAAATAAAGGGACTTACACGGAGCCAATCTTTATTGATCGAATTGAAGATAAAAATGGCAATCTCATTTATTCGGCGGGGCAGGATCAACGTTCAGAAGCTATTTTGTCTGAACAGGGGGCTTATGTGATGAATCAGATGTTGCAACGCATACAGAGAGGGCGTTTGAGAGGGGTGAAATCTTCTTACGGAGGAAAAACAGGAACGACGAATTTTCAAGCAGATGGTTGGTTTATGGGAATAACGCCAGATTTGGTAGTCGGAACTTGGGTTGGATGCGACGATCGTTATATTCGTTTTAGAAGTTTGACCTATGGGCAGGGAGCAAAAATGGCTCGACCTATTTTTAGAAATGTTTTATTAAATATGGAGGCAGATTCAACCCTTCGAGAAGATAATGTTTTTAATCCCAATTCAAGATTCCCCATTCCCGAAATTATAGAACGAGAGATGGACTGTTTAAAATACAATCAGTTTACGGAGGAAAGCATTAAGGATAAAGGCAATGATGCAACCAATACCGATGTTTATGGAACAGATGAAGATTTTTAAATTGAAAAAATCAAGTTAAGTTCAATTATAGAAGCCGCTTGCAGATCTAAGATTTGTAAGTGGCTTTTTTTTTGTAACCTTTAGTTTATTGACCATTATAAAGAAACAGAGGAAGTTGTTAAACCTTAACAAAATGTTATTTATACCCACTTAAGTAACGGTTATAGATAATAAATTCAAAACGATCAACGTTTGAAAAATAATTAAGGAAGCCTTGCCTTTATCTATTTTCTTTGATCTTAAACCAATCGCTTATTGTAGATTTTTACATTTTAACATTACTCCGTTAATTTTAAATAACTAGCGTCTTAATTCTAATGTGCCCATAACGCAGAAAAAAGATAGAATAGCGACTAAGAATTAGTATTAAACGGATTACTGCTAGTAAAAACTTTGCAATAAAAAAAATCAAAGAAAATGAATTCAATCACAAAAATTACCAGCTTGTTGGTAGCTGGATTATTGGTTGTTACCAATTCGATAGATGCTCAAAATACTTACATGACCGAAGCAGGCGTTCGTGTTACAGAGGACAAAAAAGCCTGTAAGAAACCTAGGGATGGTTTTTATGATCGTTATCTGCACAAAGAAAAAATGCCACTGCCTTATGACTATATCCATGAAAAAGATGTTTTTTGGGAAAAAAGAATATGGAGAGAAGTTGATACACGTGAAAAAATGAATCATACTTTTGTTAGTCCGCATGGTCCTTTGATTACGACCCTCTTAGATGCTGCAAAAGAAGGAAACATTACACTTTATAGCTCTTGGGATGAGAAATTCTCTATTGCATTAAGTCAAGATGAAATCCAAAACCTAATGTCTTACGCTGATACCATTAGTATTTATGATCCAGAAACCCTTCGAGATAGCATTGTTGTTGTCACCAATGAATTTAATTGGGAGAATGTACAGAAGTATCGCATCAAGGAAGTTTGGTATTTTGATGAAGAAACCTCTACATTAGGCGTTCGAATATTGGGCATTGCCCCTATTATTAATCGCTATGATGATAACGGCGAATTTCTGAATTCTGGTCCCATGTTTTGGGCTTATTATCCAGAATTGAGAAAAACATTTGCGCAAACGGAGACGTTTAATCCATTGAATGATGGTGCTAGGTTGAGTTGGGATGATTTGTTTGAGGCTCGTCTTTTTTCTTCTTATATTATCAAAGAAAATAATATCCACGATCGACGTATTAAAGATTATGCAAAGAATGGCACCAATGCTTTATTAGAATCCGAAAGAATTCATTCTGAAATTTTTAATTTTGAACATGACCTTTGGTCTTATTAAAAACATTCCTAAAAAAAAAATGAAGAATGTAAATTTACATTCTTCGTTTTTTTTGTTTTACTAAGAAGCGACTAATTAGCCTATCTTTTTTTACCTTTTTTCTTGTCTGGAGCTTTTCCAAAATCGAACATAATAGAGAAACGTAAGGTGTTGTCCAAAGGATTACGTTGCCCTGCTTGAGAAGGAATTAGATACGAAAAGTTGATGTTGAAAATTTTATAACGAATACCTAATCCAACTGTAAAGAATTTTCGATTTCCTTTAAATTTATGCTCATTGTAGTGTCCAAAACGAACAGCAAATTGTTTGTTGTACCAATATTCTAAACCTACAGACCACATCAATTCAGAGAATTCTTCTCCAGCACCACCTGGTGCATCTCCAAAGGAAGAAAAGATAGAAGCAGGAACAGATTGTTGCTTGTAATCTGCTACATCATCATTATTGGCATCGTAATCAGGATTGATAACTGGATCACCATTACTATCCTTGATTATTTCTCCATCTTCGTCATATTGAAGTTTACGAACAGGAGTAGGTACTAACAGTTTATTAATATCTAAGCCTACAACAATAGAGTTGTGTTTGTCAAATTGATACTCAAATGAGAACCCTAAGCCTAAATTAGCAGGAATGTAATCACGGTTAGCAGATTGAGTATAAGATATTTTTGTACCAATGTTAGAGAACACTAGTCCAGCAGAGAAAATAGCATTTTTTCTATCTTTTAGATCTTCTCTTTTTTTGCCAATTTGCAACTCTTTGCGAAAAGTAAAGGATAAATCAGTAGCAAAACCATGTGCTGGAGTCATTGTTTGTCCTCCAGAAACGGCCCCAGTTCCCAAATTAGAAAAAATGTATTTTGGAGTGAAACCAACTGAAAAATCTTTACCTAGTTTACGAGCATAAGCAAAAGCCAATTCAAATTCGTTTGGACGAACCGTTTGCAACGGATTCCCTTGATCATCTGTATATTGAATTTGTCCCAAAGAGAAAAAGCGAAGGCTAACCCCGATGGTTTGGAAATAATCAACGTGTTTGTAAGCCGACAAATAGGCTAAAAATACATCGTTTAACCCCAAGGCACGTAACCAAGGAGTAAACGTAGCTGAAATACTAAAGTCCTTTGGTGCAAATGTTAAGTTGGATGCATTAAAATGCATAGAGTTGGGATCTGAAGGCATTGCAATTCCTACATCGCCCATACCGCCAAAACGAGCATCTGGAACAATGCGTAAGAATGGGACAGCTGTAATAATTGTATTGTTGCAATCAGAACCATCGGCAGAAGCACCATTAAAAGGGCAATCTATAGAGCCTTGTGCAATTGTTTTTGTCTGAGAAAGAGTAAGGGTTGCAATAAGAATAAGGCAACTTCTTAGAATCGTCATCTTCATATAAAAAATATTGTTTGTCATTACTGTTTTGGTTTGTAATCGTTCGTTCAGGTTGCTCTATCTTTATCCAATAAACAATACTTTATTATTGGGGTAGATAAATGATAAAAAAACCATTGACGTTTTACTAAAAAAATGATTCCTAGAAGTAAAGTTTTTACATATATTCGAAGTTTTGAATTCTACGGTCAAAAGTACAAATAAAATAGTACTTTCTCACTTCAATGCTATTTAATTTTATCTAAAACTAAGTGTTTTTAGCAGGACAATCAGTTGTCCTCAAAAATTATGCAGAAACACATTTTATCAAGTAAGAAATAAGAAGTTTTATATTTGAAAAAACAATATAAGCTCCCTGTTTCTTACTTGAGTTGTTTTATTTTATGAGGTTATTTTAGAATGACGAGTTTTTGAAATTCACTGCTTTGTTTTGTTTTGTCAGCCGCCCCTTCTGTTTGTACAAAAATCTTGTAAATATAAACGCCTTTGCCAATTCTATCGCCATAATCATCAAGACCATCCCAATGAATGTTATCCACCCGATAGCCATTGTTGGCTTCTGCATTAACATCGTGATCGATGGTTTTTATTAGTCGTCCAGAAACGGTATATATTTGAACCTGAACCTCTAGCGATTGATAAGGGAAATTGTGTTCAAATTGAAAATTAGTGCTGGTGGTAAATGGATTGGGATAGTTGAGGACATGCGCCAATGCCATATCTGCTGATTCTGCAACGACAAACTCTGTAGATCCCTCCCCCGGATTGTTGTAAACATCCCAAGCCTTTACTTTTACAGTATGCAAGCCAGGAGCAAGGTCTTTTAGCGGATAGATAGCCGTTCCTCTAGTATAATCATCTTTGGTAGATTCATAAAAATCATTAAGAATATACTCTTCTACCTCTTGTTTAGGAGTGGTTAACTTAGCCGTCAAGTCATGCCCAATGCTATTTCCAACGGTATTAATACCATTTTCATCGTATAATTTGACCAATAACTTAGGATTATTATCTGTAATTCCTCCTCTTGCAAACTCCTCTGTATTCATGTAAACCAACACTTCAGGACCCTGATTATCAACAGCGGCATTAGGATTAGATCCGCCAACAACCAATTTACTATAATGCCCATGAGCATCCATTTTGCTGCCATCTTCGGCATAATAAGACAACTTACCATAGCCTAAGGTGTAGTTAATATCTTTGGGAACAACAAAGGAGAAGGTAAAGTCTCCATCTTTGACGCTTGCTTGCCCTTTGAATATAATTTTCTTGCGCAAGAAAAAATCATCAGGGAAGCTCCCCGCATCATTACCTAAGGTAAACAGACGATCTTGTTTGTCAAAAACAGTAGGGTAGATGGTACCATCAAAATCTACTTTAACACCATTGTCGTCTACGACTTCTCCCGAAATAGTCACCAATTCTAAAGCTTTGATGGTATCTTGACTGCTGGCAGTAATAGGACGACCATTGATGCTCGTGCTTCTGATGGTGTGTTTGGGATAGGCTAATTTCATAGTAGGATCTCCCAACAGTGCATACTTTCTAGAATTGACTGGAGGAGTAATCGCTGCTTTATTTTTTGCCATTTTAAGAACTTCGCCAGTCGTAGGCATTTGACCATTGGTCTTTTTTTCAAAAATGACATTAAATGTATTTTTCACCAAACGTTCATTGTGAGAAGCGATAACAACTCGTACCGTTGTTAAAATAGAAATAGCACCACCATAAGGATTTAAAAGCAATAGTTCTCCTGCCGAAACAGTATTTGGGTCATCGTGAGGACCAAAAGAGCAAGTTGCAGTAATAAATAGTGGCAGCTTATTTTGGTTCGATAAATTATTGATGTCATTACTCGTAAAGACTCGTTCTTGTGTCCATCCGTCATCTCCTCCATGCCCTAGATAATTCACAATAAAACTACCTTTAAAAAGAATGTCTAAAAGAGAGTTTTTAGCATCGGGATAACGTTCTCCGCCAGAAGTGCTCACCTGTTTGTAGGCATCCAAATAGACCTTTTCGATGTTGTAAGTACTATCTTCATGCCCAGAAGCGATTGCAATACCCTCAGCATCGTAAAAATGTAAATTACTGTCTCCATCATCGGCTACAAAACAAAGTCGGTTTTTCCAGTCTTTGAGTACAGTAGGATTGGTTTCGTAATCTATGATTTTATCAACAAAGATCGTCGCTTCTTTTATATCAGCAGCAGGCAATCTTCCAACAGCAATGTCGAGTAAGCTAAAGGTAGACATTCTTTCTTGGGGATCCAACAACGCAAAATAATCGTCAGAAGTATAGGTGTTGATGGGATGCATGGACTCTTGGGTTTCATAGACAGGAACCAAGTTGGGGTTGTTCTCCGTAGTGCGATTTTCACCAATCGATTTGTAATCAAAAGAACCAATACCAAAGAGCAATAGATGTGTAAATTTGTGCGTTGGAGTTTCTCTTTCATAAAGCATTCTACAAAAATCACGAATAGCGGTAACATCAGGTTTTCCAGCAGCAAATTCATTATAAATATCAGCGACATCAATGACATCTACAGTCATATTATCTTGTGTACGTCGATGAGCAGCTAAACGCTCTGCTTGTGCTTTTAAGCTAGCGTGAACAACAAAAACAGCATCTGGAGGAGAAGTAATGGCATGCAAGTTTTGATTGTTAACAGGTCCTCTATCCAATGGGCGATAAAATTGATTGTTGTCAAAAGCAACAAATTCACGAAGGATAGAAGCATCAGCACCAAAACTAATGGTATTAGAGCCCGTATATTCTTGAATCACAACATGACTAGGATCACTGACATCCCATAAGGTAATGTTATTGGCGTTGGCAATTTGATAAGTCGCACTGTTTTGACCAAGCGAACGACTATCTCTAAAAGGGAGTTGACCACCAGCGAAATTTAATTGGCAACGAGCTTGAACCGATAGGTAATTCAGCCACATATCCGCAGCAGAACTAACATGATTAAGGTTAATTTGCACCTCAACATCTTGACCCGCTAAGACAGTGGGGGTACAAGGAAAGGTTAAACGTTTGGCATAGTCAGAATAAATATAAACAGTTGTAATAGCTGTGTTAATAGGAGGCCCCATAGAGCGCCCATTGGCTGCTAGGGTAGCGGTTCCAGGAGTAAATACACGAACGGCTAAATCAGATTGGATAGCAACTGGTTCACTTTCAATTCTATTTTTGAAATCAAATTTAAAGTCCCTAGTCCGAGTAATTCTAAAGGATTCACCATACCATTCTCTTCCTGAAGGAGGGAGTGCAAATTCCTGCTCCATCAAATTGGTTTGATCGACTTCGTGGTGGGCTAATGCATCATAAGCATCGGTTGTATAGCTAGAAGCACCCGTAGATGCTCGATTGCTCATGCGAAGCCCATTCGTTGAAGCGATTTTTATAAAATAATAGCTTTCGTTGGTATAAGGATTGATGCTGTGTTTAAATTTAGCACAGGTTGCAGTAGCATTATATTCCCAATTTTGAGTGCTGACACCATAGAATAAGATATAGTCATTTTGTCCAAAATTGCCATCGGCTTCTCCCGCTACAAAGATGTGATTTTCGACCAAATCATCGGCAATGGTAACATCCATTCGTTCAGGCAAGGCTTTACCACCATTACCTAAGAGTTGAATTTTTCTAGGATCAATATTGTCAACATCAATACCAATGCTTTTTAAGAAATCATAGTCCAATTTTTGTACACCAGTATTGGTGACGGCAATTTTGTAAATTTGTCCATCAGCGAATTTAGAAGTAGTAGCAAAATTTCTGGCATTTCTAGAACTATTATAAGGAGAAGGCTTGCTTAAGAGGTTAAGTTGTAAATCTGCCTTCACTAATTTTTCATATTGCCCCGTGGTCGGATTTTTTCGAATGGGATTAAAATGGATCATTCCAACAGGCTTTCTGCGCTCAAAAGAAACAGCAGTTTCTACCTTTATATCCCCAATCTGGCTCAAATCTAAATGGGTTGTATTCACAAGCGGTGTATATTGCTCATTGACCAACCTAGCCTTCAGCTCGCCATAATTCGTTAGTTCGATTTGTTTAGAATAAATAGGAAATTGTGGATTAGCCTCATCGTAACTAGCCTCTTCAAAATACATATAATGTAGGATATGATCTTGAGCGATTTTGTATTGTCGAGGTTGTTCCTCCCATTGAATAAGAATGGGCTCAGTAATAAGTTGAGCATAAACATTCGTACTAATTAATAAGGATAGGAGCAATGCCTTTAATGTTGTTTGAAGCATTATGTTTTGTGTTTTTAGAATTACTATATAGCAAACAACTATGGGTACATTGCTACATAAGATATAATTACCAAAGATAAAGAATCTATATCAAACTAATAATTATTAATATACTAGGCTTTATTATTAGGACAAACAAACTTCTTAAAAAGTTGGGATGTTTGAAAAAATTACAAATCCTTGATTCTTTTTCTTACAAAAATCAATGAACCAATGGGCTCATGGTTTGATTTATTTAGTTGTTAATGTAAAATTATATCATAGATGGTATTAAAACAGTTGTTCTGGAATTCTAAAAACTAGATCACTTATTTATGACCCATGTTTCTATAGAACGTGGAAAACTTGGAATGTGTTGATGCTTTTTTTGAAAAAAATGATTTTTATAGAGATTAGCTGTGGATCAATTAAGCCCTTAATTAGCAAATGGCGGGTAAATGAACAAAAGAGTAGGTTGAAAATGAGAATACCATTAGCAATTGTATCATTATATAACATTGTTTGTAACCTGTATCTATATAGTAGTACAGGTTACAAACCAATAGAATTAATACCTAATAGTATCCTATTTTAGAATGACGAGTTTTTGAAATTCGCTGCTTTGTTTTGTTTTGTCAGCAGCCCCTTCTGTTTGTACAAAAATCTTGTAAATATAAACGCCTTTGCCAATTCTATCGCCATAATCATCAAGACCATCCCAATGAATGCCATCCACCCGATAGCCATTGTTGGCTTCTGCATTAACATCATGATCGATGGTTTTTATTAGCCGCCCAGAAATGGTATATATTTGAACTTGAACCTCTAGCGATTGATAAGGGAAGTTGTGTTCAAATTGAAAATTAGTGCTGGTGGTAAATGGATTGGGATAGTTGAGGACGTGCGCTAATGCCATATCTGCTGATTCTGCAACGACAAACTCTGTAGATCCCTCCCCTGGATTGTTGTAAACATCCCAAGCCTTTACTTTTACGGTATGCAAGCCAGGAGCAAGGTCTTTTAGCGGATAAATAGCCGTTCCTCTAGTATAATCATCTTTAGTAGCTTCATAAAAATCATTAAGAATATACTCTTCTACCTCCTGTTTAGGAGTGGTTAACTTAGCCGTCAAGTCATGCCCAATGCTATTTCCAACGGTATTAATACCATTTTCATCGTATAATTTGACCAATAACTTAGGATTATTATCTGTAATTCCTCCTCTTGCAAACTCCTCTGTATTCATATAAACCAATACTTCAGGACCCTGATTATCAACAGCGGGATTAGGGTTAGATCCACCAACAACCAATTTACTATAATGTCCATGAGCATCCATTTTGCTGCCATCTTCGGCATAATAAGACAACTTACCATAGCCTAAGGTGTAGTTAATATCTTTGGGAACAACGAAGGAGAAGGTAAAGTCTCCATCTTCGACGCTTGCTTGTCCTTTGAATATAATTTTCTTGCGCAAGAAAAAATCATCAGGGGTACTCTCTCTATCATTACCTAAGGTAAACAGACGATCTTGTTTGTCAAAAACAGTAGGGTAAATGGTGCCGTCAAAATCTACTTTAACGCCATTGTCGTCTACGACTTCTCCAGAAATAGTCACGAATTCTAAAGCTTTGATGGTATCTTGGCTATTGGCTGTAATAGGACGACCATTGATGCTCGTGCTTCTGATGGTGTATTTAGGATAGGCTAATTTCATAGTAGGATCTCCCAACAGTGCATACTTTCTAGAATTGAGTGGAGGAGAAATTGCTGCTTTATTTTTTGCCATTTTAAGAACTTCGCCAGTCGTAGGCATTTGACCATTGGCCTTTTTTTCAAAAATGACATTAAATGTATTTTTCACCAAACGTTCATTGTGAGAGGCGATAACAACCCGTACTGTTGTTAAAATAGAAATGGCACCACCATAAGGATTTAAAAGCAATAGTTCTCCTGCCGAAACAATATTGGGGTCATCGTGAGGACCAAAAGAGCAAGTTGCAGTAATAAATAGTGGCAACTTATTTTGGTTCGATAGATTACGAATATCTCGACTTGTAAAGACTCGTTCTTGTGCCCATCCATCATCTCCTCCATGCCCTAGATAATTCACAATAAAACTACCTTTAAAAAGAATGTCTAAAAGAGAATTTTTAGCATCGGGATAACGTTCTCCGCCAGAAGTGCTCACCTGTTTGTAGGCATCCAAATAGACCTTTTCGATGTTGTAAGTACTATCTTCATGCCCAGAAGTGATTGCAATACCCTCAGCATCGTAAAAATGTAAATTACTGTCTCCATCATCGGCTACAAAACAAAGTCGGTTTTTCCAGTCTTTGAGTACAGTAGGATTGGTTTCGTAATCTATTATTTTATCAACAAAGATAGTCGCTTCTTTTATATCAGCAGCAGGCAATCTTCCAACAGCAATGTCGAGTAAGCTAAAGGTAGACATTCTTTCTTGGGGATCCAACAACGCAAAATAATCGTCAGAAGTATAGGTATTGATGGGATGCATGGACTCTTGGGTTTCATAGACAGGAACCAAGTTGGGACTGTTCTCCGTAGTGCGATTTTCACCAATCGATTTGTAATCAAAAGAACCAATACCAAAGAGCAATAGATGTGTAAATTTGTGCGTTGGAGTTTCTCTTTCATAAAGCATTCTACAAAAATCACGAATAGCGGTAACATCAGGTTTTCCAGCAGCAAATTCATTATAAATATCAGCGACATCAATGACATCTACAGTCATATTATCTTGTGTACGTCGATGAGCAGCTAAACGCTCTGCTTGTGCTTTTAAGCTAGCGTGAACAACAAAAACAGCATCTGGAGGAGAAGTAATGGCATGTAAGTTTTGATTGTTAACAGGTCCTCTATCCAATGGGCGATAAAATTGATTGTTGTCAAAAGCAACAAATTCACGAAGGATAGAAGCATCAGCACCAAAACTAATGGTATTAGAGCCCGTATATTCTTGGATCACAACATGACTAGGATCACTGACATCCCATAAGGTAATGTTATTGGCGTTGGCAATTTGATAAGTCGCACTGTTTTGACCAAGCGAACGACTATCTCTAAAAGGGAGTTGACCGCCAGCGAAATTTAATTGGCAACGAGCTTGAACCGATAGGTAATTCAGCCACATATCCGCAGCAGAACTAACATGATTAAGGTTAATTTGCACCTCAACATCTTGACCCGCTAAGACAGTGGGGGTACAAGGAAAGGTTAAACGTTTGGCATAAGCAACATAGGGGTCAACACTGGTCGTAACAGCATTGATCGGAGGCCCCATAGAGCGCCCATTGGCTGCTAGAGTAGCAGTTCCAGGAGTAAATACACGAACGGCTAAATCGGATTGGATAGCAACTGGTTCACTTTCAATTCTATTTTTGAAATCAAACTTAAAGTCCCTAGTCCGAGTAATTCTAAAGGATTCACCATACCATTCTCGACCTGAAGGAGGGAGTGCAGATTCCTCCTCCATCAAATTGGTTTGATCGACTTCGTGGTGGGCTAATGCATCATAAGCATCGGTTGTATAGCTAGAAGCACCCGTAGATGCTCGATTGCTCATGCGAAGCCCGTTCGTTGAAGCGATTTTTATAAAATAATAGCTTTCGTTGGTATAAGGATTGATGCTGTGTTTAAATTTAGCACAGGTTGCAGTAGTATTATATTCCCAATTTTGAGTGCTGACACCATAGAATAAGATATAGTCATTTTGTCCAAAATTGCCATCGGCTTCTCCTGCTACAAAGATGTGATTTTCGACCAAATCATCGGCAATGGTAACATCCATTCGTTCAGGCAAGGCTTTGCCACCATTACCTAAGAGTTGAATTTTTCTAGGATCAATATTGTCAACATCAATACCAATGCTTTTTAAGAAATCATAGTTCAATTTTTGTACGCCAGTATTGGTGACGGCAATTTTGTAAATTTGTCCATCAGCGAATTTAGAAGTAGTAGCAAAATTTCTAGCATTTCTAGAACTATTATAAGGAGAAGGCTTGCTTAAGAGATTAAGTTGTAAATCTGCCTTCACTAGTTTTTCATATTGCCCCGTGGTTGGATTTTTTCGAATGGGATTAAAATGGATCATTCCAACAGGCTTTCTACGCTCAAAAGAAACAGCAGTTTCTACCTTTATATCCCCAATCTGGCTCAAATCTAAATGGGTTGTATTCACAAGCGGTGTATATTGCTCATTGACCAACCTAGCCTTCAGCTCGCCATAATTCGTTAGTTCGATTTGTTTAGAATAAATAGGAAATTGTGGATTAGCCTCATCGTAACTAGCCTCTTCAAAATACATATAATGTAGGATATGATCTTGAGCGATTTTGTATTGTCGAGGTTGTTCCTCCCATTGAATAAGAATGGGCTCAGTAATAAGTTGAGCATAAACATTCGTACTAATTAATAAGGATAGGAGCAATGCCTTTAATGTTGTTTGAAGCATTATGTTTTGTGTTTTTAGAATTACTATATAGCAAACAACTATGAACGCATTGTAGAGTAGGTATATGCCTATACTAGTGTAGACCATCTATCACAATTTGCTTGCTAAAACAGTGTTTAAGGAATGTGATTGTAACTATTTTCCTCTATAGAAAACCAGAATTATAAGCTACCTAGGTTATATTCGTAACATAGACCAAGGAATAGCAGTATAATTATCTCGTAAGACAAAATGTCATTAATCTATCGAGTATAAAAAGTAGAACTACAGCATAAAACAATGTTAAAGGATGTATTTTGAAATTCTAAAAACATAGCCGATTAGTAGGGCTAATGTGTTGATCACACAAAAGTAATTAATGGACTACTAATTGATAAAACGTATACAAGTTGAGATATGTTGATGCCATAAAAAAACAATTTTTGTAAGAACGGCTATTTTGTAAAAGGCAGGGCTTTGTTGGTTGGTTAAATTTTTAGTAGTAATTGCAAAAACGAGGTAGTTGAAGGATTGTGAGCAGCGTCAGCTTGTAGGTTTATAATAAAGGAGGTAAGTAACTTCCTTAATTATTATTGCCAATTATTAAATTAAGGCAACTTTTTAGCAGCTATTGTCTGTAAATAGTTTGTTTTAATAAAAAGGAATTCGATAGAATCAAAAATAAGTGTACATTTATTACCGTTAATAGATTATTAAGATAAGTGCCCCAACTACTTATTTATTTTTTGATGCATATGATTTTAACCCATCTACATTATGAAATATAAACTTCTTATACTTTTGGGGATGACACTATTTTCTGCAAGATTAGTCGCACAAGATCCCGTTTATAGTCAGTTTTTTGCAGCACCAATGCAACTTAATCCCGCTTTGACTGGTTTGGTAGAAGCTCCTGTTATAACCTTAAACTATAGAAATCAATGGCCTAACATACCCAATGCTTATTCTACTTATGCGGTAGGTATTAGTCATTATCTTCCTAAAGCTAACAGTGGTTTAGGGGCTTTAGTGGAAGCGGATGTTGCGGGAGGAGGTATTTATTCAACTTATAGAGTTGGGTTATTTTATGCTTATGACATTCGCTTTTCAAAAAAGTTCTATATTCGTGCTGGAATAGAAGCCAATTTTGTCAATTCTCGCTTAGCGTGGAATAAGTTGGTGTTTTTGGATCAATTGAATTTAGCCACAGGAGCGGTTGACATCAATGGAAATGCAAACCCGACCAATGAGATACAGGGGAGTCAAAGTATTAATTATTTTGATTTAGGAACTGGATTGTTATTGAACACCCCCTATTTTTATGGTGGAATTTCTCTAAAGCATTTAACAGCACCTAAAGAACGATTCTTAAAAGAATACGAAGATGGTTCTGACGAATTGCCTTTGAGGTATACAATTCATATTGGAAGCGAAATTCGTTTGTCTAAACGCAATAAATTAGGAAATAAAGCGTTTTTATCTCCAAATGCTATGTTTGTTAAACAACAAACGTTTCATCAGTTAAATCTTGGTGCCTACCTTAGATATGGAATATTTTTAGGAGGAATTTGGTTTCGGCATACTTTTACAAATGCTGATGCCGTTATATTTATGGTAGGTATTCAAAAAGGTGTTTTCAAACTTGGGTACAGTTACGATTGGACTGTGTCTAAATTAGGAGCAGAATCAGGAGGAGCACATGAGATCTCTTTGACGCTGAACTTTGAAAATAAAAAACGAAAACATCGAAATAGATACAATGATTGCCTAGAAATATTTAGGTAATTTAAAAAATTTACTAAATTTGTTAGCCTTTTATTTAGATCATAAAAAATCTTAGCTCGTAATGAAGAAAATATTTTTATTAGGACTGCTTGGTATGTTGGTAGCAATGTCTTCTTGTAAGAAGGAAGAACGCTCTAGTACTACAGGGTGGGCGTACAATTCCCAAGAATGGGGAGGTTTTGAAAAGCCCATGGACTATCAAGGTCAAGCAACTGGTCCGAACCTTGTTTTTATTGAAGGGGGTACCTTCAATATGGGGCAAACAGAAGAGGACGTTATGAAAGATTACCGTGGGATTCCTCGTCGTGTAACGGTATCTTCTTTTTATATGGATGAAACGGAAGTTTCTAATATAGATTATTTAGAATATTTGTTTTGGTTGAATCGGGTACATTCTTCTATGCCTCAATTGCATAGAAAAGCATTGCCTGATACATTGGTTTGGTTAGAAGAACTTTCTTATAACGAGCCTTACGTTGAAACTTATTTGCGTCACCCTGCCTACATGGATTATCCATTGGTTGGTGTTTCTTGGTTGCAAGCTCAAGAATATTGCAAATGGAGAACGGACCGTGTTAATGAAATGATTCTTATTGAAACGGGCAAGATTAGTGCTGATATGGAAGGACAGCAAGGTGCTAACAATTTTGTTACAGATTCTTACCTAGCAGGTTTGTATGAAGCTGAACCAGGAGAAAAACCAATGGTGGCTGCTTCTACTGGCGAAGAGCGTCCTGTAAAGTTTGAAGATGGTATTATCTTACCTGACTACCGTTTGCCTTCGGAAGCAGAGTGGGAATATGCAGCTTTGGCTTTAGTGGGGAATCAAGCTTATGCTAGAGATGAACGTATTTCTGATCGTAGAATTTATCCTTGGGATGGTACTACTGTACGTTATCCTCAACATGGAAAATACCAAGGTATGATTGTTGCTAACTTTAAGCGTGGACGTGGTGACTATATGGGGATGGCTGGTGCATTAAATGATAATGCATCTATTACTGCTCCTGTTCGTTCTTATGTGCCTAACGATTATGGTTTGTATAATATGGCTGGTAATGTTAACGAATGGGTACAAGATGTTTATCGTCCTATGACAAGTACTACATTAAGAGATGTTGAAACGCAGGATTTGAATCCTTATCGTGGTAATGTCTTTATGGAAGTAGAGCTAGATGCAGATGGTAAGCCTCAATTGGACAATGATTCTATTGCGCCAGGTCGTTTAAAATATAAAGAGTTAGATGCGGATGAAATCGCTACTAGAAGAAACTTCCAGTTCTCTAACGTTATTAACCATTTAGATGGTGATGCTCAATCTGAAGCTACTTACGAATATGGAAAGCACAGTTTGGTTTCTGACAAATCTCGTGTTTATAAAGGTGGTGCTTGGAATGATAGAGCTTATTGGATGTCTCCAGGTACTAGACGTTTCTTAGAAGAAGATAAATCATCTGCTTACTTAGGTTTCCGTTGTGCGATGACTCGTACAGGATCTCCAAAAGGAAATGGTGCTCCTGGTGGAAATCAAATTAGAACGACTAAACGTCAAACGAAGAGAAGATATTAAAATATACCGAATTCTTAGAATTCTAAAAAGCGTTTCAATCTTTAGATTGAAACGCTTTTTTATTAGGTGGATCGGATTAGAGGTTTGTGATTGGAATGTTAAATAAATAACAAATGTAACTTAAATGTTTATTTTGTTTGATTTTGTAAGTTATTTGGTTTAATTTTGCAGTCCTATAATTTTCCTTAAAACTAAATAGTTTGAATGCCACAATTAGTAGTGTTTAATGCCTTGTTTAGTAGATGGTTAAGTGGAAAATTGGGGTTTGAATATTGGAGAAAGTGCTGTTTTTTGATTTGATAGTATATAATTAAGAAAATAGATTTGCTCAATAATTAGAACCTTTTAAGTACTTAAATTTATCATATTATTTAATATCCCTTATTATGAACCAAAAATCTACCACATTATTTTTTGTATCTTTATTAATTGTTGCAATTTCATTCTCATGTACCAGAATACACAAAGAAGTAGAATTTGATTTAGAAGAATTTGGACTGAAGTTAATACTGCCCGCTAATTCAATCCTTGAATACGATGCTCCTTCCCATAGTGGTGATAATTCAGGATATCAGATCTCATATAATGATGGAAATAGCAGCCATTCTAGTGTTCAAGCTACTTTTGATAAAGTAAGACTCAAAATGCCCATTTCTTTGCCTCAATTAATTGAGCAAATAGAAAAAGAAGGAGGTGTTATTTTAGAGCAATATACTTATCCAAATGGTTTTATGGGTTGTTCTTACCAGAAAGAAGGCAATAAACTATATCAGTTTATTAAGACGAATCAAAACAATGAGACTTATATTATCCTGCCGAATGAAATTTACAACAATCAGCACAAATATTTAGAAGTGATACTTAAAGCGATCGCTTCAATAGAGTTTGCAGGAGTGTAAAGGTTTATTGGTTCTTTGACAACTCTATTACGTAGTTTAGAAGAAAGTTTATAGGTCGTAAGTCGTATGTCCTGTATTAACAGAGACTAAACATACGACTTACGACCTATAACTTATAATAAAATTAGTAAGAAACCTATATTATTATATTTTTGAAACAATTTGTTTTTTCTTCTAAGATATCTTATATTTGTTTTGTGGGCTTTTTCATTTAGAAGGAGCGTTCTTCAAGTATAAGCCCCAAGCAGTTAGAAATATAACCTTGTGATCCTCTAATTTTTGCATTTTGGATACAATTTTTTATATTTCTACTCCCCAAAACCTATTTGAAATCACTAAATGTTACAAATGGCAACAACAAAATATACAGAAGATAATATTCGGTCACTTGATTGGAAAGAACACATTCGTTTACGTCCTGGTATGTATATTGGGAAATTGGGGAATGGTACTGCTCCAGATGATGGTATCTATATTTTATTCAAAGAGGTTATTGATAACTCTATTGATGAATATATGATGGGGGCTGGAAAAAAGATAGAGATCAAACTTACAGAGGATGGGATGATGACCTTACGTGATTATGGTAGGGGAATACCTTTGGGGAAAGTAGTGGATTGTGTTTCTAAAATCAATACAGGTGGAAAATATGATTCTAATGCTTTTCAAAAAGCAGTAGGTTTGAATGGAGTAGGAACAAAGGCAGTTAATGCGTTGTCTACTTATTTTAAGGTTTGTTCTTATCGAGAAGGTAAGATGAAAACGGCTATTTTTGAGCAGGGAAATTTGCAAGAAGATAACAAGCTCCAAGCAACAGAAGAACCCAATGGTACATACATTGAATTTAGACCTGATAATTCTATCTTTAAAAATTATAAATTTAATCAACAGTATATTGAAGATAGAATCTGGGACTATGCCTATTTGAATGCAGGTTTAAGATTGACATTTAATAGAAAGTCATTTGTATCTAAAAATGGATTGCTCGACCTGTTGACCAAACGTGTTGATATTGAAAAAATTCGTTATCCTATTATCCACTTAAAGGGAGAGGACATCGAATTGGCGATGACACATGGCAATCATTATGGAGAGCAATACAGTTCTTTTGTTAATGGCCAAAATACAACGCAGGGAGGAACGCACCTAAATGCATTGAGAGCAGCTTTGGTAAAGACAATTCGTGATTTTTATGGCAAAAATTATGACGCTTCGGATATTCGTACGGCAATTGTTGCTGCGATTAGCGTAAGGGTTCAAGAACCTGTTTTTGAATCGCAAACAAAAACTAAACTGGGGTCTATCAATGTAGGACCTGAAGGACCTAGTCTAAATGTTTTTGTCGGAGATTTTATAAAAGAAAAGCTAGATAACTTTTTGCACAAAAATCCTGAAGTAGCAACAGCTATACAAAAACGAATCATTCAATCGGAACGAGAGCGGAAAGAAATAGCAGGAATAAAAAAGTTGGCAAATACTAGAGCTAAGAAAGCAAATTTGCACAATAAAAAATTGAGAGATTGTCGTTTGCATTATAATACCAATAAGGAAGGGGCAAATGAAACAATGTTATTTATAACAGAGGGGGATTCTGCTAGTGGTTCTATCACTAAAGCTAGAAATGTACAGACGCAAGCCGTTTTTAGTTTGCGTGGAAAACCTTTAAATTGTTATAATCTGAGCAAAAAGGTAGTGTACGAAAATGAAGAGTTTAATCTTTTGCAACATGCCCTAAATATAGAAAATGGCTTGGATGACTTAAGGTATAGTAAGGTCATTATTGCAACAGATGCAGATGTTGATGGTATGCATATTCGTTTGTTATTGTTAACTTTTTTCTTGCAATTTTTTCCAGAGTTGGTGACAAATGGGCACTTGTATATTTTGGAGACACCCTTGTTTCGTGTGAGGAACAAAAAGAAAACCTTTTACTGTTATAGTGAAGAAGAGAAACAACGTGCAATGAGTCAATTGGGGAAAACAGCTGAGGTAACCCGATTTAAGGGATTGGGTGAGATCTCTCCAAGTGAATTTGGTCAATTTATTGGCGAGGATATTCATTTAGAACCTGTACAAATGAGTCCTTCCGCAGATATTGAAAAATTATTGTCTTATTACATGGGTAAAAACACAGCAAGTAGACAACAGGACATCATTGAGAATTTAAGGATAGAAAAGGACGCAGTGGTGGTGGAATAATTTTAGATCTCCTAAAAACAATATTGTTGTAAACAACTTCATCGTATTAAAATAGAGAGGTGGCAATTATCAAATAATTGCCACCTCTTTGATTTTAATAGGCTAACATTAGTTTAGTTCTTAACTAATTTTATCATTTTTCCTTCCGTGTGTAATAAATAAACTCCTTGTGGTAAATCGCTCATTGGTAGGGTAAATGTATTTAACCCTCTAACAGCCTTTACGTTTCCTTGTATAAGGTTTTGACCTAATAAATTGGTAATACGAAACGGTAAGGAAGCCGCTATTTCGGAGTGGAATTGCAAGGAAATTTCATCCTTAAATGGATTTGGGAAAACAACAAAACTATAAACGTCAATTTCACAATTGGTAACGGTTGCATTGCTATATATTTTTGTTCCGTTCTGATTGAGGATCGCTAAACGATATAGGTTCTCTCCCAAGAACGGATTGGGATCTGCAAATTCATAGCTTACTCCTTGTGCCTTGCTGTTTAGCGTGGCAATTGAAACCCATTGTTCTTGGATGTACTTTTCTACAGAAAAATTACCAGTGAATTGGTCGTCAGACATTTTCCAGTTTAGTAGATTACTCCCTGTGCCTAAACATTCAGCAGAGAAGCTTTCTAATTGCGTTGATAAGAGAACAATAGGAACTAGACGAATATCGTCAATGGCGATGTCTGATTCAAACCCATTTCCTGTAATTCCTCTAATGCGTAGTTTTATAGTTTGTCCTGTGTAAGCAGTTAAATTAGCAGTACTAGTTTGCCAACTGTTTCCTTGGTTGCCAACGATAGCAGGTATAATGTCAAGCGTCCATACACCATTTACATTAATGTCTAAATGAAGACTTCCTATGTTAGTGCCCAATAAATGATGCCCAAAAACAAAATTGTAATTTTGATCTAACATCATACAAGATGATTGTAAAATAGCCGTTTGTCCATCACATCCTGAAGAAGCTTCAAGGTAAGCATAGTTGCCAGCAGTGGTGCCTGGGTTAAAATCCACACTAGGTCCCGTTCCTGCCGAAGCTGTACCGTTTTCATCTACTCGCCAATCAATGTTGTCATCCGTACCATTGGTCAAGTTAGTCCAAAGTACTCCTGTTAAAGGGCAGGTTGTTGCGCCACAATCATTGGCTGTTCCACATAGTGGTTCTCCTTCAAAATCTTCGTTGAAAGCAGAAGCAACCGTTGCTGCACTTACTGTAATATAACTATTTTTGGTTTCTATATCATTTCCTGTTGCATTTCCTGCTGTCAATTGAATGTTATACGTTCCAGCAGCAGTAAAGCTTATTTGTGGATTTTGAGAATTTGCATTTGTTCCTCCTACAAATGTAAAAGTTGCAGGGGTAATGGACCAAACCCAAGATGTTGGAGTATAGGAAGACTGATCCGTAAACGTTACAGGTTCGCCCATGCAGACATTAGTTAAAGATGCTTCAAAACAGGCAACAGCGGCAACAACTCCTGGATCTTTGAGATCGCTTTTCCACAATCCTTGACCGTAGGTTGCAGCATAAATCATGCTTTTGCATTCCGCAGCATTATAGTGAATCTCTAATTCTGTAACTTCCACGTTGGGGATCCCTGTAGAATAAGCAACCCAGTCTGCTAGTGAATTATCCTTATAATATACTCCAACATCCATTCCAACATACATGGCATCCACAGGGCTATCGCTGTCAATAATAATTGTATTTAATGAAATATTGGGCAAAGAACCAGAAACATCTACCCAGTTTGCACCACTATTCGTAGATTCGTAAATGTTACTTCCTATTGCTACAAATAAATGGGTAGGATCTGTTGGGTCAATTTCTATATCTGCAGGCTCATTTGCTACAGGCAAATTAGCTGTTAGATCAGTCCAAGCAGGAGCCCCTGCTGTTGCATTGTTTGATCGATAGAATGTATTGTTACTTCTAGAGGCATAAACAACATCGCTATTGGAAGGAGCAATTGCTATATCCACTATATTTTGAGTGCCTCCAAAATTAGAAATTTGCGTCCAAGCAGTTCCTGCTCTAACGGCATCATTTCGCCAGATATTGTCATAACCAGCAAACATACGATTCGCATTATTAGGATCAAGTTTGTAAGGAGTAACCCATCCCCCTTGCTCGCCAATACTACCAGTGATTGAACCAAAGGTTGTACCTCCATTGGTAGAACGACGAATATCACCATAATAAAGTGCACCATACATATAGGTGTCATCGGTAGGGTCAATGATACATTCCATTCCATCTCCGCCAATTTCAGTAGAGAAAACCGTGCCCGTACTGACTGCTGTCCCATTGTCCTGATAACCATTGATGGCTCGATCCAGTGTTTGTTGAGAAATACCAAGTTTGTAAAGTTGAGCAATAACCAGACCGTCACTTAAATCTGTCCAATTAGTACCACCATCAACCGTAAAATAAAGCCCTCCGTCATTACCATTGTATAAATTATTGTTATGAGGGGAAAATTCTAGCGCATGTTGATCGGCATGAACGCCGTCAATTCCTCCAGAGGGACCAACCCAATAAGAAACGCAATTCATGGTCGCCCCACCATCTGTAGATTTCCATAAATTGACACCACCTGTAAAAATAGTATTAGCATCGGTTGGATCGGCAACAATTACGAGGTCATACCAAGCTTGGCTAGCATTTCCAGAGCCATTGGTTTCATACCCTAAAATATTTGGCACGGTAGTTCTAGTAGAAAAGGATACACCACTATTGGTAGAACGATAAATACCAACTAACCCATTGCCATCTCCAGCTAATAAATAAACCCAGTCGGGTTGATTAGGAGATACTGCAAGTGCAATTCGCTGAACAGCGGCTGGTACGCCACTAACAATTTGCGTCCAAGTTGCGCCTCCATCTGTTGATCGATGAAATTCATCACCAGAAGCATAAACAATACTAGAGTTGGTAGGATGATAAGCAATATCTTTGGGGTTAAAACCTAAAAACGTAGATGGCGTCCAATTGGCACCCCCATCTATTGTTCTGTAGACAAATCCATTAGAACTTGCTGCTACCATAATGTTGGGATTCGTAGGATCCATGAGTAGTTCATTGATTGTTCGGTTTCCCATACCTGTATTATGGCTGTTCCAAGTAAGACCGCCATCTGTACTACGCCAGACACCGTAGCCTGGAACGTCGCCACCATCTCGATCTCCTGTCCCAATATACATAGTGTTGGGTGTGGTTGGGTGTATTACAATACTTGATACACCTAGACGAGTTAAGCCTGTAATGAATTGGGTCCAAGTTGCTCCGTTATCGGTTGTTCTCCAAACACCACCAGCAGGGGCACCTACATAGACCGTGTTGGCATCCGTTGGGTGAAATGTAATACAGTTTAAACGTCCATTACCATTAAGTTGACCTGTTCCATTGTTGGGCACAGGTGTAGGACCTAATAAAGTCCAGTTGCCAGAACCAACAATATAGTTTCTACTATTAGAATGAGTAGCATAGTAGTTTTCCATTTCATTAAGTACATGTCCTGAAGCAGGAAATCTTCCTTTTTCATCTACTCGTTTTTCCCAATAATATTCCCAGCGTTTGTATTGTTTTATCCCTAAACCTCTTTGATAGGGAACATTTCCGAGCTCATTTTCGTAAGCTTGTTGTATATCATAAAAATTAGCATTTGGGTCGTGAATCATTTTTTGCCAAGTATCTTGTCCCCAAAGACTATGACTTGCAAAAAATAAAAAAATAAGAGGTAAGACCGTAAAAGTTTTCATAATTTAATATATTAGATAAGGTCTCTCTCCTGTTTCTAATTTGGCGATAGAGAACAGAAAAGTGCTTTTAACTTAGGAAAGAAAAAAGCAAAAAAATATTTTAATGATGAAACAGTAGAAAAAATGAATGTTTTTTTTATTTTGATTAAAAGTGATACGGTAGCTTGATTGTTTGGTTTTTTGTTTTTTATTTGTAATATTCTACTGTGTTTTAGGAGCAAAAATATAATAATATTCTTTTGGGGTAAAGGAGGAGTAAGATATTTTTTTTTTAGGTGTACGATTGAAATAGCTTATGAAGTTAAATAATTATTAATATGTATTCAACTAATTATTTGTTGACTTTGATTAAGGTTCAATCCAAAAAATAAAATGGATTTATTGTTGTTTTGTAAGTGTACTGTAAGTCTGTCAGTTATCTGCTTGGTTTGTATGTTGATAAAAATAGGTAATAAATAAATAATTATTTTTTTATTTGATAAATGAGGAGGGATCGAAAATTATGATTAATATCGGGTACAAAATTATGAATGATCCAATTTATGGATTAATAGAAATTCCCAAAGGAATTATTTCAAAATTAATAGAACATCCCTATTTTCAAAGATTAAGACGTATTACCCAATTAGGATTGACTCATTATGTGTATCCTGGTGCAATGCACAATCGGTTTCATCATTCTATAGGAGCGATGCATTTGACTAGGCAGGCGATCCAAGCACTTAGAAATAAAGGAGTCAAGATAACAGATGAGGAGGCGGAAGCGGTTACTATTGCGATTTTATTGCATGATTTAGGACATGGTCCTTTTTCACATTCATTAGAACATTGCTTGATAGACATTAATCATGAATCTATTTCGGTTTTATTAATGGAGCAATTGAATCAAGAATTTGATGGAAAACTTGATTTAGCACTAAAAATTTTTAAAAATAGATATCCAAAGAAATTTTTATACCAGCTTGTATCAGGTCAGTTGGATATGGATAGAATGGATTATTTGACTAGAGATAGTTTTTTTACAGGAGTACAGGAGGGGAACATTGGGTACGACCGCTTGCTGAAAATGCTAAATGTGCATAATGATAAATTAGTGATAGAATTTAAAGGCATTTATTCCGTTGAAAACTTTTTAATTGCTCGGCGACTAATGTATTGGCAAGTTTATCTCCATAAAAATGTCATTTGTTCAGGAGAAATGTTGGTAAAGATAGCCCAAAGAGCTCGATATTTGTTGGAGCAAGGAAGCAAACTTCCTATATCAGAAACGTTGCATTATTTTTTGAAACAACGATTAACCCCAAAGGAACTGAAGGAGAATAGCGAGGAAATCATAAAACATTTTTATAAGTTGGATGATATCGACATTATGTCGGCAATTAAGGCTTTTGAAGGACATTCTGATTTTATTTTATCGTTTTTGTCCAAAAACTTACTCGAACGAAAGTTGCTCAAAATAGATCTTAGAGATAAACCTATTGATGCTGCCTCTTTTGAAAAAATGAGCAACAAAATTAAAGAAAGATACCCCTTTTTGACGGAAGATGAATTGTCTTATTTAGTCTTTGAAGGGCAGGAAGCCAATCGTGCTTATAAATTAGGAAAGGAAGAAATACTTATTTTATTAAAAGATAAAACAACAAAACCAATCTCCGAATGGCAAGAACATAGCATACAACAAAAAGAAGTGGTGAAATATTACGCCTGTTACCCCAAGTAGAACCCAAAAAACAATTTATGAAGAATATATATTATTTAAAATTTTCAATATTAAAAAAAAGAATATTTTAAGGCAAAAAAAAATACTTTTTTGGCAAGAATGATACTTTCTCCTAAAAATAAAAAAGATACGTTTGTATCAAATGAGAAAGAATTATAATATATTTATCATAACACATATTATTGGTAACAGTATTTATTTTGTATTGGACTCTAAAAATTTTTGAATTTTAATATTTAAAAAGAGAAGAAGAACCATCCAATTAATTTAAAAAATATATCACATGAAAAAAATGAATAACTTTTTTTGTATTGGTTTATTAGCAGTATCTTTTTATAACACGAGTTTGGCGCAGGACTATCCACCTAATGCAGAGCCTGGTAAATGTTATGCTAAATGTATGATTCCTGATGAATATGAAAACCTAACGGAGGAGGTGCTCACCAAGCAAGCAACTCAGCGTTTGGAAATTATTCCTGCTCAATTTCAAGAAGCAGAGGAACGAGTAGAAGTAAAAGGGGCTGCTACTCGATTAGAAATTGTACCTGCTGTTTATGAAACCGTAACAGAACGCATAGAAGTAAAACCTGTTTCTTTTAGACTAGAGCCCGTTGCTGCTGTCTATGAAAATGTGGATAGCCGAATTATGGTGCGTCCCGAAGAAATAAAATTAGTAGAGGTGCCTGCTGTTTATGAAACTGTAACCGAGCAAATCGAAATCTCACCTGCTTCTACTAAATGGGTAAAACGTAAAGGAGATAAAAATTGTCTATCACAAGATCCTGAAGATTGTTTGGTTTGGTGTTTGGTTGAGGTGCCTGCTCAATATCAAGCATTAACCAAGACGGTAATGAAAACGCCTCCTACAACAAAAGAGGTGGTGATTCCTGCTGAGTATAAAACAACAACGGATCGTGTAATGAAAACACCTCCTACAACTAGAAGAGTAGAAATTCCAGCAGAGTATAAAACAATTACCAAGACGGTTGTTGTTCGTCCTGCTGAAACTAGAACCATAGAAATTCCTGCTGAGTATAAAAATGTAAAAAAGACAGTTTTAGTGACACCTGCTGAAACTAGAGTGACTGAAATTCCTGCGCAATATAGAACGGTTTCTAATCGTCGTTTAGTAAAAGCGGGTGGTTTTTCAGAATGGCGTGAGGTATTGTGTCAAAACAAAATTAACGCTGTTAAGGTTAGAGAGATCCAAGCTGCTCTAAAATCTAGAGGTTATGATCCAGGTCCTGTTGATAATATTATGGGAAGACAAACAAAGAGTGCTTTAGTTAAATTCCAAAAGGAAAATGGGCTACCTATTGGACAATTAGACTTTGAAACGCTTAAAGCATTGGGTGTTAGTTACTAAAAGAAATAAATAGCAATTTGTTTTAAAAGAAACAAAATTTTTATTGCAAAAAAAATACCTCTTGTGCTTATTTTTAAGACAAGAGGTCTTTCTTTTTGCAAAAGAAACCTTAAATTAGTGGACGAACTATTTATTAGTATTTTTTGTTGTTACAGTAGTTTGTTTGTTATATAGTCGATTTTTTCAAATATTATTGTTTTTTTTAGATAAAAACGTCTCTAAAAAAAAATGGAGGTAATTTTTTTTATAAAAATGACATTGATATATAATTGTCTATACAAATGGGTAAAAACAATTTATTATTAAATATACTTGTACACATAGGCTGTCTTAGTCTTGATTATAAATTACCGAAAGAAGTGTTATGAAAACAAAACTTGTATTGTGGGGAACCAAGGGGACTGAAGAGAATACAGAAAAAGTGTTATTAGCCTTAGAGTTAAATCCCGAAACAAATAAGGTTAAATCTTGGATATTTGAAGGTGAATCGGCATCTGAGGACTTTTCAAAAGCTTTAATGGAACAGTGGAGAAAGGGAGAAGCGGTCGCTTTTCCTGAGGGGGTAGCAGCAACGGAAAATCCACTTTCAGCAAGTAATAGTTTGTTACCTGAAAGCATAAATACCGAGAAAAGCGAATTATTAGCTCGGACTCAAACAGAATGGATTTTTATCGTCTTATCTACTAAACTATATAAAAATTATCAGGTCGAATTGGATGAGCTCCAAGAGCAGGTAGATCAACTAAAATCCTATTCTAAGGATATGTGGGAGACCATGAAAAGTTTTTGGGCAAAAGTACAGGCACAGGTTAGTGAGCAGAATTTATTTAGAGAGCATACCAACACCTTACGGAATAGAACCAATGAGCTTTTTGCTCAACTCAAAAAGATGCGTTCACAAGAGGATGCAAAATTTGAATCTGAGGCCACTCAAAATTATGAACAATTATTAGCTAAGTTACAACCAATCGAAGAGCAAATTGAACAAGAAGGGGCTGATTTACATAGAATATTTGATCAATTAAAATCACTGCAACAGACCTTCAAAAATTCTAAATTAACTAGGGTTTTACGTTCTAAATTGTGGGAGCGCATAGATCGGGCTTTTAAAACAGTTAAGGCAAAACGCTCTCCTAATAGTTCTCCCGAAGGTCGCCTTACACGCCGTATAGAAGGATTAAAAGGTGCCATTGATAAGATGGAAAAATCAATAGGGAGAGATGAAAAAGAATTAGTCATACAGAATAACAAAATTAATTCTAGTGATGTCAACCAATTAGAAACGCAACTCCGTGAAGTTCGTGCTAAGTTAATTCAAGAGCGTATTGATTCTAAAAGAAAAAAATTGGACGATATGCATAAAACTATGAAGGAGTTGGAAACTAAACATGCTCGTAACTTGGCAAGAAAAGAAAGGGAAGAAGCTGCTGCAAAAAAGGAAGCTGAGGCTAAAGCTAAAGAAGAAGCTACTAAGGCTCCTGTAGAAGATGCTCCTCAAGCGGAAGCAGAAATTCCTGTTGAAAAGGAGTCAGAGTCGGTTGCTGAAAAAGGTGAGGCGGTAAAAGATACAGAGGAACAGACCAATGATTTGTCAAAGGAAGAAGAATAAAATTAACGGAGTATTAATACAAAATACTACTAGCGTAGTAAGTATTTAGATGTAACAATATTTTAGTAGTCATTCATTTTTATGGATGACTATTTTTTTTTGAGTGGATACACCAAAATAAAAAGAACCGACATCTATATAATCAAATACCTAGGATAGATGAACAAAGGTATATGAATTGACAACAATGAAGAGGAATCAAGCAGGTCGATGATTTTTATTAAGAAATAGGATAGACGGTTTGAATTTTTTCTGACGATAAAGTTTTAGTGGCAGGCAAAAGGTCTGCCCTGCTTTACACACCAACTAAATATTCACCACAAAAAAATAAGGCATGACAACCACAAAAGTATTGGGCAATTACCCAATAACTTAAGGGCTCTGCTATGCCTAGAATGAAACTTTTTTAATATCAAACCCTATGTTTGGTAGTAACTACAATTCTTGAACATTATGAATACATTATTTGCTATGTCTACCCTAATATTGAGTGGGGGACAGGTTGTACTTGGGTTAGCGGCTGTTGGGGTTGCTATTTATTTAGGTATTTTTGCTACAAAAACTTATTTTAATCAACAAACAGATCGAATGAGAACCAATCCCGTTCATTCGACTTCTTCTTTGGTTCGAAAATATGAAGCAGTAGATTTACACAAACATGGTAGAAATATTAAATTGGCAGGCTTTGCGGCTGCAATGGCGGCTGTTTTTATTCTTTTTGCATGGACACAATTTACCAGTGAACAGGTTTTAGCAGATTTGTTTGTAGAGCCAGAACCCATTGAAATGGAGATGCCCAATACCGCTCATGAAAAACCAAAAATGCCTCCTGCTTTACCTCCTCCTCCTCCAAAACCTAGCCCAGTTGTGAAGGTAGTGGACAAACCAGAGCCTCCAAAGGTAGAGCCACTTGAACCGACCGTTGAGGTTAGCCCAACTCCAAGCACTTATACTGGACCTACAGATCCTAATGCCGTGACCTTGCCGCCTGTAATTGCCATAGAACCAGAGCCAGAAGAACCAGAATCAAAAACGGACGACATTGTATTAGTGGCAGAACAAATGCCTCGTTTCCCTGGTTGTGAGGACCAAGCAGGGGATAATGCTGCTAAAAAGACATGTGCGGATCAGAAATTATTGAACTTTATTTACAATAATATCAAGTATCCAACTATGGCAAGAGAAAATGGGATTGAGGGAATTGTTGTTATTAGCTTTGTTATTAATAAAGATGGCTCAGTAGTAGATATTAAAATTGCTAGAGAACCAGGAGGAGGATTAGGCAAAGAGGCAGCTCGTATTGTTAAGCTGATGAATAAAATGCCTACCAAATGGACTCCAGGAAAACAGCGAGGTAAGCCAGTTCGAGTTCGTTACAACCTGCCTGTGAAATTTAGACTAAATTAAAGCGTTAAATTAATTTATAAATTTATTCTATTGATTGCTAGATAGAGAAATTGGAGAGCTACGGATTGAGTAACCGTGGCTCTTTTTTATGGTTAAAAATTAATGGAGTATTAACCCTGGTAAATAGCACCATTAACAGTATTTCTTTGCGCTCCTGTAATTACCTTTCGACTATTGGGAACCTTTTCGACTCTCAAAACTCCCAAAAGTGCCATCAATAGGGCTTCTTTAAAGTTAATAATGGAATCATCAGGCAAATAAAGTTCAACGGTTGTTTTTTGATTACAATAAGCATTGATAGTTTGCATCAGATATTGATTAAAGGCTCCACCTCCAGTTACTAAAACTTTAAATGTATTCTTATTAACTTTTTCTTTTTGTATAATATCCTGTATACAAGTGGAAATTTCAATGGCGATATGCTCACAAGCTGTTGCTAGTTTATCCTGCCAGCTACCCTCTGCCCCTAAATATAATGGGAGAATGTGTTGACGAATCCATTCATTGCCTAGTGATTTGGGGTAAGCTTGCGTATAAAAATCAAAATTAGCGGCTTGTTGCAGCAGTTCTTGTAAGACGGTTCCTTGGCTGGCCCATTGTCCTCCATCATCATAAGTGGCACCTAGTTCACTAGCTAAGGTATTTAATACCTGATTGGCTGGACAGCAATCCATGGCAACCCAGCGGTTGTTGATATTGGCAGATAGGTTTGCGATTCCTCCTAGATTTAAATAAAAATCATAGCCACTAAATAAATAATGATCGGCCAATGGAGCTAAAGGAGCCCCTTCTCCATCTAGTGCTACATCTTGAGTTCTAAAATCACAAATAGTGGTATAACCTGTTTTGGCTGCTAAGGCTGCACCATCTCCAATCTGAATTGAAATCCGCTGATTGGGGTTATGAAAAATAGTATGCCCATGAGAGGCTATAAAATCCACTTGAGTCACTTGATGTTTATGGGTAAATTGCTGAACTAGCTCTGCCATATAATGCCCAAAATAGGTATTCGTTTTGGCAAAGATAAGAGCATTTTGACTAGGCAAGTTGCTTAATCTACTTTTCCACATTTCAGAAAATGGTAGTGTTTCGGCTGAAATTAATTTCCAATCCATAACTTTCCCTGCTTCCCAGTGGATAGAACAGTATGCAATATCTAGCCCATCGAGTGAGCTGCCAGACATGAGACCTAGTACTTTATAAATCATAGTGATTTTTTGATAGATTTTGATTCAAAAGTACAAAATATTGTCGCTTTCTGGAAAGAAGAATTCACTTTATTTTAGCACAAAGAACCACTCCAAGTGGCTAGACCAATAATAAAAATAAGCGCTATAACAATTGCAATAAAAATAGGGAGTAATAGAAAAATAATGGATATAATGAGTAAGCTTTGGATGGAGAAAATTAGAGCAATTATTAGCAGACCAATAAATATAGGGTACCAGATCAAAAGAAATAAGAGCAAAAAAGGTGGTTTAGATTTTTGTGCCTGATTTTGTTTGTGGATTCCCTTTCGATGCATTGACATACGTTTGCGTTTGCCTTTGTATTTATGGGAGTGTTTTTTTATTGTTTTTGAAGAACTATCTTTTGCGATAAATACGGCCTTGGCATAAGTAGCAGTGGAGGGAATAAAACACAAAAAGGAAAACACGAAGAAAAAAAGATAAAGAGGGAGAGTACGTTTCATGATTGGTAGGTTATATATAATTTGTATATTATTTCTAGAAGAAACTAAAAATAAGCCAAATTTAAATAACTGTTCAATTTTTGAATGATTATTCAATTTTTAACTTTTTATTAACATGATGAAACAAAAAATAGGTTCAGGTACAACTTGGGAAGATTCAGTAGGTTATAGTCGGGCAATAAGAATAGACAATAGGATAGAGGTTGCTGGCACAACGGCGATGGATGGAGAACAATTGATCGGCAAAGGGGATGCTTATAAGCAGACCAAATTTATTTTTGAAAAGATAGAAACAGCTTTAAACCAATTAGGGGCTTCTTTAGCGGATGTGGTTAGAACAAGAATGTATGTGACCAATATTGAAGACTGGGAAGCAATAGGACGAGCGCATGGTGAACAATTTAGAACCATTAAACCCGTTGCTACGATGGTAGAGGTTAGTAGATTAATTCATCCTGATTTAAAGGTAGAAATAGAGGTTTCTGCCATATTAATGTCAGAATAATAGGATCTTGAACAAAAAGCGCATGGAATCTTATTTTAAGGCATAAAAAAGCAAAGAATTTTGTATCTTTTGATACAGAAAATAAAATATTAGATTAGAATAACTTTAAATAAGGAGGACTCTTTTCGAACTGACATAAAAATGACAGGAAAAGTGCATATTTTCTCGTACTTTTGAGTTCTTATTTATACAGAAAATAGAATAATACACACAAAGTAAACACGCGTATTTTTTAACGTACATGGACACACTTAGTAGTTATAAAATATTAACCATCACCCACAAGAGTACTACACTCAAGAGCATCGGTAATTTTGTATTACCAGATTTAGATAGTGAACATTCCCTTCAACAAAAATTACAGACGATCCAAGAGGCTCTTGGGTTGGATGAGCTATTGTATTTAGCTACCTGTAATCGAGTTTTGTTTTTCTTTACTACTGCCCAACCTCTAAACGATCGATTCCTAACGCAATTTGAATCTGTGGTCTATCCTGACTTGCCAGAAACAATTAGCTTAAAGGGAGCGGCGAGCACCTATTCTGGTAATTCTGCCATCACACATCTATTGGAAGTTGCTTCTTCTGTAGATTCTTTGGTGATTGGAGAACGAGAAATTTTGAGACAATTGAGAGAAGCCTATGAACGTTGTTTTAAGGTGGGCTCAACTGGAGATTCTATCCGAATGGCCATGCAATTGGCAGTAGAAGTGGCTAAAAAGGTTTATTCTACTACTAGAATTGGTCAAAAAGCAGTTTCTGTTGTCTCATTGGCGATTCGACAGCTATTGGCAAAAAATCCACCTAGAGATGCTCGTGTTCTTATAGTAGGAGCAGGGCAAACCAATACATTGGTTGGGAAGTTCTTAGCAAAATATGGATTTCAAAACTGTGTGGTATTCAATCGTTCTTTAGGAAATGCTCAAACATTAGCAACCATGTTGGGGGGAGCGCCTTATGCACTCAGTGATTTACCGACCTATAAAGGGGGATTTGATATTCTTATTGCGTGCACTGGTTCTACCAATGCTATTATCACACCTGACCTGTACCAAACGTTATTACAAGGAGATACTGGTGAAAAAATACTAATTGACTTATCTATTCCTAATAATATAGATACCAGCATAGCCGAAACATATAACACTACCTATATTGAAATAGATGGCTTAAAAGAGTTGGTAAATGAGAATCTTGCTTTTAGAGAAAAAGAAGTTACCAATGTACAGGCGATTATCAATGAACGAGTTGGAGAGTTTAAGAAAATTTACAAAGGAAGACAGGTAGAAATTGCATTAAGAGAAGTTCCTACTCAAATTAAAGCCATTCGTCAACATGCACTTACTTCTGTGTTTAAAAATGAAGTTTCTTCTTTGGATGATGATGTGCAAGAATTGATTGATCGGATGATGGCTTATATGGAGAAACGCTGTATTGCTATTCCTATTCAAGTGGCTAAGGAACACCTAGCTGGTGTGGTTTCTTCTAAAAAGATTTAAATCTTCTAGTATAGAAAATCGAAGCATAAATAGAAATCGGGCAATCTTCTACAGAAGATTGCCCGATTTCTATTTTTATTTGAAGAGGAAAGCTATTGTTTGACAACACGCTCCATTCTGGCTATTTTTAAGTTTTTATCTTCTAAAATGAGAGTATAAATTCCAGCTTCAATGTCTTTTAAGTCAAGTGCGATGGATTGATAGGAAGAAGGAACAACAGGGTACCTTTTTTCTATAATAACCTGCCCAAATGTATTAACTATTTTTAAATTAACAGCACTAGAGGTGGCTACTTCAAAATCAATGTTTAGCATATCATTAAAAGGTTGAGGATAAACATTATGGATGTAAAATTTATCATGAATAGCTAAATCTTTGCGGTTGATAGCCACTATTTTAGAATAAGAAATAGTACCATCATAGGCAATCATTTTCAAACGATAATAAGATACGGCTGGTAGTGGTGTTTGATCCGTAAAATGATACATTTGTTGATGAAGTCCTGGTTCTACTGTACCAAGCTTATTAAAATGAATGGCATCGCTACTTCGCTCTATGGAAAAGGTACTGGTGCTGCTATTGGTTTTTATTTCCCAGTTTAATACAACAGACTTATTAAGGTTTTCTGCGGCAAAATGAATGAGTTCATTTTTTAATAAGATAACGGTATTATATGCGCTTACTTGGATGTCAAAGTTGCAGGCTGTTCCAGCAAAACCATCAAGAGTTAAGAAAAAACATTCATTAGGGTTGGCAATCCAATAGTAGCTATAATCCGTTGTTGTACCAGGGTTTTCACAAATTTGAGAAGAGGCAGTCCCGCTTGTTATTGCTGCACAAGTTGTAGTGGCATCATAGACAGACATTTGTAACCCTTGAGAATTGTTGCAAGTCTGATTAAATATATGTACAAAAGCAGTATCACCAGCAAGCCAAGAAGGACCAGAGCACCATTCATACCAAACATTATTTTCTACTGATCCCAAAGAAGGACTTTGACAAACCGAATTATTATTGGCTGTTGCATTGGCATTCGTACTATTGATCGTAGAACTACTAAGAAGCGTTGTTGCCGTAGCACAACTACTATTGGAGGCTGTATGGGGAACAGAACTTTGAATACAAGACGAAGCGGAATTACAAGATGGACAACCTGTATTAATCGAAACTTGAGAACGAGTAACCTGAATAAAGTATGTTTGCCCTACCGTTAACCCTGAAAATGTAACACTATTATTTATTGCTACATTAGCTTGACAATCTACTTCTGTTAAGCTGCCGCAGGAACCTGAAAATAATGTATAGTCTTTTCTTTCAATATTTCCTGCTCCTTGACCACTATAATTGGTCTGGTTTTCTACTACCAAATCGGCAGCCGTAGCAGTAACCTCTAGCCATGTACAAGCTTGTCCAATGTCGTTATCGGGGGTACAAGATCCATCTATTGTTGCTGTGCCAGGCATCGTATTATTGCCACAGGCAGCAGTTTCGCATTGATATTGCCCGCAAAGTTGTTGCCCACAAGTATTGTTACAGTTACCAATGGCAGCTGGGTATAAATTGATAGCATCGCAAGGAGTTGCGCCAGTATTTTGAGCTTGAACACTAGAAAATAAAGCAAATGCAAGTATAAAAAAGCTCAAAACAAATAATTTATTATTTTTCATCTTTTATACTGTTTATAGCATTACTTGAAATTAATTGTCTAGGATATATTTTTACCATAATGCTAGGAGCTATATTAAGGTAAGCATATTCTGTCTCTTGTCTATTCTGCTCTATTTCAATTAATATTTCCGCAGTCATTTCGACAATATGGTTTCCTTTAGTAGGATCTAGTATAATTTCATAACTACCTTTTTTGGCTTGTCGATTAGGGTTGTTCTGCCCTAAGTCATCAGGGGTTCCATTTTGGGCAGACAGGGTGAATGCACCATAAAATAAAAAGATAAGTGTAAATAAAGTTTTCATAAGGACTAAATTGTGTTTGTATAAAATATAATATAGAGTATTTACCTTTGAGAGGTGTATTTTAGCTTAGATAGTAACATTAAACACCTGTTTATACTTTGAAAGTATAAATTAGTTAATATTAAATTTGTTATTCTTGCAGTGAGAAAATGGGTAGCAATGGAGTAGCCTACTAGGCATAACAACTCATTAATCTTAAAAGTAGATTAAATACAATCAATAGCTTATCTAAGTTTATTTTTGTTTGTTAGATAAGTACTATTGCAGATAGCAAAATACATTGAATGCTATTCTTACTGCAATAAATAAGATATACATGATTTATTAAGAAAGAGTTAGTGTAATTAGGACAAAACGGAAGTAGGGGTATTTATCATGATCGTTGATATTTAGTAAATAAAAAATATAAAGTTTAAAGTGATCAATAAATGAGTTATCTAATTTTTTAAGCATAGATAATCAACTATATACTTATAGGATATAAATAAACTAACTTATTTTACTTTAGATCTTTTTAGTTTTTTTTGGGGATTTTGATCTTTTTAGTGCGTCTCAATTCTATGTTATTTAAGAATTAAACATGCCATAAAATATTTTAACCTTCACAAGTTATACAAAAATAAGCTATTATCTAATTTTATGAGTGCATATTTTTGCCTTTAGATGTACCGTTTTTGCCAAATTTAATTTTAAATAGGGGGAAGTTGCGATATTTATTAGTTTTGCTTCTTTTGTGTTGTTGCCGATATTTTTCGACGGTTGATGTGTTTAGAACGCAACGGTGCCTTTAAATGCTAAGATTTTTGCTAATAAAAATCCCATGTTTTCTGCAAATCAGAAAACATGGGATGAAAAATATATGATAATTTAATGAGTTCTATTCCCATTCAATAGTAGCAGGAGGCTTAGAAGTAATATCATAAACAATTCGATTGACATGTTTTACTTCATTAACGATACGAGTCGAAATAGCTTCTAGCGTAGCATAAGGAATTCTAGCCCAATCTGCAGTCATGCCGTCTAAGCTAGTTACACCACGCAACCCAATGGTATAATTATAAGTACGTTCGTCTCCCATTACACCAACTGTTTTGATTCCTGTTAGCACCGCAAAATATTGCCAAATTTCTTTATCTAAACCAGCTTTGCGAATTTCTTCCCTATAAATCCAATCAGCTTCTCGCAGAATTGCTAATTTATCTTCTGTAATATCTCCAATAATACGAATCGCAAGTCCTGGACCAGGGAAAGGTTGTCTGTCAACAACATGGCTCGGTAAACCTAATTCACGTCCTACTTCACGAACCTCATCTTTAAATAAATCTCTTAGCGGCTCAATAACACCTGTAAAAGACATGTCCTCAGGAAGCCCACCTACATTGTGATGGCTTTTGATGACAGCAGCATGTTCGCTGCCACTTTCAATGACATCAGGATAAATAGTACCTTGAACCAATAATTCTACGCCATTCAACTTATCTGCTTCTGCTTCAAAGACACGAATAAAGGTTTCTCCAATATTTTTGCGTTTGGTTTCGGGATCTGTAATTCCAGCCAATTTGTCTAAGAATAATTTTTGTGCATTAACACGAATCAAATTTAGATCAAATTGTTCTGTAAACACTTGCTCAACCATATCTCCTTCATCTTTGCGCAATAAGCCATTGTCTACAAAAATGCACGTTAATTGATGCCCAACAGCTTTGTGGATTAACATAGCGGCAACTGAAGAATCAACCCCACCAGATAAGGCACACAATACTTTTCGATCACCAATTTCTTCCCGAAGTTTTTGGATGGTATTTTCTACAAAATTACGCATTACCCAATCGCCTTGACATTGACAAATCTCATATAAAAAGTTTTGTAACATCTGAGTACCTTCGGTAGTATGTACTACTTCTGGATGATATTGAAAACCATAAATCTTATTTTTGTCATTGGCAAAAGCAGCTACTGGACAGTGGTCAGTTTGTGCAATAATTTTATAATCGTTACTAGGCAACTGAGCTACTTGATAAGTATGACTCATCCAGCAGATTGTTTTTTGGTTAACCCCTTTAAAGATAGGATGTGCACCAGCTACTTGTAGTTCTTTTTTTCCATATTCACGATTTTCAGCTGCCTCTAATTTGCCACCTAACAGATGAGCCGTTAATTGAGCACCATAACAAATGCCCAAAATTGGGATACCTAATTCAAATATTTTAGGATCAACAGAAGGAGCATCTTCTTCATAGGCAATGCTAGGACCACCTGTAAAAATAATACCCTTAGGTTTTTTATTAATAATAGTTGCCAAATCTGCGCTATGTGGTAAAACCTCGCAATATACCTTTGCTTCTCGGACACGTCTAGCAATCAATTGATTATATTGTCCTCCGAAATCTAAAACTAGAACTAACTCGTGGTTATTCATTTTTTTATAATTATGAACGATTAATCTTATTTATTTAACTAACTCCATTCTTAAGCCCTACCCAAAAAGTAAGCTATCTTAAATAGGAAGCTAAAATTTAGTTGGAACCAATTTTGACTTCCTATTTAAGATAAGCACTATATTTGAATAATACTATTATAACTACAGCAACCAATTAGCGAACACTGTAATTAGGCGCTTCTTTTGTAATATAAATATCGTGAGGATGACTTTCTTTTAATCCAGCTCCTGTAATGCGCATAAAACGAGCGGTTTCATGTAGCGTATCAATGTCTTTGGCTCCACAGTATCCCATTCCTTGTTGTACTCCACCAATCAATTGGAATAAGGTATCTGCTACTTCCCCTTTGTAGGCAACACGACCTTCCACGCCTTCAGGAACAAGCTTTTTCTCTTCTGTCTTGCCCTCTTGGAAATAACGATCTTTACTTCCTTTCTGCATGGCACCAATAGAGCCCATTCCACGGTATACTTTAAATTTACGACCTTGATACAATTCCATTGCACCAGGGCTTTCTTTACAACCTGCCAAAATGCTACCCATCATACAAGTTGCAGCTCCTGCTGCCAATGCTTTTATAACATCGCCAGAGTATTTCAATCCACCATCAGCAATAACGGGAACGCCATAAGGCTTGGCTGCTTCTGCACAATCTTCAATGGCAGTGATTTGAGGTACTCCAACTCCTGCAACAACACGAGTGGTACAAATAGATCCAGGTCCAATTCCTACTTTTATCGCATCGGCACCAGCTTCTATTAGAGCTACCGTTGCTTCTGGAGTAGCGACATTTCCTGCAATAATAGCAACGTGAGGATAAGTATTTTTGATGTTTTTTAGGTGGTCAATAACCCCTTTTGAGTGTCCATGAGCGGTATCAACTACGAGTACATCTACACCTGACTTTACCAATGCTTCAACACGTTCGTGTGTATCTTTAGAGGTTCCAATTGCCGCAGCAACCAACAAGCGACCCTTTTCATCTTTTGCTGCGTTGGGATATTGTATGGCTTTCTCAATGTCTTTGATGGTAATCAAACCACCCAATTTAAAATCAGCATCTACCAAAGGTAGTTTTTCGATGCGATGTTTTTGAAGAATCGCTTTAGAGGCTTCTAGGGTAGTGCCTACAGGCGCAGTAATTAACCCTTCTCTAGTCATTACTTCGTCGATTTTGCGGTTGTGATTGGTTTCGAATCGCAAATCACGATTGGTCAAAATACCAACTAAGGTACCCTCTTCATTGGTAATTGGAACACCTGATATTTTGTATTTCGCCATGAGTGCTTCTGCCTCGTAAACATAGTGGTTGGCAGATAGGTAAATAGGTTTAGAAATAACAAAATTTTGAGAACGTTTGACTTTGATTACTTCCTCCGCTTGTTCCTTTATCGTCATATTCTTATGAATAACTCCAATTCCACCATTTCTTGCCATTGCAATCGCCATTTCTGCTTCAGTAACCGTATCCATTCCAGCGCTTATCAACGGAATGTTAAGCCACAAATTTTTAGTTAGACGAGTACGTAAAGACGTTTGATGTGGTAAAACTTCGGAATAGTTGGGAATGAGGAGAACATCGTCGAAGGTGAGCCCTTCTTTGAGCAACTTTTTCATCTTGGAAAGTTAAAGTGGTTTGGAAAAAATTGCGAGCAAATCTACATCCTTATTTTGGGATTCCAAAATATACCCGCCTTTAAATTGTAATAAAAGCAGCATTAAAGACTATATTTAATACTTAGCTAATATTGCAAAACCTGAAAAGGAGAATAGTTGTGTTTTTTAATTTTTTGATTCTTAGTTTTTTAGGTGGGGAAATGCTCTTTTTTGAAGTGATAAAAAAAACTATGTAATTATTTTTCTTTGGTCAACTGCACTTTTGTTTATAAAAATACTACCTTTGCACTTCAATTCAGGGAGTTCAGGAAAAAAGAGTTGGGCAGAGCCTCTATTTTTAAACCATTTTACGTCTTTTCATACATTAATCAAATGTCTAATCAAAAGAAAAGTGGCCTAGATATCGACCTTGGAAACCTTTGTTCCAAAGACGCATTCGGCTGGGCAAAAAAGACCTTCTCCAATAGAACCAATAAGGCAGGAGCAGCAGCATTAAAAGTAGACGGTGTATTCTCTAATATGCTACAATTTGGTGATCAACGTATTGGTATTGCCTCAGATGGCATCGGAACCAAAATTGAATTAGCAGAGCGTACAGGAATTTACGACACCTTAGGTTTTGACCTAGTTGCAATGGTAGCTGATGATTTGGCAACCGCAGGGTTTGAGCCAACTAATATTTCTAATATCATTGATGTAGATCATTTGGATAGAGATACCATTAATGGTCTAATGAAAGGTTTATCTGAAGCTTGTGATTTTTGTGCTATGAGTATTTCTGGTGGTGAAATTGCAGAACTAGGAAACCGAATCAGTGGCTATGGAGATGGGATGCATTTTAATTGGTGTTCGACAGCGATTGGCATCTTGCCAGAAGAACTAGAAAAACCTTTTGATGGAACGGCGATCAAAGCTGGCGATAAGGTAATTGCACTCAAAGGGCGTGGCTTCCGTAGCAATGGCTTTTCTTTAATTCGTAGAATTATGGAGGCTAGTTTTGGCGAAGCATGGCACAACGAGGCTTATGATGATAATCAGACTTGGGGTGAAGCATTGTTAACGCCATCTTTAATTTTTACGCCTGTTATTACTAAGATGATAAAAACTGGTGTACAACTTTCTGGTGTAGCACACATTACAGGTGGTGGTATTATCGATAATTTCCAACGAGTACTAAAAGCAAACGAGCTAGGAGCACAGTTAGACAATTTGTTTGAGCCGCTAGAAGTAATGCAGCGTCTGATGAAATTAGGGAATGTAGCAGCTGAGGATGCTTATTTGTATTGGAATATGGGGAATGGAATGCTGGTGGTTGCAGATGAAGGGCAAGTTAACCAAGTGTTGGAAACCGCAACCTCGTTAGGCTACGAAGCGCAAATTGCAGGAACGATTACGTCTGAGCGTAAAATTACACTCCAAACTGCGAGCGCAAAATTGCAAGGAACTTACTAAAAAATATAAAAAAAGACTGCCTATGAAATGGCAGTCTTTTTTATTAACGATAGAGCGATAATTTGTACTTGAATAGAAAAAGGAACCTTTTTTTATCCCAAAAGAGGAACCTGAACTATTATTTAAAATAGTATATTTGCGACTCGTAAATCTACCAACACCAAAAACATCCAATAAGACTCAATTAAAATAATGATGTTAGGTAGAGCATTTTAGTAGAAACTATAAAGGGTAGTTTCTCAACATTTTACTTTATAATTGATTTTTCCTAAGTCCTATCTTTTCTGATTATTTGGGGTGTATTATTTTTATTAGGGCAATTGAATTAGGGAAGATGGCGTTTTTTAGCAAAAATGCGTAGTGGTAATCGTCCGTTTATAACGTCTTATAAGACGGAATGTAATCACAAAAAACAATCAATAAAGTAATACAATAAATAATTTTTCATGAAAAGATATAGTTCAAAGATCATAGGGAGTGGTTCCGTATTGCCAAAAATAAAAAAAGCAAACAACGCTTTTTGGGACAATACATTTTTTAATAAGGATCACGTAAAAATGACGAAAACAAACGAAGCAATTACAGCTAAGTTTGAAGAAGTTGCGGGGATTGTAGAGCGTAGAGTGGCAGAAAAGGGAGTCAATGCTTCTGATCTAGGTACTCAAGCGGCAAAGTTGGCTATTGAATCTTCTGGAATTGATCCTGAAACATTAGAGTATATTATTGTTGCGCATAATTTTGGTGATGTTAATCACGGCACCATTCAATCGGATTTATTACCAAATCTTGCTGCTAAAGTAAAACAAAAACTAGGAATTAAAAACTCTAGTTGTGTTGCTTACGATATCCTTTTTGGTTGCCCTAGTTGGGTACAAGCGTTTATTCAAGCGGACTACTATATTAAGTCTGGCGATGTTAAACGTGTAATGGTGGTTGGGGCTGATACGGTTTCTCGTATGACCGATCCACATGATATTGATGGGATGTTGTTTGCCGATGGAGCTGGGGCTGCAATTTTAGAGGCTGTAGATTATGATGAAGAAAATCCTCTAGGGGTTTTGTCTCATATGACGGTATCGGATTGTGTCAGTGAGGCAGATTATCTTAAGATGGGCGATTCGCTTAAACTGGATACAGAAGGACAGTATATTCGTATGTATGGCAAAGGTGTTTTCCGTTATGCGGTTACTAAAGTGCCTGTTGCTATAAATGATTGCTTAGCCAAAGCGGGGTTGAAATTGGAGGATGTAAATAAATTTGTTATGCATCAAGCCAATATGAAGATGAACAAGATCATCTTAAAACGTTTGTATGAACTAAATGGCTATGAAGATTATCCAGAAGAAATGATGCCTTTGGTGGTGCACAAATTGGGGAATAGTTCGGCGGCAACAGTACCTACTGTCTTAGATTTGATCATGAAGGGCGTAATGGACGGGCATAGCATCAATAAAGGTGATATTGTTGTTTTTGCGTCTGTAGGGGCTGGCATGCATGCCAATTGTATTGTATATAAACATTCATAATAATTCATTAACAGAACAGAAAGGATGACTGCTTCTATTCAAGTTTTATTGAAACCACACATCATTGATGTAAAAGGCAAAAAGGTTGAAGAAAAATGCCTTAAACAATTAGGAATTGCAACAGGGAACGTTAAGAGCGCTAAGCTGTTCTCTATCAATTATGAAGCGACAGCTGAGGAGTTGCAGGACTATGCTACTCGTTGTATCAAAGATGTTGTAACAGATGAAATTTTGGTCAATGAACGATTTGAGCCAACCAATTATCAGGCTTGTATTGCGATCGCTCAATTGCCAGGTGTTACAGACGATGAGGGGACTTCTGCTCAAATGGCTTGGGTTGACTTCTTTAATATAGAGGCAGACGTTAATACACAGCATATTTTTACCCAAGAGGTGTATTATTTTGAAAATAAACTTACTCAGGACGAATTGAGCTTGATTGCTAAGCGATTATTAGGGAACCCTTTGATTAATCACTTCACTTATGCTTATCAAAATGAGGAAGGAAAACTAAGTTTTACTCCTTATGTACCTGAGGTGAAAATGACAGCGGATGAAACGACTGAAACGATTAGTTTGGAGTTGAGTGATGCGCAATTGGTGCAGTTGTCAAAAGAAAAAGTTTTGGCGTTGAATTTGGCGGAAATGAAGGCAATTGTTGGCTATTACAAAAACGAAAAAACCGTTGCAGAGCGTCAAGCGGTAGGCTTGCCTACCGACCCAACAGATTGTGAATTGGAAATCCTTGGACAAACTTGGTCTGAGCATTGTAAGCACAAGGAGTTTAATGCTGTTATTCATTATAAAAATGCAGAAACAGGAGAGGAAAAAACAATCAACTCTCTGTTCAAGACTTATATAAAAGGTACTACTTCAACGGTTCAAGAAAGTTTAGAGGCAAACAATAATCATTGGTTGGTAAAGGTCTTTTCTGATAATGCAGGAGTTGTAAAAGCTACCGAAGACAAATTATTTGTTTGGAAAGTAGAAACGCACAATTCTCCCTCTGCTTTAGATCCTTATGGTGGAGCTATTACTGGAATCTTAGGTAACAACCGTGATCCTTTGGCAACAGGGGTTGGAGGAGCTAAACTATTGTTTAACACCAATGTACTTTGTTTTGGAAACCCAGATTATGACAAGCCTTTGCTAACAGGACAATTGCATCCTCGTCAGATTATGGAAGGGGTGGTTTCTGGGATTGAAGATGGTGGCAACAAATCAGGTGTTCCTACTGTAAATGGCTCAGTTGTATTTGACGATCGATATAGTGGAAAACCTTTGGTTTATTGTGGTACAGGCGCACTGATGCCTTATGATTACAAAGGAAAACCATCTTGGGAAAAACCGATTGATGCTGGCGATCGAATTATTGTTGCTGGTGGACGAGTTGGTAAAGATGGTATCCATGGTGCTACGTTTTCTTCTATTGAAATAGATGAGCACTCGCCTTCTTCTGCTGTACAAATTGGAAGCCCAATTACGCAGAAAAAAGTAGCCGACTTTTTGGTGAAAGCTTGTTTGCAAGGACTGGTAAAATGTAGCACAGATAATGGTGCTGGTGGTTTGTCTTCTTCGATTGGTGAATTGGCTACCATTTCTGGTGGTGCAGTAGTGCATCTTGAAAAAGTACCGTTAAAATATGCAGGGCTAAAACCTTGGGAAATATTTGTTTCTGAATCTCAGGAACGTATGTCTTTGGTGATAGAAGAACCGCAAGTTGAAGCCTTGTTTGCTTTGGCAAAGGCAATGGAGGTAGAGCTAACAGATATTGGGTACTTTACAAGTGATGGATATTTAGATATTCGTTACAATGACAATAAGGTTGCTTATTTGGATATGGAGTTTTTGCACGAAGGAGATCCTCAAAAAGTGATGTATGCACAATGGGACAAACCTGCTTTGCAAGAGCCTACTCTATCTACTGCTATCGATTATAATGATACCCTAATTCAATTAATGGGTAGTTTAAATATTTGTTCTAGAGAATCAATCATCCGTCAGTATGACCATGAGGTAAAAGGTAAAACAATTATCAAACCTCTAATGGGACCTAAAGGTAAGGCTCCTCAAGATGCTGCTATTATGCGTTTTGGCTTTGATAGCTTTGAGGGCGTTGCCGTTTCAAATGGTATTTTGCCTCGTTATGGCGATATTGATGCTTATGAGATGTCAGCAGGTGCTTTTGACGAAGCGGTTCGTCAGATTGTATCCGCAGGGGGAAGCTTGCCAAATACCAATGCCAATGATGGCGTTTTTTGGTCGGTAAATGATAACTTCTGTGTACCCGATTCAGAATATCATGAAACATCTAATCCTGATGGAAAATTCAAATTGGCTAAATTGGTGCAAATGTGTGAAGCATTGTATGATATGGCAACTTACTTTGATATTCCATTAACATCAGGTAAGGACAGCATGAAAAATGACTTCAAAGCAGATGGTGTCAAAATTTCTGTTCCTCCAACAATTCTTTATTCTATGACTGCTAAAGTAGATGATGTTCGCAAAACGGTGACATCTGACTTTAAAGCTGCTGGAGATTTAGTTTATCAGTTGGGAACCACTTACAATGAGTTGGGCGCTTCTGAATTCTATAGTTTGTTTGATGAGTTGGGGGCAAATGTACCTAAAGTACGCAAAGAAACTGCAAAAGAATTGTATTTGAAGGTAATGGAGGCTAATGCAAAGGGATTGATTGAGTCTAGTCATGATTTATCAGATGGTGGACTGGCGGTTACCTTGGTAGAATCTGCCTTTGGTGGTGAATTTGGGGTAACAGCAAATCTAGATGTTTTGGGCGATTTGTCTAATGAGGCAAAACTGTTCTCTGAAACGCATTCTCGTTTTGTAGTATCTATTCGTCCTGAAAATCAAGCTGAATTTGAAGCAATTTTTGGTGACAAGGCTTATTTATTGGGAGAAGTTACGACTAATAAACAGGTACAAATATCAAGCAACAATAATAATCTAATTGATTTACCAACAGAAGCCTTGTTAGAAGCCTGGGCAGGAGGTTTGGTATTATAATAAAATGATTTTCAACTTTCAAATTGAACTAAAATGACAGCAGTAAAATCTTTAGTTATAACAGGTTTCGGAATCAACTGTGAAGAAGAAATGGCAGCCGCTTATCATTTGGCAGGTGCAACCGCAGATATTGTTCATTTAAATGAAATTTTACTAGGACAAGTTTCTATCCATCAATATGATATTTTAAACTTTCCTGGTGGCTTTTCTTTTGGTGATGATTTGGCTTCAGGTAAAGTAGTTTCTAATAAAATAAAATTCAAAAAATTACCTTCTGGAAAGGTCTTGCTTGATGAAATTAAGCAGTTTTTGGCAGATGGGAAATATATCTTAGGCGTTTGTAATGGTTTTCAAATGTTGGTACGCATGGGCTTATTGCCCAATACCAATAGTGATTTTGAGCCAGAAGCAACCCTGAGCAACAACAACTCTGGTAAATTTGAGGACCGTTGGGTCTATTGTAAAGTAAACAATGCCGCTCAAACACCCTTTCTAAAAGGAATTACTCAGATGGCGCTACCTGCTCGTCACGGAGAAGGAAAATTGATCTTTATGGACGATGAAATGCGTGCTAAGGTATCTAAAGAGCATTTAAATTGCTTGACTTATTGTACAGAAGATGGGGTAGAAACAGCAGCGTATCCTGCCAACCCCAATGGAGCTGATTTGAATTGTGCAGGTTTGACCAATCCTACAGGGCAGGTATTGGGACTAATGCCACATCCAGAAGCTTATTTGAGTTTGTACAACAACCCGAATTGGGGACAAATCAAGCGAAATAATCCTGATATTACAGAAGAGGGAGAAGGCTTGAAAATTTTTACGAATATTGTAGAGCACATCAAAGCGCAAAAACTGGCAACAGTTTAGTATTTTTAGGATTATTACTACTTACTAATTGAAGGCTAACCAATGAAAACAGGCATTCAACATATTGATATTCATACTTATAATAAACTAATACTTAAGGTATCTAGGAGAATTATTTAGGCTACATAGAGCCTGTTTGGGAAGTCTCTCAAACAGGCTCTATATGTTGGTATATAGAGCATTAGAATGAATTATTTTATCAAACATAAATCAATAAACAACAATGGATCTTTTGATTCCTATTAAACGAGCTTTAATTAGCGTTTCAGACAAGACAGGGGTGATTGAATTAGCGCAGTCTTTGGCAGATGCAGGCTGTGAAATCATTTCTACAGGGGGGACACAACGCAAACTAGAAGAAGCAGGTATTACAACAACCGAAATTTCAAAAGTAACAGGCAATCCTGAAGCTTTTGGTGGTCGTATGAAAACGATCTCTTTTAACATTGAATCAGCTTTGTTGTTCGATCGTGAAAAAGATGCTGAAGAGGCTGCTGCGCTCAATATTGAGTCTATTGATTTGGTGGTTTGTAACTTATATCCTTTTCAAAAAGTGTTGGAGCAAGGAGCAAATTTTGAAACCTTGATTGAAAATATTGACATTGGGGGACCAACGATGATTCGTGCTGCTGCCAAAAACTTTAAATATGTGGCAACAGTAACTCAGCCTTCGGATTACAATGAATTGATGGCTCAGTTGAAGAGCAACAAGGGAGCATTGACTTATGATTTTCGCAAAAAATTAATGTGCAAAGCGTTTAATCATACCGCAGACTATGATGCCTTGATTGCTACGACAATGGATCAAGAAATCGGAATCCATTCTTTGCGTTTGGGATTTGAAGAAGGAACAGACTTGCGTTATGGTGAAAATAGCCATCAGTCGGCTCGTTTTTACAAGCAAAAGGGAGCAGCCAATTCTTTGTACGATTTAAATGTTCTACATGGTAAGGCGTTGTCTTTTAATAATATTTTGGACATCAATGGTGCTATTGAGGCGATCAAAGAAGCCACTCGTCCTGCTTGTTCTGTGATCAAACACAGCAATCCTTGCGGATTATGCGAAGGAGATCATCAAGCAGAATTATTGCAATTGGCTTGGGCGGGTGACCCTATTTCTGCCTTTGGTTCTATCATTGCCTTTAACCAGACTGTTACGTTAGAAACCGTGCAGTTTTTCCAATTAGACAATGAAGATAGAAGTAAACGTAAATTTGTAGAGGTTGTTATTGCTCCTGATTTTACACCAGAGGCGTTAGCTTATTTACAACAACATAAAAACCTTCGTATTATTGAGTTTAATGCTGCTCGTTTGGTAGATGGTGTTGATTATCGTTATATGAATGGCAGTTTATTGGTTCAAGACACGGATACTGTTTTGCACAATAAATTGGATGTTGTAACCGAAAAAACAGTAGATATGGCGGTAGAACAACCGCTTATTGAATTTGGCTTGCGTGCCATCAAAACCATCAAATCGAATTCTATTGCGATCGTTCGTTTCAAAAATGGCTATGCTCAGCTATTGGGAATGGGTGCTGGACAACCCAATCGATTGGTGGCAACTAAATTATCAATTGAAAAATGCCGTGAGAACCTGCGCAATGAATATACTGGTGCAGCGGAAGATTTTGAAGCCTATGTTGCTCAAGAATTAGCAAATGCTTGGTTGATTTCAGATGCGTTCTTCCCTTTTGCAGATAATGTAGAATTAGCTGCTGCTGCTGGGGTTCGCAAGATCGTTCAACCTGGTGGTTCTATCCGAGATAAATCGGTGGTTAATACTTGTAATGAATTGGGTGTTTCAATGGTATTCACAGGTATTAGACATTTTAAACATTAATATTATTTAACAGAAAGCTGAGCCATTACTATTTGGACGCAAAAGGCAGTGGCTTAGGTTTTTATACTATTTTTATACGTAAATATTTAATATAAAATCATGGATTGCTTAACAAAATTCGTTTCCCCTCAATTAAAAACTATTCATAGAGGTAAAGTTAGAGACAGTATTCGTATTGACGACAACACTCGTATGATTGTTGTAACCGATCGAATTTCTGCATTTAACAAGAAAATCAAAACGCCTATTCCTACTAAAGGGGCTGTATTGAATGGTATTGCTAATTTTTGGTTTGAACAGACTAAACACATTATCGACAACCATGTTATTGAGCAAGTTGATGATTATATAACCTTGGTAAAAGAAGCAGAACCAATTCGAGTAGAAATGATCGTTCGTGGTTATTTGACAGGTTCAATGTGGAGAGGTTATCAGAATGGAAAGCGTCAAATTAGTGATGTAGTCGTTTCTGACGGAATGGTTAAAAATCAAAAATTTGATAGCCCAATTCTTACGCCAACCACCAAAGATGAGTTCGATTCTGAAATTGATGAAAAAGGAATCATCGAAACAGGTTTGGTAAGTGCTGAAATCTACGAGCAAATGAAAGCTAAGGCTTTAGAATTGTTTGCTTTTGGTAGTGAATTTTTGGCAGAGCGTGGAATTATCCTAGTGGATACCAAATATGAGTTTGGTTTAGTAGATGGAAAATTAATCTTAATTGATGAAATTCACACGCCTGATTCTTCTCGTTTTTGGAGTGCTGCTGATTATGCTGCTAACCCAGAAACTGCGGAGCAAATTGACAAAGAATTTGTTCGTCAATGGATGTTGGCTAACAAAGTAGATGGCGAGGTGCCTTCTGAATTGGCTGCTGAAGTAGTAGAGGAAACTAGCCGTAGATACCAAGAAATCTACAAAATGGTAACAGGGAAAGAATTTACATTGGTGGATTTGCCTTCTAAGGTTAGAATTTACAACAACTTGGTAAAAGCTGGTGTTATCAAACCTGGTTTTGTAGGGATTGTAATGGGATCTCCTTCTGATTTGGAGCACTGCAAAAAAATCAAAGCATTTGTCGAAAAATATGGCGTTTGTGTTGATATGCGTGTGCTTTCTGCACACAAAAATGGAGAGCGTATTGCTGAATTGGCTGAAATGTACAATACTTCTGTAGAGCCTGTTGGAGTGATTGCTGTAGCTGGACGTTCTAATGGATTGGGTGGCGCTTTGGCTGCTAATTTGAGCGTGCCTGTTGTGAACTGTCCTCCTTATTCTGACAAAACAGATTTGATTCTAAATGTCAATTCTTCTTTGGTAATGCCTTCTAAGACACCTGCAACAACAGCTGTTCATGTTGATAATGCTGCTTATGCAATCGTGCGTAGCTTAAATATTCCTAGTATTCGTGAGAGAATGGCACAGGATATTATGGATATGAAGCAATCTTTAAAAGATGCTGATGCTGAAATCAGAAACTAATCGTTGCTGTTAAAACGATTGCTTAAATTATAATAAAGAATTGGGGCGAACCATTGAGTTTGCCCCGATTTCTTAATTAATATTACTCTCTATATTGAGTTTCTCTTTGACAATTGATGAAAACAATGGGAGGCTAAAATCAAAAACAAAAAATGATAATTGACGCTATTTCACCCTTAGATGGTCGATATGCTGGTAAATTGGTTCCGCATAGAAAATATTTTTCTGAAAAAGGTTTGATGTATTATCGTTGCAAAGTAGAGCTACTCTATGTCTTGGCTCTGGATGAAACGGGGCTATTCGAACCCTTAAACGATACTGAAAAGACCAATATTCAAGATTGTATTGACAACTTTACAGATGAAGATTATCGTCGTATCAAAGAAATTGAAAGTGTGACCAACCACGATGTCAAAGCTTGTGAAATGTTTTTGAGAGAACGGACAGGTTTGCGAGATGTTAACTTATTGCATTTTGCGCTGACATCTGAGGATGCCAATAATTTGGCCTACACTTTTATGCTTAAAGATTATTTAGCAGAACAACATTTGCCTCAAATAGAGCAGGTGTTAAATAAGTTGATCGAATTGGCAGAAGCTTGGAAAAATATTCCTTTTCCTTGTAGAACGCATGGTCAGAAGGCATCACCAAGTACTGCTGGAAAAGAAATAGCTGTATTTGTAAATCGAATTACTCGCATTTACAAAGAATTAAAAAACTTTACCTTTTTGGGTAAAATCAATGGTGCTGTAGGAAACTATTCGGCTATGTTAGCTGCCTTTCCCGATTTTGATTGGTTGTCTTTTGCGCATCAATTTTTGCGCAAACATGGCTTAGAACCTAATATTGCTACAACACAAATCGAAGATCACGATACTTGGGCTACTTATTTTAATTGGACACGCCAGATCAATAATATTGTAATGGATTTGGATGTGGATTGTTGGCTGTACATTTCTAAAGATTTATTCTCAGAAAAGGTAAAAGCTGGCGAAGTTGGTTCTTCTACCATGCCACACAAAGTAAATCCAATCAACTTTGAAAATAGCGAAGGAAATCTCATGTTAGCGAATTCCATGCTAACCTTATTGTCGGATAAATTATGCCGCTCTAGAATGCAACGTGATTTGTCAGATTCTACCGTAGAACGCAATATGGGTTCCGCTTTATCTTATTCTTCTTTGGGAATGACAGAATTATTGCGTGGTTTGAATAAGTTAAAAATCAATGAAGATAACTGTCGCAATGAGTTGCACGATAGCCCTGAATTATTGGCAGAGCCTATTCAAACAATTCTTAAAATTGTAGGGGTAGATGATCCTTATACCTTGCTCAAAAAGGTATCTCGTGGTCAGAAACCAACTAGAGAAATGTTGATGGATCTAGTAAAAGGTTTGGATATAGACCAAAATATAAAAGATAGAATTTATAAGTGGGAAGCGGTAGATTATGTTGGAGATGCAGTTCGTATTTGTGACTTAGTTGTTCAAACAGCTCAAGAAGCAATGAAATAAAATCACTTATTGTAAGTTTTCTTCTAATTTGAAAATTTGAGGATGGAACAATATAATTTGTCTTCAAATTTTCAAATTGTTGCATTTTTTGAATCAACTAAAATACCGAAAACTTAGCGTATAAGCTATCTAATTAAAATGTTATGAATTTTGCTTTACGGCTTGAAATCCATAGCGTTAACTTTGCTGTTGTTGTTGAGCAGTAGTAGAGTACTTCAGAAGATCAAAAACAAACAAAATTAAGCAATAATGAAAATAGCAATAATTGGCTCAGGAGGAAGAGAACATGCCTTGTCTTGGAAATTGGCTCAATCCTTGGGTGAATCGGCCGTTTATACCTTACCTGGTAATGGTGGAATTCCCAATAGCCACCCTATGGATATTGGAGATTTTGATGCCATCAAAGCGTTCTGTGAAGCAAATGACATTGATTATATTTTTGTAGGACCAGAAGTGCCTTTAGCCGATGGAATTGTTGATTATTTTAATCAAACGACCATTAAAGCACTGGGACCTTGTCAAGATGCTGCACAATTAGAAGGATCAAAGATCTTTTCTAAGAATTTTATGAAAAAATATGGCGTAGCAACGGCTGACTTTCATACTTTTTCAACCGTTAGTGCTGCTGAAGCAACTGTTCGAGCAATGAATGGGGATTTAGTCATCAAGTACGATGGCTTGGCTGCTGGAAAAGGGGTCTTTGTTTGTGATAATATCGAGGAAGCATTAGCGGCATTGGATGAAATGAGACAACAATACGGCGAAGAATGCCCTTTTTTGATCGAGGATAAAATTGTGGGAGATGAAATTTCGATCATTGGCTTTACCGATGGAAAAAATATTAAGTTGCTCTTACCTTCTCAAGACCACAAGCAGCTTAATGATGGAGATACTGGTCCTAATACAGGGGGAATGGGAGTAATGTGTCCTGTACCTTTTTGGAATGAGGAGCTAGCGGCAATAATTCAAGAAAAAATTGTTCAGCCTACCTTAAAAGGAATTCAAGCGGAGGAGATGAACTATAAGGGGATTATCTACTTTGGGATTATGATGGGGGCTAATGGTCCTGAATTGCTAGAGTATAATGTTCGTTTTGGTGACCCTGAAACGGAAGTCTTATTACCTTCTTTAAAAACAGACTTGGCAAAAATTGTTGAGGCATGTTTGAATGGAACTTTAGGAACGATTGAATTAGAGTTTGAAGATGGCTTTTTTGTAGATGTTGTACAAGTATCGGGAGGCTATCCCAAAGCTTACCAAAAAGGTTATGAAATTCATGGCTTAGAGGCAGTAGACGATGCGATTGTATTTCATGCAGGAACCAAAATCCAAGACGGAAAAGTAGTAACCAATGGAGGCCGAGTGTTGAATATAGTAGGGAAGGGAGCAACTTTAGATGCTGCTATTCGCAAGGCTTATGAGCAGTGCGAAAAAGTTAGTTTCAAAGATAATTTCTATAGAAAAGATATTGGTCAACGTGTTTATAAAGTGGTACAATAAGGTGAACAACAGATGAAGAAAAAAATTGCCATATTTATATCGGGTAGAGGGAGTAACATGAAAGCTATTGTCGAGCAATGCCAAAATGGTATCTTAAAAGACTTGGCAGAAGTTGTACTGGTCTTTGCCAATAAAGAGACTGCCGCAGGCTTAGACTTTGCCGAATCAGTAGGTTTGGAAACAAAGTGGATTACTTCTAAAGGTTTAAAACGAACAACTTTTGACCAAAAAGTGTTGACTCTATTGGAAGATTATAAGATAGATTATATTGTATTGGCGGGCTATATGCGAGTTTTGTCTAGCATTTTTGTTCAAGCTTATCCCAAACAAATTATCAATATACATCCTGCTGATACAGCATTGCACCAAGGGTTAAATGGCTATGGTTGGGCATTTGAAAACCAATTAACCGAAACCAAAGTAACGGTACACTATGTAGACGAGGGACTAGATACAGGTTCTGTTATAGCACAACATCCTGTTGATTTGAAGGGGGCGGAGACCTTGGAGGAGGTAGAACGAAGAGGCTTGGCTGTAGAACATAAGTTTTATAGTGAGGTGCTTCAAAAACTTATTACATCGTGTAATAAGTAGTTTGGTGTTTTTACAGTAGATTTTGGTTGCTGTTGAGGCGGCTCCGAGCTTAATAGCCTTAGCTATCAGAGCGAGAACACAACAAAAACAGCAACCAAAAGGTACGCTTAAAAACATTGAAAAATTTATTACACGGCGTACTTATATTAATTGAAATGAAATAAAGATTGAATTAGCTATGTGTGGAATTGCATTTATTAGATTAAAAAAGCCAATAGACTATTTTCTAGAGAAATATGGTACTCCATTTTATGGAATTAATAAGTTGTATCTACTGCTTGAGAAACAACACAATAGAGGGCAAGATGGAGTAGGTGTTGCCAATATTAAATTAAATGCATTGCCTGGTAAGCGATATATTTCAAGATATAGAAGTATTAGTAGAAAGCCTATTCAAGATACTTTTGAATATATCAACAAGCGCTTTAAAGCATTGGAAGAAAATAGCCCTCATTTGCTCAAAGATGTAAACTACCTTGTGAATAACGAGGCGTTTATGGGAGAGGTTTTTTTAGGGCATTTGCGATATGGTACTTATGGCAAAAATAGCATCGAAAGCTGCCATCCTTTTTTGAGACAAAATAGCTGGAGAACAAGAAATTTGGTTGTTGCAGGAAATTTTAATTTAACAAATGTCGATGAGCTGTTTGACTTTATGGTTAGCCTTGGACAGCATCCAAAGGAAAAGGCTGATACCGTAACCGTGCTCGAAAAAATAGGGCATTTCTTAGATGTCGAAAACCAACGATTGTTTGACCATTTTAAGGCGCAAGGGTATAACGACAATAGAGAAATTTCTGCCTTAATTTCTAAAAATTTAGATACCCAAAAAATCTTGCAACAAGCTAGTGGAGATTGGGACGGTGGATATTTGATGACGGGAATGTTTGGCAATGGGGATGCCTTTATTTTTAGAGATCCAAATGGAATACGACCAGGTTATTGGTATGAGGATGATGAGGTTGTTGTGGCTGCTTCAGAACGAGCGGCTATCCAGACTGCTTTTAATGTCTATTTTGAAGAGGTAAAAGAGTTGAAACCAGGGCATGCACTTTTGGTTAATCGCAAAGGAGAGGCTGAAGAAAAAGAGATTATACCTGCTCAAGAAAAGCTGGCTTGTTCTTTTGAACGCATTTACTTTTCTAGAGGTTCGGATCAAGAAATCTACCAAGAACGTTTACAACTTGGGCGAAATGTCTCTAAAAAGGTTTTTGAGGCAGTTAATTATGATTTTGAAAATACCGTTTTTAGTTATATTCCCAATACTGCTGAGGTTTCTTTCTTTGGAATGACAAAAGCGGCCCATGCTGCACTTTCATTACAAAAGTTAGAAAAAATAAGAGCGTTGGGGAACGCTGTAACCGATGAGGACATTGAGGCAATTATGTCTGTGGTTCCAAGAGCAGAAAAAATTGCGATTAAAGATGCAAAACTAAGAACGTTTATCACGCAAGATGATTCAAGAGATGATCTCGTTGCTCATGTTTATGATGTAACTTATGGTGTCATTAATGACGAAAAGGATACCTTAGTTTTGATTGATGATTCAATTGTTCGAGGGACTACGCTGCGCCAAAGTATTTTGCGAATCGTAGACCGATTGAATCCTAAAAAAATTATTATTGTATCTTCTGCTCCTCAAATAAGGTATCCAGATTGTTATGGTATTGATATGGCAAAGCTTGGCGATTTTGTTGCATTTAGAGCTGCTATAGCATTACTAAAAGACAACAACAAGGAGCATGTAATCAATGATGTTTATAAGGCTTGTCTCAATCAAATCAACATACCAAGAGAAAATATCGTAAACCATGTAAAACGCATTTATGAGCCGTTTACCGATGAAGAAATTAGTACCAAAATAGCTGAATTGCTACAACTTGGAAACATTAAAGCAGAGGTGCAAATTATCTATCAAAGTATTGAGGGGCTAAAAGATGCTTGCCCTAATAATAAGGGGGATTGGTACTTTAGCGGTAATTACCCAACTGCTGGTGGAAATAAGGTGGTGAACAAAGCCTTTATCAACTATATGGAAGGGATTAACGAACGAGCTTATTAAATCCTTAAATAAAAAAAGAGCGCCTTGGGTTCTTTGTAATCGTTTTTAATAAAAAACCGTTGGAAATTATCTTCTAACGGTTTTTTATTTAACAAAGAAGAAAAAATAAGGCATCAAAAAGATTAGGCAAATCAATAGATTATTTTTGGGACTTTACTTAACAATTGGTATCGATCTAAAAATGCTTCTTTGGATCAAGAATCTGCTCTAGGACCCAAGCCATAAATCGTTCGGTAGGTTTCCAATAGAGCAGGCAATTCTTTTTTGAGCTTTTCTCGAATCTTAGCTTTATCAAATTGCTTGTTCTCTCCGCTCTTTTCTAACTCTTGAAGGATATATTGAGTTTTATCTTTTCCATTTTTTGATAAGGGATGACTGCGATTATTTTCCGTAATCTCTACTTTTATTTCTAGTGATTGGTGCAGATATTCATAGGCTTTTGCATAGTCTTTGGTTACATGAAAATTAAATTCTGCTAATTTTAATAAGGATTGAGGGTTGATGTATTGTTCAGCAGCAATGCGGTGATATTTTAGGGCATTTTCACGATCTTGATTAGCGGCATAGGTATTGGCTAAATAGTAAAAACCAAAAGAAGCATGACGTAAGGTTAAATCGGTTGCACTAAGTTGTTCCAAGATTTGTTGCTGATTCATTTCTTGAAAGACTTGAAACATTGTTTTATATTGTTCTGCATCAAAATTAGGTTTTACGGGTAGTGCTAATGTATTATGATGATTTTGTTCTAACTCTTCTAATGAGTAAGACTTAGGAGCTTCGCAAGCCGTACAAAATAAGATCAATAAGAAGGAAAATAAACCTAGTTGAGTTTGCATTGTTCTATGATTTTGAGAATTTTGTAAAAAGTCATTGTCTTTAATCATAATATTCCGTTAATTTTTTGCTTTTTCACAAAAAAAGCAAAAAAGCATCTTATATTCAGTTGATTATCAGATAGCTAATGTTTTGAGTGATAAAATTGCATCATTTTGATGATCAACTGCGTAGCACTCATGTAATAATCGAATGCGATTTTTCAACGGAGTATTATAATCAGACTACCTTTTTGTAAATTTAGAGAGAATTAATATTTTAGTATTGGTGAATAAGTAACGATAGAATCTAACTATAAATTCTATATAAGATCAAATAAAGTTATTCAATTTTACAACATTAAAGAATCATTGTTATCTTTATCCAAAGATTATAAAAATATCTAAAAACTACCGAAAAAGACAACTATAATGGCAAATGTGGTACATATGCCCGCACTTAGTGATACCATGGAAGAAGGGACACTAGTGGCATGGCACAAAAAAGTCGGCGAGGCTGTAGAATCAGGCGAATTATTAGCCGAGATCGAAACAGACAAAGCAGTTATGGAATTCCAAAGCTTCTATGATGGTGTATTATTGTACATTGGCGTAGAGGAAGGAAATGCAGTTCCTGTTGATGCAGTTATTGCAGTCATTGGAGAGGAAGGAGAAGATTATCAAGCCTTGCTAAGTGCAGGGAATGATGCCGCTCCAGAAGAAACGATTGAAGCACCTTCGAAAGAAGTGTTAGAGGTAGTTTCAGCTCCACTAAAAGAAGAAACAACAGCTACTAGTTCTGCCAACGGCAGGATTAAAGCTTCTCCATTGGCGAAAGCGATGGCAAAAGAAGAAGGCATTGATCTTAGTCAATTGACAGGGTCGGGTGATGATGGTCGTATCGTAAAACGAGATATAGAAGAGTATCTCAAACAACCTGCTAAAGCGACTCCAATTGTTATTCAGCAACCTGTTGCCGCTCCTGAACCAGAAGGTGACTATGAAGATGTTCCTGTTAGTCAAATGCGTAAGGTCATTGCTCGTAGATTGGGCGAAAGCAAATTCTCTGCACCTCATTTCTATCTAACAATGGAAATTTGCATGGATAAATTGATGGCTACTCGCAAACAAGTGAAGGAGTTGACAGAAACCAAAATTTCATTTAATGACTTTGTGGTGAAGGCAACCGCCAAAGCACTTAAGGAACACAAGAGCATCAATGCTTCTTGGTTAGGCGATAAGATTCGTTATTATAATTATGTCAACATGGGAGTAGCTGTCGCTATTGATGAAGGGCTTGTTGTTCCTGTTGTACGTAATGCTGATACCAAAGCTTTGTCTCAAATTGCAACTGAAATTCGTGAATTAGCAGGTAAGGCAAGAGATCGTAAACTAACGCCAGATGAAATGTCGGGCAATACCTTTACCATTTCTAATTTAGGAATGTTTGGGATTGATGAATTTACGGCGATTATCAACTCTCCTGATGCTTGCATTTTGGCAGTAGGGGCTATTAATCCTAGATTGGTGATGGTTGATGGCGAAGTAAAAGAGTCTCACTTCATGAAGGTGACCTTGTCTTGTGATCATCGTGTTGTTGATGGTGCTTCTGGTGCTAAATTCTTGCAGACCTTAAAGTCAATTTTAGAAGAACCAATGCGTTTGATTATCTAATTAAATTTAGGTGATTATAGCGTACTAAAAATAAAGAAAGAGGATTATTGCTATTTAGTGATAATGCTCTTTTTTTTAGCGCAAACAGTGAGGTTTTAGTTATTCTAGCTCAAAAACAGTTACTTACCATTGTCAAAGTGCTGAAATCTTTTTAGCAAGCTCAATGAATTTTAGATAATGGAATATTATTTAGGCTTAAAAATTAGATCTTCGACTAGTTCACAGATGGTGTGACCAATTAAGATATGACATTCTTGTATTCTGGGCGTATCAGAAGAAGGTACCCGAAATAAAAGGTCACAATTGTTGGTCATTAAGCCTCCATCTTGCCCCGTTAGCCCAATGGTCGTCATCCCTTGTTTTTTTGCCTGTTCTAATGCTTTAATTACATTAGGCGAATTACCAGAAGTTGAAATAGCAACTAAAACATCTCCTTTTCTTCCCTTGGCTTGAACTATTCGAGCATAAATTTCATTAAAAGAATAGTCATTGGCTACAGCAGTTAAATAAGACCCATTTACATGTAGGGCTTCTGCAAACAATGGTGCTCGATTGTAATAAAATCGACCAGAAAATTCTGCGGCTAAGTGTTGGGCATCAGCAGCACTTCCACCATTGCCACAAAAAAGCACTTTGCCATCTGTTTGAAAACAATGGACAATATCTAGAACTGCCTGCTGTATTGTGATACTAATCTCTTCTTGTTGGAGCAATTGTTGCTTGACGAGAATGGAGGCTTTTAGTATGTTTTTTATTTTGTTCAGATCATTCATTGCTATTGTCTATATTGGTTTGTTACAAGAATACAAGAAACATTAGGGATAACCTATTTTTCTACGAATTTCAAGAAAGAATTCTGTTATTCATCCAATGCCAGCAATAAAGATAAGACGATAAAATCATTCTAAAAGTTCAAATGTGGCAACTTATTCGCTAAATTATTCGTCCATAGATTATGAGTTTTTTGATCAAACAGGATAAAAAGCTAAAAGATTTAGCAATAATTAGAATTCCTATGTAACTTGGTTGGTTCGTTTTTTTGTTAAACAGCTTCAAACATGGGAAATAGAAAATTTAAAAAAAAGAATATTAAAATATAACAAGATTAGATGAAAGCAACAATAATAAATATAGGAGATGAAATATTGATAGGGCAAATCGTTAATACCAATGCTACTTGGATGGCTGAGAAATTGAACCAAAGTGGCATTGCTGTGGATCGTGTTTTAGCAATTGCGGATACAGAAAAGGCGATAAAGGAGGCATTAGACATAGCCCTATTAAACTCTAAACTTATTTTTATAACTGGGGGGCTAGGACCGACAAAAGATGACATCACCAAAAAAGCACTTGCTCATTACTTTGAAATGGAGATGGCTTTTCATGAACCTACTTTTAGTAATATGCAACAATTGTTTGCACAATATGGAAAAGTAGTAGATGATCGATATCAAGTTCAGGCAGAAATGCCAGTGGGGGCAAAAATTATGATCAACAAAGCAGGAACAGCTTCGGGAATGTGGTTCGAAAAAAATGGAAGTATTGTTGTTGCCATGCCTGGAGTTCCACGCGAAGTAAAATACTTGATGACTTATGAGGTATTGCCCAATTTAAAAATGCAGTTGGAGTTTCCGACGATCATCCACCAGACGCTTAATGTTACTGGAAAGGGAGAAACGGATCTAGCTGAGATGTTAGAGGATTTTGAACAAAAATTACCGTCCAATATTAAGTTAGCTTATTTGCCCAATTCTATGATTGGGATGGTGCGCTTGCGGTTGAGTGCTTATGGAGAGGATGCAATAGTTTTGGAGACCCAATTAGATCATTATATTCGTAAACTGCCTCCTATTTTGGGGTCTTTGATTTTTGGAGAAGGAAAGGATACCTTAGAAGGGGTTGTTGGTCAAATGTTATTAAAAAGAGGTTACAACCTAGGAACCGCAGAGAGTTGTACAGGCGGTAATATTGCGCACAAGATTACTTCTGTTGCAGGGTGTTCTGCCTATTATGAAAGTAGTGTTATTGCTTACTCTAATGCGATCAAACAAGACTTATTGGGAGTGCACACCACAACCTTGGAAGAACATGGCGCAGTAAGCGAACAAACAGTAATAGAGATGGCAAGAGGAACGCAGAAGTTGTTGAATGTAAATTGTTCTATTGCTGTATCTGGGATTGCTGGCCCTACGGGAGGAAGCCCCGAAAAACCAGTAGGAACAATATGGATTGCGGTTACTGAAAATGAAAAAATCTACACCAAAAAATTACAATTGGGGAAAGATCGCTTACAAAATATAGAACGTACAACAACTATTGCGCTAAATCTATTGCGTCGATTTTTGCTCAATGACTTATCTTAAATTGAAGACGTAAAACCAAGCAATAAAAAAACGGTTCAGATAAAGTCTGAACCGTTTTTTTATTGCATTAGTAAATTAATAGAAATCATTATTTCCTAAGCCAGTGGACAAGTATTTTTCCAGTTGCATCAATTCGTTCAACCTTCTGGGCATCATCAGAAACTTTTAGTTCATAGGTTTTTCCTGAAGCGACAGATTTTACTCTTAGATAGTTGTTGCCTTCGTGTAAAATTTCTGCTTTGGTCCATTGTTTACTATTTAGTTGCCAAAAATAAGCCGTTAATGAACCATCTGACTTTTCAAGTATCTTTAGTGCACGACCACTATTATCGGCAGCATCGTAAAGCCATGTAGTAGTTTGTGCATTGGCTTGCATATTAATGCCAAAAGTTAGGATTAAAACAAAGAGAGAAGTAAGTGTAATCTTTGGTAATGTGAACATAAATTATCGATTTTGTTTAGGTTGTTTAATATTTGTTCAATCTTAATAAAGATAGTTTTTTTTTAAATAAAAACAAATAATTATTTGTTTTGCTGGCAGATACAGCTTCAAAATTTGGTTTAGAAGTTGTTTAAAAATGGAGTTTTGTTGAACTGAGCCTATGGCGAACTCACGTAAGTATAATGAGTACACCCCGAAGGAGCAGCGAAGCTAAATTTTTAGATAAACAAGGCATGAGCATAGCGAACTGCGCAGGCTTATAGCTAGAGCTATAATCGTTAAGCATATTTTCTTCATAGCAGCGCTATGGAGCAAATTTTTAACGCAGAGTAGCTAGAAATTAGCTTTAGCTTCGCTGATTTCCAGTTCTTAAACAACTTCTTAAAATCAATAATCTAACCTGTAGGCAATATCCATGTTTTTTAACCATGTTATTTATGATTAAAAGGAGGGATGAAATGGCTATAAAAAACCTTTTATAAAAAGAAAATTTCTATTCTGAAGCGCTCTTTTTGTAAAAGGTTTTTTATTGTTTTAATATCTTGTAATATTCAATGTGATTTTTAGAACATTTGTTTGTATCTAAGTGATATTTTATCTAAATTAACTCAATAAACATTAGTGCAGAAACAATGTATTTGTTTACCTTTTATAGGTAGAAAATCAAATCTATCCCTCTTGTAATGTTCCTCAATAAGTTACAGTTTAGAAATTAAAGAACAAATCAAAAATTCTGTTACGCTCCCCATTGTTTATAGCTGAGAAATGATCAAAAAATATGAAATAAGGTTTCTGAGGTGAGTCTATTTTGCACAGTCGATACGTTTTAATTAATTTAATACAAGGATGGAGAATTACAAAACACTAATCGTTACACTAATAAGTTTTTTTGTTTTTATTGGAGGGAATACAGCTCAAGATAACGAAGTTAAATTACAGACTCTACGGGGAGAAGTAATTGACCGAGTTACAGGCAAAGGCATTCCCAATGTATTGGTAGAACTTTTAAATCATACGCCAAGAATTGCTGCTATTTCCAAAGAAGATGGAGCCTTTGAATTAGAGAATGTTCCAGTTGGGTATCAGAGAATTCGGGTGAATGGTTATGGTTATTATGATGTAGTACACTCTGAGTTGGTTATAGCAGGAAAACAATCTGTTATCAAGATAAAAATGGAAGAAGAGTTTACCATGGATATTGCAACGATTGAAACAACAGAACGAGGGCGATTTAGGAATACTAAAATGATGACCATTGATGAGATGAATGTGGTTAGTGCAAGACCATTTAATATTGAAGAAACCAACCGTTATATCACTGGTTTTGGTGGTCCAGCACGAGCCGTAACGAACTATCCTGGCTTATTAAATACCGATGATGCCCAGAATTATATTGTTTCGAGAGGGAATAGCCCTTATGGTATTCAGTGGATGGTAGAGGGAGTGCCGATCGAGAACCCTCATCACTTTGCGACCATGGGCAATACAGGGGCTTTGTTTCCTTTGTTGAATAACAACTTATTAGCCTCTTCTGATTTTATCAACGGAGCTTTTGCGGCACAGTACAACAATGTATATGCGGGAATGTTTGACATCAATATGCGAAAAGGAAATAATGAGCGGCATGAATTTTCGGCACAATTAAGTGTTTATGGAGCTGAACTTATTGCTGAGGGACCTTTTAAGAAAAAAGGGGCTTCTTTTGCGGTAGCTGCACGAGCAGGAATTTTTGATGTACTACAGAAATTAGGAATGAGTTTAGGAACAAATGCGGCTCCTAGGTATTATGATTTAAACTTTAAGATTGATATTCCAACTAAGGATGCAGGGCATTTTTCTTTCTTTGGTGTAGGGGGAATTTCTGACTTAGCGGTTTTAGATCATGGAGCTACTGAAGACGATGCTTTTGCGAATGCAGGGATTAATTTTTATATCAATACGGGGTTTGGTTTAGTAGGTTTTAATCACTCGAAATTTTTTGAGAACGACATTTCTTTAAAAACAACCTTGTCGTATTTAATTGAGGATTACAAATTACATCGAGATACAATTTTTCCAGATACGCTATTGCCTTATTTTACGATGCACAACTTAAGGCAACGAGTAGGACTGTCAAGCATTTTTAATAAGAAGTTTAGCACCAAACTTTTCTTTAGAGCAGGGGTAAATGCCTATGTTCATTTTATCGCAGCAAAGGGAGAATGGCGTAGGAGGAATGAACTTCATTCTTTAGCGAATGACATTCAAGTTTTGGCAGGTGGTTTTGTCGAAACAAGATACAAAATTTCTAGTTCTTTTGCTTTTGTTCTGGGGCTACAAGGTATGTATTGGAGCCTGAATGAGAATTCTTGGGCATTAGAACCTAGAGTGGCTTTAGATTGGCGATTGGGAAGGCGACATAGGCTTAGTCTGGGCTATGGTTGGCACAGTAAAATTCAATCTTTTGCAGTTTCTTTCTTGGTCAAAAAACAAGCAGATGGAAGTTATGACAATAGTAATAGAGAATTGGGGCTAAATCGTAGCCATCAACTGGCTTTATCTTATGATGCTTACTTGGCTAAATATTGGGGAATTAAAGCCAATGCCTATGTTATGTATAATACAGATATTGCCGTTCAAAAAAGAAATAGTAGTTTTTCTATTGCCAATTATGGTAATTTTGCGGTATATCCAGATTCTACAGGTTTAGAAAGCAAAGGGAAATCGGTCAATTATGGGGTTGAATTCTCGCTTGAAAAATTCTTTAACAAGGGCTTGTATGGTTTGTTGTCTGCTGCTTATCAACGGGCTTTGTATCAAGGAAGTGATGAGGTTTGGCGCAATAGTGCCTTTGATGCTCAATATGTTACTTCTTTGGTAATGGGAAAGGAATTTAAGATAGGGAAAAAGAAAAGAAATGTTATTTATGGTGATTGCCGCTTTAATTTGCATGGCGGTTTGCCTTATACTCCCATTGATTTAGAAGCTTCTAAGTTGGCAGGCAGAGAAATTTTGTTAGAAGATCAGGCTTATAGTAAACGTTTGGGGATTTATAAAAGAATTGATGTTCGAATTGGCGCACGCTTTAACCATAGAAGAAAACGAGTTTCACATCATGTTTATGTTGTGATTCAGAATGTAGCCTTATTTAAAAACGATTTTGAAGTAAAATACAATCCTGCTACCGAACAAATTGTGACCACACAGCAGTTTGGTTTTGTTCCGAATTTATTTTACCAAGTTTTCTTTTAAAAGGGGAGGCTTGATTATTATATCTTGAAATAAAATATCAGCAAAATATTATTTTGTTTTGTGTAGGTATTTTTTGCTGAAATATATGATGATTTGGTGTTTTTAGATCTCTAAGGATCTAAAAACACTTTTTTATTTGCTTTTTTATGTTTTTTTAACTAATTTAACATTAGTTAAGTATCTATTATTTTCCCCCTTTGTGGAAAGGGAGCAGCTGCTAAATTATAGTGTATTTAATGTTAATAATACCAATCCCCCCTCCCTCATCTTTTTCATTAAGACAAATTTGGTTCTAGAACAAATTACTAGTTAAATGGTAATAGCATCATGCTATGCATTGTACTTATTTAACCTGTTGCAGATGAGCAAACTCAAAAACAGAAAAACACTTTATAAACTTAAAAACACATAACAAGGTGAGATTATTGGTAATAATAATTTGTTTTCTTTTTTCGTGCTCTCTTTTTGCTCAAAATTCAACTGTAAAATTGCAAACGCTGCGAGGGGAAGTTGTTGACCGAGGAACAGGAAAGGCGATTTCGAATGTTGTTGTGGAGTTGTTGAATTATACACCACGAGTGGCTGCTATTTCAGGTAATAATGGTTCATTTGAACTACTGAATGTTCCTGTAGGCTACCAACGGATTAGGGTGGATGCAGATGGTTATTACGATGTGGTACATTCCGAACTGGTAATGGTTGGGAAACAATCCGTTATCAAGATAAAAATGGAAGAGGAATTTACCATGGATATTGCTACGATAGAATCTACCCAAAAAGGGCGGTTTCGAAATACTAAAATGATGACGATTGATGAGATGAATGTAGTTAGTGCAAGACCATTTAATATTGAAGAAACCAACCGTTATATCACTGGTTTTGGAGGACCAGCACGAGCCGTAACCAATTATCCAGGTTTGTTGAATACCGACGATGCTCAGAGTTATATTGTTTCAAGAGGAAACAGCCCTTACGGCATTCAATGGATGGTAGAGGGAGTACCCATTGAGAATCCTCATCATTTTGCTACCATGGGCAATACAGGGTCTATATTTCCTTTGTTGAATAACAATTTACTAAATTCTTCTGATTTTATCAATGGAGCATTCACAGCACAATACAATAATGTTTATGCAGGAATGTTTGACATTAATATGCGCAAGGGTAATAACCAACGCTATGAGTTTTCGGCTTTGCTTAGTGCTTATGGAGCTGAATTTATAGCAGAAGGTCCCTTTAAGAAAAAAGGAGCTTCTTTTGCTGTGGCAGTTCGAGCAGGAATCTTTGATATATTACAAAATATAGGCATTAACCTTGGTACAAATGTAAGACCTAGATACTATGATTTAAATTTTAAGATTGACCTTCCAACTAAGCGAGCTGGGCATTTTTCTCTTTTTGGGATAGGAGGGCTCTCTAACGCCGCTATATTAAATGATGATACAGGAGAAGATGCCTTTGTTAATGATGGAACCGATTTTTATGTTACAGCAAATTTAGGCTTGATTGGTCTCAATCACTTAAAGTATTTTGAGCATGATATTTCCTTAAAAAGCACCTTATCTTATTTGGTGGAGGATTATAAAATAGATGGCGATACCATCGTGCAAGATACCTTTTTGCCTTATTTTACCATGCACAACCTTCGGCATCGAATTGGGCTATCTAGTATTTTGAACAAAAAAATTAATACTAAATTTTTCCTTAGAGGAGGGATTCATGCCTATGTTCATTTTATTGCGGCAAATGGAGCTTGGCTTAGAAGAAACCAATTGTATTCTGTGGCAAATGAAGTGCAAATACTAACAGGAGGATTTTTAGAAACTCGATATGCTTTTTCAAAAGCTTTTAGTGTTGTGCTAGGTTTGCAAGGAATGTATTGGAGCCTCAATAAAAATTCTTGGGCATTAGAGCCTAGGCTCGCTTTAGATTGGCGGATCGGGAAACAGCATAGGCTTAGTTTGGGCTATGGTTGGCACAGCAAAATTCAATCCTTTGCGATTTCTTTCTTAGTAAAAAAACAAGCCGATGGGAATTATGATACTAGCAATAGAGCGTTGGGGATGAATCGCAGCCATCAAGTTGTGTTGTCTTATAATACATCTTTAGCAAGATATTGGGGGATTAGAGCCAATGCCTATGCTATGTATAATACAGACCTTGCGGTTCAGAAGCGAAACAGCAGCTTTTCTATTGCTAATTATGGTAATTTTGCGGTATATCCAGATTCTACGGGGTTGGAAAACAAGGGAAGAGGATTTAATTATGGGGTTGAGTTTTCGTTAGAGAAATTCTATAATAAAGGCTTGTATGGTTTATTATCTCTTGCTTACCAACGAGCCTTGTATCATGGGAGTGATCAAGTTTGGCGTAGCAGTGCTTTTGATGCTCAATATGTTACTTCTTTGGTAATGGGAAAGGAATTTAAGGTTGGAAAAAAGAAGCGTAATCTTATCTATGGCGATTGTCGATTTCATTTGCACGGTGGGTTGCCTTATACGCCCATTGATTTAGAAGCTTCTAGGCTTGCAGGTAGAGAGGTCTTGTTGGAAGATCAAGCTTATAGCAAGCGTTTAGGTTTTTATAAAAGAATAGATGTACGGATTGGTGCTCGTTTTAACCACAGAAAGAAGCGCATTTCACATCATATCTATGTTGTAATTCAGAACGTAGCCTTATTTAAGAATGATTTTGAGGTAAAATACAATCCTAACACAGAGCAAATTGTGACGACACAACAGTTTGGTTTTGTTCCAAATCTATTTTATCAGATTTATTTTTAAGCTCTATTCTTGATGGGTGGCTTGTTTTTTAGAATAAACTGACGAAATTTTATTCTGTTTTGAGCATTTGCTATTAGCTGAATTGTACGATAATTTGGCGTTTCTAGGTTTTGAAAAAATCTAAAAACACTTTTTATTTTTATTAAATTACTATAAAAGCATAAGATTTCTTAGCAATAATTCGTGAATTTTTGTACTTTTGCGCTTGAATTAGGATTCTTACACCAAATATTTAGCACAATGGCAAAAGTCGAGCTTATTATGCCCAAACTGGGCGAAAGTGTGATGGAGGCAACCATTCTTACTTGGGAGAAGCAGGTTGGCGATACAATTGAGATGGATGAAAATGTAGTGGTGATTGCAACCGATAAAGTGGATACTGAGGTTCCTTCTCCTGTAGAAGGCAAATTAGCAGAGATCCTATTCCAAGAGGGCGATACGGTTGCAATAGGTACCGCTATTGCATTGATTGAAACCGATAGCGCTGCGGAGGTTCAAGCTTCTCCAGCAGTAGCTGAAACTAAAAAAACAGAAAGTAAACCATCTACTGTAGCGTCAACAAATGGCGAAATGCCTGCTGCTGTAGCCTTAGACACTTCTTCTTCTAATCGTTTTTACTCTCCTTTGGTTAAGAGTATCGCCAAGGAAGAGGGAATTAGTTTGGCAGAATTAGAAACCATAACAGGAACTGGAAAAGATAATAGGGTAACTAAAAGTGATATGTTGGCTTATTTGGGGAATAGAGGGAATGCTCCTGTTGCACAACCTGTTGCTCAAAAACCAGTAGCTGCTGCTCCTGCTAAGCATACAACTGCTGTGCCTCAATTCAAAACTCCTCCTGTTAGTAGAAGTGGGAATGTAGAAATCATTGAGATGGACAGAATGCGCAAATTAATTGCCGACCACATGGTCATGTCTAAGCATGTTTCTCCTCATGTAACTTCGTTTGTAGAGGCAGATGTTACCGAATTGGTAAACTGGAGAAATAGAGTTAAAAAGGAATTCCAAGAGCGTCATGGCGAAAAAATTACCTTTACACCAATTTTTGTTGAGGCAATTGTCAAGGCTATCCAGGATTACCCAATGATTAACGTTGCTGTAGATGGCGATGAAATTGTTCGTTATAAAGATATTAATATTGGAATGGCAGCAGCTTTGCCTAGTGGTAACTTAATTGTTCCTGTTATCAAAAATGCTGCTATGCTAAACATGGTTGGATTAGCCAAAAACGTAAATGATTTGGCCAACCGTGCTAGAAATAACCAATTGCGTCCAGATGAAATTCAAGGAGGAACGTTTACCTTGACCAATGTAGGAACTTTTGGTAATGTAATGGGAACTCCAATTATCAACCAACCTCAGGTGGCTATTATGGCGGCAGGGGCTATTCGTAAGAAACCTGCTGTATTAGAAACAGAGCATGGCGATGTTATTGCAATTCGCCACATGATGTTCTTGTCATTATCTTATGACCACAGAGTAGTGGATGGTATGTTGGGTGGTTCTTTCTTGCGCCGTGTTGCAGATTATTTAGAGAACTTTGACGACAAAAGAACAATCTAAAGTATAAAACTTACGCATATTAGATGCCCCATAATTGTTAGCCAACGATTATGGGGTTTCTTTTTGATACTCCCTAGGTAAAGGGATTGGCAAACTTTTGATTGGTAATGTGTGAATCAATCCATCCTTGATAGTTAAAAAATACTAAAAACTCCTTTTGCTCAGAATGCTCTATCTGATCGATAAATTCTAGATATTGTTCTTTAAACTTGATGAATAATGCCGCTCGATCACTTTTGGGATGCCGAATAATTTTTTTTATAAACTTTAAGAACAATTGCTCAAACTGAAATAAAATGCCTGCGGATTTTAATTGTCGTTGTATGGTTGATAACAAATAAGGCAAAACCAAATACTCGTCCTTTTCATAAAAGGTAATTATTTTGAGAATAAATGCGGCTACTCGTATATGAGGGACTTGTGTGGATTTTTCTTCTAAAATAACATCAAAGGCATTTAAGGCTTCATCATACTGCCGAATTATAAAATAGTTGACTCCTAGATTATAATGAAAGGTGAATTTATAATTTAGGGGTAAGTAGCTAAAGTCAAGAGTAGCCTGGTTGACATAATCTAGTGCGTTTTGATATTGCCCCATTTTGAGCATTAATTTATGTTTAACCACAATAAATTGAGTGGCACTATTACTATTGGGAATGGTTGCTAATTTTTGTAGCAAACTTGGAATTTCTGTTTTAGGAGCAACAAAGGAGCCATTATAAGCACAGGAATGGATGACATCGTAATACAGATACTGATAATGTTCGAGCAATTGAGGAGACATTGTTGCTAAGAATTGATCCAGTTGAGACCAATAAGAATAGGCATCGCTGTAATTGTACTTAACAGAAGCAAAAAAAGCTTTTAATTGGAGATAAATGATTTTTACAGGAATACTTTCAGGATGTTGTGGAACATAGCTATCTATTGCTTGTTCGAGTTGTTCTAAGGCTGGTAACAGTGTTCGGCTAGATTCATATTGTTTTAGAAAAACGCCTTCGGAGACAGCAGTATAATATTGAATATAATCGGTTAACACTGCCATGATCTTGCGAGCCTTGTCTTTATACTCCCCAAACTGTTTAGAAGAAGTATCTTTGTATCTCAAAAAGCTGTTTTCGATCTTGAACCACCACATATAAATAAGGGGCAAAAAGAGTGGTTTATCGTAGTCGGTGGCTAGTTTTTCGATTTTACTAACAAGTGCGTTGGCCTCTTCCATTAAATGGCGTTCAAATAATAATTCAATTCGAATCAATCCATCCATAATTTGGCGTTCAATATTACTACTGGTATACTGTGTTTGGAGACTTTGCAAAATTTGTTCATATAGATAGGATTGCAACGAACTAAGTTGCTTAATGTGTTGGAGCTGTTTTTTATAACGATCGAGGTCTAAGTTATCCTGTTTGTTGAGTACTTCAAAAATCTCAAGATACTTGCCTTGTTTATAGCGGTTGTTTTTTGTAAAAAGCTTAAAATAACGTTTCTCTTCCTTTTTCAGAGTCTTAATAAGCTTAAATAGCTTGAGTGTTGTAATTCTTAAGCTCATAAGTTGTTGATTTTTAGCGAGGTATTTGTGTTTTCGTAGCGCTGGATTTTACTAAGTTAGAAAAAAAACACCATTTTTTTGGTTTGCTGATTTATTATATTGCAATACTTGGTTTTTACCAATTATTGTTTTGTTTAATATGATTGTAAAAAAGCATCCATGATAAGATCATTTACACTGGTAGTTTTATTAACGAGTATTTTGGGAGGATTTACTGCACAGGCAACAGATTACTATTGGAAAGGAGGAACAGGGGATTACAACGACCCTGCGATGTGGTGGTTATACAGTTATAATAGTGGAACAACGGCAATCCAAGCTCCTGTATCTACTGATAACGTATATTTTTCGGCAGCAGCATTTACAACTTCAGGAGCAGTTATTACAATTAACACCAATGCCAATTGTCGGGATATGGTTTGGGATGACGCTATTTCTACCACCAATCAACCTACTATAGTTGGAGCTACTGCTGTGAATTTGGATATTTATGGGTCTATAGTTTTGGCAACAAATATGATTTGGAACCATTGGGGACCGTTACACTTTAGAGCGACAGAAGGCTTAGCGTTTATTGATACTAAAAAGCATGAACAAGGTACTCAAATTTATTTTGAAGGGGCGGATAGTACAGAGTTTCGACTGATGAGTGAATTTATTATGGCAGATAGAAGCCTTAGTGTTTATAGCGGTATTCAGCTCAATAGGGGATATTTAAATGCCAATGGCTATAATATGACGATCAATTCTATCAATTTAGGTAGAACTTCTAATGTACCAGATAGCTCATTGGGAATCAACTTAAAAAACACCACGGTAACCTTATATCGAGGTTGGTGGGTTGGATCTAGCAGTGCTAAGTTTCATACCTTTGATTTGGACAGTTCTCATATCCACTGCATAAAGGGAGGAACGTATTGGGCATTGTTATTAGGGAATAATTTTCAATACGATACCATTAGTACTTATTATTCTCGATTTAGAAGCACTAGCCCTAAAATTAAGCACCTTTATAGTTATGATTATATTCAGTTTTATAGCAGTGCACAACCCCAAATAGACAACTGGCATATCGGTGGAACAAGCCCCTTGGTAGAATTTTTTTATGGAAACAATTGGATAACTGTTGAGCATGTTTTTATGCCCAATGAATGTGATAAATATGTTCCTATACAAAAGGTTGCCAATCCTTCTGGTACGCAAAAGTTAATAAAAAAATCAATCAACGCTACACTTAATCTTGATAAGGCGATATTACAAGGCATTGATTGTGATACCTCTAACAATAGGACTTATACCATTACCAATGGCGTAGATGCAGGGGGGAATTCTCTCAATTGGCAATTCATAACGTCAGGAGGAAGAGAGATGTATTTTAGAGCCACTACAGATAGTCTTTGGTCCAATCCTAACAATTGGGAAATTTGGGATGGAAGCACCTTTTTACCGAACACCTCTTCTTGCTTGCCAACTCCTATTGATCAGGTATACTTTGACAGCCTTTCTTTTAGCAATGGGGATTCTACAGTTCTTATTGATTCAGTGGCTTATTGTCATGATATGTATTGGGATGATCAAGTAAAAAACAATGCTAGTTTATACCTCCGAGCGGATTTAAAAACATTTGGTTCTCTGAGGTTAAGCAGTAACATGAGAAGCATTGGTACCTCTAGTTTATCGAATCACCTCTGGTATTTTTATGGTAAGGACCCAGATACTATTGTAACCAATGGAACAGCTATTCTTGCTACAATGCATATTGCTTCCCATTCTTATTACCAGTTAGCAGATGATTTAACCAGTTATTTTTTACAAGGAAATGCCTATTCTAGAGTTCATGCCGAAAATATAGAAATTAGAGCTTCAATAATGGCTTTAGATAGTGGTTATTACCATAATGTATATGCTTGGCTAAATAGCTTTTCGGGGGGAACCAATATGGATTATCAAGGGACAACAACCTATGAATTTGATCCTAAAAATGGCATCAGCCAAAATTATTTTTACGGTTGGTCTGGGTATTATTATGGCAATTATAGAATGCCTAATGTTATTTTGAACAAACATTATAAAGCAACAGGAAACGGTCCTAGAACGATAACCATAGAGGGCGATTGGAGAATGAAGGAAGGGGCGGAGATTTATAACGAAGATATATTTGTAACAGGTACGATGGCTTTATACAGTGGAGATATTCATGTGGTAGCAGGGCATAGTTATTCGTTTACAGGGAATTGCAAATTAATAGCTTCTGATACCTTACACGCAATAGGAGATTGTGTTAATACCATTAATTGGGCCTCTGTCAATCCGTTGCATGTTAATTTTGGTTATGCGAACATTGATTATAATTTTATTAGGGGCTTTAATAATGTTGGGAGCCTAATTACTGCTAATCATTCTATAGATGGTGGAGCTAACACAAATGTGGATTTCCCTACAGGAATTGGCACTACGTTTTATTGGAGAGCTAGCGCTACCAATGCCACTGATTTTGTTGGCCACTGGAACGATCCAAGACATTGGACCACAAACCCTAGCGATTTGGTAGGTATGAATGCTTGTTTGCCAACAATTGCCGATACCGTTGTTTTTGATAGTTTATCATTATCTGTTGTGAGCAATGGTTGTTCTATTGCGGATATTTCCTATTGTAATACGCTTATTTCTAGAGCCAATATAGTGCTCGATGGAAATAAAAATTTATACATTGCTAATAGCTTAATACTTGAGGATAGTTTAACCAATTGGACGCATTCTGGGCAGGTTTTTTTTACAGGAGATAGCCCATCTAGTATTATAGATACCCGTGGTGTTTACCTCAATTGGTCTGCTGCCTTTATTGATAATGCTGCAGGAGTATGGAATATAACCAGCTCTTTTCATTCTAGAGGTAGTTTAATCCATGCGAACGGTGATTTAATAACAAATGGTCATCCACTAACAATAGGAGGTTATCATCATTATGCAGGGCATTTTGATTTTCAAAACTCTTACATTTTTATTCCTAATACTTCTGTGCCCAGTACGGTTGGTTATTATTGGGTAAGTTGGAGGCAGTTGGGAGGCACCACTAGTGCAACGGGAAGTACCATTTTGACCAAAGGAGTGCAATTTCATTCTGGCAATCGAGCTTATCATCATGTGATAATGGGAGATGTCTTATGTAATACTTGTAACTATATCCTATACAATACAGGAACTTTTCAGCGCCTTGATATACTAGGCAATGGTCGCTTTCTTGCCGATAATACAATCGACACATTAGTCTTACATGGAGGTAATTTTTATTATGTACATGCCAATACCGTTCAAACCTTGAGTGCTCCTTATGGTCAAATAGAAGTTGCAGATGTAGGACCTGGGCAATTTATAAACATAGAATCTAATAGTGCAGGGCAAAAAGGGTATTTTCATAAAGAATATGGTAAAGCCTTTTGCGTAGATTGGATAAAGGTAAGGGACAATGAAGCTACTAAGGGAAGTAGTCCCCCTCCCGCTTGGGCAGCCGATCACGCCATGCTTCAGTTTGAAACAGGAGAAAATAGTGACAATATTGGGGGAACAGCAATAGGAATTTGGAATTTTGAAATGCCGCCTATTTTAACAGTAACTACGAGTCACGATCCTATTGTGGACTTATGCACAGGGGATACCACTATTTATGTACCAATAAGCATGACAGGCACCTATCCTTATTCTATTATTTATAGCTGGACAGATGCTTGGGGAGGGACAGGTTTAGATACTATTGTGGTGGTGGATAATGATAGTAATGTCTTGACTCCCTTTGTTTATCATCTGGAGTTGCACCCGATGACAACAACAACTTACCAATTAGATATTGCAGCGTTGCGTTGTGGTGGGCGAAATTTTGGCGCTCCCATTAGTACCCTAACTGCTCAATTGCCAGTAGATGACTTGGTAGAAGTCAACAGTACGGGGAGCTGTGTTTTGACGAACAATAGTGTTTGGGCTCATTTTGTAGATGATGCAAGGCATCGCCCTATGTTATCTATCTTGGATAAAACGACAACAACAGACCAGACGCCCTTGGGGTTGGTTAATGTAGAAACCAACTTTGATTCCTCTGTTCAATATTGGAATGGTCAGCCCTATTTGCCACGACACTGGAAGATTTCCCCCACTACAAATGGCTCAGGAAAAGTACGATTGTATTTTACTCAGGCAGACCTAAATCTTCTTCAGACCGCAACTGTGGATCAAAATATAGACCCTGCTACAGAACTTATATTGTATAAATTTAACGACACCATAACGGTAGGATCTGCTACGACTGTACCATTTATTGTGATTCCCTTAGTGGGTATAGCAGCAGATCCTTTTACAAATACTTCGGCTATTTTTGCTATAGAATTTGAAGTGAATTCTTTTTCTGGTTTCATGTTACAACCTACTTCACTAGCTTTTTTACCACTGACATTGCTGAATTTTGAAGCGATTAAATCCGTTGATGAATCAGTCCAATTGACTTGGAAGGTAGCAGATGCAAAGGAGGCGCTTTTTTATCAATTAGAACGCTCAACCGATGGAATTGATTTTGAATACTTAGCAACAATTGATGCTACTGCTGCCAATTATTATGCTTACAAAGATAGAGAACCCTATACGGGCATTTCGTATTATCGCCTAAAACTGTTCGATAAAGATCAAAAAGAAACCTTGTCGCCAATAAGGAGTGTTAGGATAAACAACAAATATGGTTTAGATATTTTTCCTAATCCTATTCTTCATCATCGTGAACTGAAAATACGGGTGGTTAATCCAAACTTAAAGGAAGTAAAAATCGAATTGTACAATAATTTAGGGCAACTTATTTGGACGAATGAATACGATTTGCAGCCCAAAGCAAAAAATATATTGGAAGTTAAGCTGCCTAATTTATCTGAAGGAGGATATATTTTAAAAGTCTTAGATAAGCATCAAAATTTATTAAAAAGCCAATGGCTGATTCAGCATTAAAAGATAGCGATTAGTTGTTTTATAGCGAGTTTGATCAACCCAGGATCAACTCGCTTTTTATTTTTATTGTCTTAAATTAAAACCTTACTTCGTGTGAAAATCAAAAATATATGGAGTGTTACTGACAATAAAAAGGACAAAAATACTTTGTTAATAAGAGGGCTATTTTGGTATTGAATTTGTGAAATAATATAAAAAATTAAACTTAGACCCTCTTTTAGAGTCTAAGAGAATGCCCCAAAGCAAAACCTACCATTTTATTATACACCTATCTTCAAAAAAAAAGAAATGAAACGACTAAGCTATTTTGCACTAAGCATCACTACTTGTTTATTATTGACAACAGCTTGCGAGAAAGAAGCAGCCGACTGGACTTATTCTACCGACGATACAATGGCTGATCTAGCTTTTGACGATATTTATAATGCAATGAGTGGTGAATCTAATGATAATAACAACTTAAGAGCATGTGCCAATTTGACCTTAAGCAGCACTACTTTTCCAATCACGGTTACCGCTGATTTTAACGGGAGTACGGGCTGTGGAGATGGTCGAGTTCGTTCAGGAACCATTACAGCAGTATACACAGATCGTTGGAATGCTGCAGGTTCTAAAGTAACGATTACAACAACAGATTATTCAGTCAATGGATACCGAGTAGAAGGCACAAATGTGATTGAAAACCTAGGGCAAGTAAATGGTAATCCTACCTTCCGATCAACGGTTACCAATGGAAAAGTAACAACTCCAACAGGGGATATTATTACACGTGATGCCGTCAAAGAATATGCTTGGATTGATGGGGTAGGTACTCCATTGGATATTGCGGATGATGTTTGGCAGTTGACAGGTACGGCCAATGGCACAACAAGAAATGGCAATGCCTATACCGCTGAAATTACAACTCCTGTTGTAAAAGCAAATAGTTGTAATTGGGTGCAACAAGGGGTCGTTGAGATTAGACCAGCAGGCGGGGGAACTGTGCGCACGGTTGATTATGGCCCTAATACTTGCGATGCGATTGCTACTGTTACCTATGGGACTTGGTCGGCTAATATCACCATGAATTAAAATACAGTGAGCACATTTATTATCTATAAATCTTATTGTATATTGGTATTAAATTCTAAACAATTTTACAGCACCTTAAGCAACAATTCAATGAGATTTATAGGTCTATTAATAGTTATTTTGAATGTATCTTGTTGTGCCCCCAAGCCTCCTGTTTATTCTTTTTTTGTAGCAGGGCATACCTATGGAAAGGCAGGGGTAAACAATGAAGGTTTGCATCCTCCATTTAAGGCGGAATTTCCTTATCTTCAAAGCCGACCAGAAGTAGAATTTGGGGTACTTACAGGAGACATTGTTGCTCCCAAACCTTTGTTAAAGGATTGGATAGAGGTAGATGCAGATGTTCAAACCTTAGGAATCCCTGTTTATTTTGCCGTTGGGAACCACGACATGGAAAATCGACCTATATATGAAGAAAGATATGGGGCTACTTATCAGCAATTTATCCATCACAACGATCTGTTTATTATCTTAGATCCCAATATGGATCATTGGAACATTACAGGGGAGCAATTGGCTTTTCTAAAAAAAACAGTAACAGAGAATAAGGATAACATAGATAATATTTATGTGTTTTTTCATCAGTTGTTATGGAAAAAAGCAAATAGTAAATATGAAAAAATACGGACAAATTCTTCCTCTGGAAGAGCGGCTAAAATTAATTTTTGGACAACAATAGAACCAATCTTTCACGGATTGCCTAATCAGGTGTTTATGTTTGCTGGTGATTTAGGTGCTGGAAGCTGGGCAGACAATCTCTTTTACGACCAGTATGATAATATTACCCTAGTTGCTAGTGGTATGGGGGATGGAGATGGTGATAATTATATTATTGTAAATGTGGATGAAAATAAATTGGTTACCTATGATCTAATTTGTTTAAATAAAGAGGATCAACTGTGTACAAAGAGTTTAGTTGATTACCAATTAATGAATGAATGAAGTTCGTTTACCCCACTAAAAACCTGAATCCAGCTATGCTGGCTCATAAGCGATAGCGCACTAGCTAACCTAGCAGCGCAGCTAAACTCAGCTCAATGACTGACAAACAAAGGAAGTTTAGTGCTGTGCATCAAAGGGAAAGCCTAATTGTTAGCCTAACAGCACCGTGTGAAAATTACATATATAACTAAAAAATACGGCGGAAAGCGAGGCAAACATTTTATTTGTGTCGCTTTTTATCGTTGAATAATTTGTATCTTGGTCTCTATTAATAGACTAAATGATATGATTTTACCTTTTAAAGATAGATTTGTAACGGTTTTAGATAAGCAATTAAGAATACGTTGTTTAAATCAAACCACAGATGTTAATAAACCTGTTCTTGTTTTTTTGCACGAAGGATTAGGCTGTATTGAACTGTGGAAAGATTTTCCTCAACGATTGGCAGAAGCAACGGGGTTGAATGCTATCCTTTATGAGCGGCAGGGGTATGGGAAGTCTGAATCGTTGGATTTACCTAGGTCGTTGAATTATCTTGAAATAGAGGCACAAGAATATTTGCCAGCATTATTAAAAAAGCTAGACATCAAAAAGCCTATTTTGGTAGGACATAGCGATGGAGGTACTATAGCACTCATTTATGCTGCTTTATATTCTACTCAACTGGTAGTGGCAATGGCAGCACACGTTTTGGTCGAACGTATTACAATAGAAGGTATTCAGAAGGCCGTACAACAGTACGACAAAAATACAATTGGAAAAAAATTAGAAAAGTACCATGGTACGAAAGCTGATGATCTTTTTTGGGCTTGGGCAAATACTTGGCTAAATCCTGATTTCAGAACATGGAATATCGAGCACTTTTTACCTCAGATCAACTGCCCAACTATTTTAATACAAGGAAAAGAAGATGAGTATGCAACCAATCATCAATTGGAGTTGATTGCTGATCGAATTGGAGCAAATGCAACAACCGTTCTTTTGGAGAATTGTGCACACATTCCACATATACAAGCTAAGGAGGTTTTATTGGATAAGGTTACCTCCTTCATTAAGAAAACAAGAACCATAACGCAGGAAAGAACAACAAATTTATAAGAATGAATCTATTAGGACCCTCTTAAATACACTGTCATAAAAGTTATTGATGATTTTTACAGAGAATTTTAGATGAGATTCGATGAAAATTACAGCCTGATAGCAGCGCTATCAAGGCGAAAATTTGAAAAAGAAGCTCGCTAAAAGACTCGATTAAAAAGTATTTAGAAATTTTTGTTACAGTGCATTAAATACGATGGATTCTTCTTTTTATGCATATAGTATTGTAAACCAAAAAAAGGACAAATGAAAAAGACATACGGTTTTGCCGTCTTGTTGCTACTTCCTATACTTTTGAGCGAAGTAGGTTGTCAGCAAGAGAATCCTCATGCCATAGATGAGCAATTAATTGAGCAAATGAAAAATTCTTCCTATGGAGTCGGACTTAGTTATTATCAACTTCCAGAAAGTAACGACTTTGCTAGTATTCCCCAAGATCCCAATAACCCTTTAACGGTAGAAAAGGTAGAATTGGGAAAATTGATCTTTCATGAAACAGCCTTTGCTGTAAATGTGAAATTTTCGGGGAGCATGAAAGCAATTTCTTGTGCTACTTGTCACAATTCTGATGCAGGGTTTCAAGCGGGAATGGCACAGGGAATAGCAGATGGAGGAATTGGTTTTGGAACCAAGGGAGAGGCTAGAATACTGGATCCATTATGCCCGTTGGACTCCATTGATGTACAAGAAACTCGAACCCCATCTATTTTAAATGTTGCTTACCAGAAAGTAATGCGTTGGACTGGTTCTATGGGGGCAACAGGAGCAAATGAAGGAACAGAAGCCGCCTGGGTTGGCTTACCCTTTGCAAAAAACCACTTGGGCTATGAAGGGGTAGAAACACAAAGTATTGTTGCGTTAAAAGGACATCGCCAAGAAATAGATCCAGCTGTTGTGAATGGGACAACTTACAAAGCAATGTTTGATGCTGCCTTTCCTAGCGTCCCTGTTGCCGAACGATATACTAAAAAAACAGCAGGGTTGGCTATTGCTGCTTATTCTAGAACCGTCTTGGCGAATCAAGCTCCTTTTCAACAATGGATACGGGGGGATTATACAGCCATGACAGAAAACCAGAAAAAAGGAGCACTTCTATTTTTTGGAAAAGCTGGGTGTTATCGATGTCACAATGGTCCTTCATTGGCAACAGAAGGATTTCATGCACTAGGAGTCAAAGATTTGTACCAACATGACAAAGCTCCTATTTATAATACGTCTATTGATAGCGTCGAAAACTTGGGTAGAGGCGGATTTACAGGCAAAGCGGCAGATATGTATCGCTTCAAAGTACCTCAATTGTATAATGTAAGTGACTCTCCTTTTGAAGGGCATGGAGGATCTTTTGGTTCGGCAAGAGAAATTATTGCCTATAAAAATGCAGGGGTAGCAGAGAATCCCAATGTACCAACGAGCCAATTATCTCCTTTGTTTGTCCCTCTAGGATTAACCGAAGAAGAAATGGATCAAATTGCGGACTTTATTGATGAGGGGCTACACGATGATGATCTGAAACGTTATGTGCCTACCACCTTGCCTTCAGGTCTATGCTTTCCAAATGCAGATGTACAATCTAAAATTGATTTGGGTTGTAATTAACCCTAAAACAAAAAAGTATAGTCCTAAAAGGTAAAATTTAAAAAATATAAAACTATTTTTGTTTATAAACTGTTTAGCTAATTTCTAAGCAGTTTTTTTTACTTTTGTTATCTTATTTAATACTCTGCTTGGTTACTACGTAAGCCTTTGGGTTTCTAGCGGAGTAATGCTTATTAACAAATGAATTTTGAAGAGTGTTAAATAAGAAGCTTTTTTAATGCTGACTTTTACAGTAACTTAGATGAAAAAATGAGTTGCGCATTTTAGTTTTGATGAATCAATTTATTCTTTCAAATTATTAATGAATTAAAAAGTACGATGGAACAAGAATTTAAACCTAAGTATGAGTTGACGGTAACCAATACGTTGACGCGCCAAAAAGAAAAATTTGAACCACTAACACCTGGTTATGTAGGGATGTATGTTTGTGGTCCTACCGTTTACAATGAGGTGCACTTGGGAAATTGTCGTACATTCTTCTCTTTTGATCTTGTTTACCGCTACTTGATGTATTTAGGTTATAAAGTGCGTTATGTTAGAAATATTACCGACGTAGGGCATTTGGTAGGAGATGTTGACGAGGGAGAAGAAGGAAAAATTGAGAAACAAGCTCGATTGGAACAGTTAGAACCGATGGAAATTGTACAAAAGTACACCAATGGTTTTCACGATGTGATGCGCCAACTGAATACGCTGCCTCCAAGCATAGAACCTACCGCAACAGGGCATTTGATTGAGCAAATTGAGATGGTCAAGGCTATTATTAAAAATGGCTATGGTTACGAAATGAATGGATCGGTTTATTTTGATACGCAAAAACTAGTTAAGGAGGGCAAAGATGTTTATGATTATGGGACAATTTCGGGCAAAAAACAAGAAGACTTATTAGTTGAAACTCGAGATGATCTTAAGAATCAAAGCGAAAAACGCCACCCTTCTGATTTTGCAATTTGGGTAAAAGCTGCCGATAACCATATTATGAAGTGGCCTTCGCCCTGGTCTATGGGCTTCCCATGTTGGCATTTGGAGTGTTCTGCTATGAGTACTAAATATTTGGGCAAATATTTTGATATACATGGCGGTGGAATGGATTTACAATTTCCTCATCATGAGAATGAAGTCGCTCAAAATGTTGGAGCTTGTGGTTGCCAACCCGTAAAATATTGGTTGCATACCAATATGTTAGTCCTTAATGGCAAAAAAATGAGCAAAAGCAAAGGAAACTCTATTTTGCCAGTAGAACTATTTACAGGGAATAACGATATTTTATCACAGGCTTACAGCCCAATGTCTGTCCGATTTTTTATGCTACAAGCTCATTATGCAAGTACCTTAAACATTACGGATAAGGGCTTATTAGCGGCCGAAAAAGGGTATAATCGCTTGATGGATGCTTATCACATTCTACAAGGCTTAGAACATAATGTTGTAGAAGACTTAACAGGAGATGATGCGCAAATCAACAAAATGCTAGATTTGGCGTTTGATGCGATGAGCGATGATTTTAATACGGCGGCAGCCCTAGCAAAGCTGAATATTGTCATTCCTAAAATTAACGCCATTAAAAATGGACGTTTGGAAATGAGCAGTATTAGCAAAGCTACCTTGGCTAGAATGAAGCAAGTATTTTATGACTTTATCTTTGAAATCTTTGGCTTGCTAGATGAGGACAAAGCCGAAGAGGCAGAGGAAGGAGGCAATCTGTTGGATGAGGCAATGAATGTTATCATAGAGTTGCGCCAAGAGGCTAGAAGTCAGAAAGACTGGGCAACGAGTGATTTGATTCGTGATAAGTTGCAAAAAATTGGCATTCAAATCAAAGATGCTAAAGATGGTGCTTCTTGGGTGAAGAATTAATCAATCAGGAACATTAATGATATGATAAAGGGCAGAACATACAATTGAGCGTATGTTCTGCTTTTTTTTATAGCTTTTTTAGCTGTTCTAATAGCCAACCTTTTTCGGTCAATAAATCGACTAGTTCAATCTCTTTTTGAAGCTTGTTTTTAGCTTTTGAAGAGAAGGGGTTAATACCAACCAAACGTCTAGTAAAGCGAATAATATTATTGTAATTTTTTTTGTGATACACTAAGATTTTTTGACGGCTTAAATAGGTATTAAAGCGATTGAGTAAGGCTTCTAATAATTGAAATTCGCCTAATTCATAATAAATTTTTAACAACAACATTTTAGCGGATAAATTTAAGTGTAAATCTTCAAAATCATCGGCTACTAATAACTCTGCTGCTTTTTGATATTGTTTCTGTTGAAAGTACAGCCTAGACAAATTGTAATCGGTATAAGCTTGGCGAATAGGCTTGGCTAAATAGGTATTATAAGTCTGTAAAAAATCCCAAGCCCAATCGTATTTTTTTAAGCCCAAAGCTATCGCAACAATATTAGTGAAAGCAAAGGGGCTTATCTTTTTGTTTTCTAACAAAATTTCATTTTCTAGCGCCTGTTGGTACAATTCAAAACTCTCTGTTAGGTAGTAGGAACGTTGGTTCGTATTAAGGCGTTTGATACTATAATTGGTTGCTAAGATGTACAAATCTCGCATTTCTTCCCGCTCAAAAAGATATTGATAACGCAGTAGATAATTTTTAAATTTTCGAAAATAAGTGGTCTCATTTAGCGCATCTGTACTAGCCATATAATAATAATAATAAAGCCCAATGGTAGGCTCTTCTAAATATTGGGGCTGCTCCTCTAGATAACTTAATACCTGTGTTAATAGCCCCGTATCGTACTGTTGGGTATACATGCCTTGATGCGACAAAACTCGACAACTATGTTTGAGTTTTCCTGCGATATAGCTGGCATCAAAATTATTATTAAGTGTTTGAAAATTTTGAGGCGTAGATCGATCTTTTTCCAGATGAATATGATAGGCTGCTAATTCAATTTGATAGCTCATTTCCAGTTGGTTAATATCTCTGAAGGGTTGTTTTTTGTGCAATTGATAAACTTTGTTCATGCTCTGTTGGGATAAATGCATCAAACGCCTTTGTTTGTAAATATTGCTCAAATCTAACTGGAATTGTAGGGTTTGGGATTGGCGATATTGGTGTACTAAAAACTGTTCTAATAATTGGGTCAACTCAGACATCAAATGGCGAAGTTTTGCCATATTAAATGGTTGGGAATCTAGTACCGCATTATGAATGCTTGTTCGATGAAGTAAATGTCTATCTTTTTTTAAGTCAATGCTGTAGAAGTGGTCTAGTAATCGAATAATGCTCTTTTTTTTGTTGAAAAATGGAGAAGCTATCCATTTGCGAAAAGATACTTTTTCATTTGGGGTCAAACTATAAAAAATAGCAACAAATTTACTCTTTGTCATGATTTGTTTTCCGATAAAAAGAACCTGAAATCCTTTATTTTTAGTAATTATATTGTTTTAATATAACGATAAAAATAAAAAAATGTAATTTTTTATGGATCACATTTTATCCATTTTTGTAAAAGCGAAGGAGCTTTGATTCCTTTTTGCTTGTCTTTTGGTAAAAAATGCTAAACATGAATAAAATTATAATAATAGTACTAGGTCTTTTATTCGTACAGAATGTTAGTTTGGGGCAGGGTTGGATTAAAATGTACCATGATTATACATCAACTTGGTTGGGGGGAAGAGGAATAAAAACCTTGGATAATGGCTATGTTTTGGCTGGTAAAGCAGGGAGTCCATTTGCTTCAGATGTGCATATAAAAAAAACAGATCAATTTGGAGGGATACAATGGACGTACACCTTGCCCGATAAAGGAACGGGGTATAACGAAGCAGTGATAGATATTGAGCAAGTGCCGTCTGATGGAAGTTATGTTATTTTATACAGTCTTGGAGGATATAATGATTTTTTGCTGAGAATAGATGGATTGGGGCAGTTAATGTACGATCTGCCGATTCATACAGGAATGTATACTTATGCAGAGGGATCTCCCAAAACGAAGATGGTAATTACTAGCGATGAACATCTTTTGGTAACTAGTTTTGCGAAAGATAGTTTGGGTTTTCCGACACTAGGTTTGGCTAAATTTGATGTCTTAGGCAATCGTTATTGGACGAGACTCTATAATCATTTACCCAACTTTCAGTCTAGTTCTATGGATGTAATAGAGGTGACAGATGGTAATTACATCTTGGCTGGGCGCATGGATACTTGTTATTATGGAACTGGTGTTAATAATCCACATGGATTTGGATCGGGGAATGGAGTTGATTTATACCTTATAAAAACAGATACAGGGGGGAATGACTTATGGAGACAAACCGTTCCTATCCCTAACGTAAATAGCGACCCCCAAAAGATTATCAATACGAATGATGATGGTTTTTTGGTCGTAGGAGGCAGTAGTTCTAATCATATATTGGCCATGAAGTTGGATGCTAGTGGCAATAAGCAATGGCATTGGTTGTCGAATGCCACCTCCTCTGCTAGTTTTTATGCATATGATGCCGTAGAAAATATAGATGGGTCCTATACCCTTATTGGGCATCGTTATAGTGGATTGGGCTTTATAAAACTTTCTTCTACAGGGGCAACGCTAGTGGAAAAAACGATTTATGAGAGTATACATTATCCTCGTGGAAGGAAAATTTATGCAGGAAGCAATGGCGGATATGCTATTGTGGGGGGAGATGCACAAGGATCTTTTATTGCTGCGCTAGATTCTACAGGAGTACTGTATTCGAATCATATTGTTGGGAATTATTTTTATGATCTAAATGGAGATTGTCTTCAAAATATTGGAGAGCCCATTTTAGCACATCGAGTCGTAAATGCGACTAAGCACACAGAAAATTTATTGGGAACAACCAATGCCAATGGCGAATATACAATAGAAGTCGATACGGGAACTTATAGCGTAAGCTCGCCAGTTGTTTCGCCCTATTGGCAGTTTTGCCAAAATCCTCAAACGGTTACATTTAATAATTTCTATAGTCAAGATACCGTTGATTTTGCCGTGCAATTATTAGATACTTGTGTTTATATGGAAGTTGATATAGCAGCGGCTTATTTGCGTCGTTGTTTTCCTTCTACCTATTTTGTTAAATACAATAATTGGGGAACAAAAGCGGCACAAAATGTTTATGTCGAACTAACGCTAGATCCCTATCTAACATTTGATTCTAGCTCTATCCCTTTGACCTCACAAATAGACAATGTTTATCGATTTGATGTTGGAACAGTTCCTATTTTGGGAGGGGGGCAGTTTGAGGTCTATGTTACGGTAGATTGTGATTCTACCTTATTGGGGCAGACACATTGTACAGAAGCACATATTTACCCTGACACGATTTGTATTCCCAATTATTGGAACGGACCAATTATTCAGGCAAGTAGTACCTGTGCGAATGATTCTGTAACGTTTCGAATTCGCAATGTTGGAACGAATATGCAAACAGCGCATAATTATAGCATTATAGAGGAGCATGTTATGATACAAGCAGCACCTTTTCAATTAGGAGGAGGAATTGATCAATATATTACTGTTCCTGCTGCTCCTGGAGCCACCTATCGTTTGGAAGCCAATCAGGCTTTAGGTTACCCTCCTTTGTTAGGAGATCCAATTGCTATTAGTAATAATGTTGCCTGTAATACTACTGCTGTCATCAATTATCCTGGGCTAGTAAGTCAATTTTATAACGGAAATTCGACTCCTTCTATTAGTAACGATTGTCGGCAAAACAGGGGCTCTTATGATCCTAATGATAAACAAGCACAACCTTTGGGCTATGGAAGTCCGCACTATATTGCCGCTAATATACCCCTAAATTATCAAATTCGATTTCAAAATACAGGAACAGATACCGCTTTTAGCATAGTGGTTATTGATACCTTAGATCCTGCTTTAGATCCATTGACCATTACAATGGGAGCGAGTAGTCATCCGTATACTTGGGAATTGAGGGGAAACAATATTTTAGTGGTTACTTTTGATCCTATTATGTTGCCAGATAGTAATGTTAATGCAGTGGGTTCCAATGGCTTTTTTAACTTTAATATAGCACAACGAGCCAATAATCCAGATGGAACCATTATTTATAATCGTGCGGGGATTTACTTTGATTTTAATCCACCTATAATTACCAATGAAACTTATCATACTATAGGAAGTAATTTTGTCCAATCGATCATTATTGGGACTGATAATGTACTCGACAACAAGCTTTCAATAAAGGTTTTCCCCAATCCTTTTGAGTCTTTTACGATAATAGAAGTAGAACAACAACACTATAGGCAGTTGGAGTTAGAGTTGGTCAGCATAACAGGTCAGTTAATTAAATCTATTCTGGTAGAAAATACCAATCAAATTAAAGTAAATCGAAATCAGTTGGCTCAAGGGGTATATGGGTATCGCCTAAAGGGGGATCATATCTTGCTCAACACAGGTAAGTTAATCGTTCGCTAGAACAAATTCAAACACAGTCTTAGGTACAAATTTTCAATTGTTTACTAAAAAATGCATGAGACTCTGCTAATCAGCGGGGACTATGTAATGCTATTGCTATGCCTAGACTTACCTATTCTAAGTCATCAAATAAAAATAGCCAATCACTAAATTACATCAAATCAATGAATAATTTAATGCAGAATACGATCTCTTTTTTAGCTTTTTCAAAAGCTGTTTTTAATGCACTTTCTCCCCAAAAACGCAATACATTTGAATCATTTTTTACCACGCCTTATAAAACAAAATTTAAGTTGTCTAAGTTGGGGAAAGTTGAGATAGAAACAAAAGAGATAGGCACAGAAATAATGCTTCAAATTTTAAAAGTAACCCCAACAGAAAATGTTTGTTTGAATATGGGGACTCTACCATCAATGGTGGGGTTTAGTTTTTACTTGGAGGAGCCCAGTTCTTTTACGGCCAAAATCCCTTTATTGGTGAATACTTCTATTGTTCGGAGCAACAATAATCGTCCTATCGTTATCCCATTAAAAAAAAATAAACCCTTAGTTATTGTTAATATATATATACCCAATCAAGACTTTATAGCGTTGATGGGAGATGCATTGAGTAGCTTACCTATCCAATTTCAAAAAGCACTGAAAAATGAACAACCTTATTATGTGATCAACAAGAGTGCTAACCTTAGAATAAATCAGCAATTAATAGATTTATGCAAGAATGATTTTCCAGTAGCTAGTGCTGTATTTTTAAGAAAAAGTGCTGTTATGGAGATTATAGGACTTGAGTTGAAAGAAACGATTGATAACGAAAATGAAGGATCTTCTTTAGCCGCAGAAACAGAGAAATTGGATTTAGCCTGTTTGATTATGAAGAATTCATTGGAGAATCCTCCTAAAATAAAAAAGCTTGCTCAACAGGTTGGACTTAGTGAATTTAAACTCAAAGATGGGTTTAAGAAAAAGTTTCAGATGCCTGTTTATCAATTTCTTATTCATTGTCGAATGAAAAAAGCAGCTGAATTACTACTCAAAGATAGTTATAGCGTTAAAGAAATTGCTTATACGGTAGGCTATTCTAATCCCAATGCTTTTTCAAATGCCTTTTATAAAAACTATGGAATGTATCCTACTCAATACCTAAAGAAAAAATGGTGCTATAGCGTTCATCATACAGAAATTTAGAGGCATCTAGCAAAAAATAAAGCAATCAATAGATTTTGCCCTTAATTGTACTGCTTTATCTTGTTTCCATTTTAGACAGTTTAAATACAAAGTGAGTTTGGAGAGGGACTTTTTTTATTTTATAAAATAGCATAGCTGGTGAGGAGACTAAATATTGTACAAAAAATAGTATCTTCACGATTCAAAATTGTAAGTATTATGAATCGACCAGATTTTTCTAAAATAGATATAACTCAGCCCTCTAAATATTGTTCTGCTAATGTAGAAGGAAAAGAACAATGGGAAACCTCAGAGAAGATAGACCTTAAGCAAATTTATACGGAAAAGGACATAGAAGGAATACCACATCATCAATTTACAGCGGGGTTGCCTCCTTTTATTGGTGGACCTTATGGTGGTATGTATGCCATTCGCCCTTGGACGATTCGGCAGTATGCTGGATTTTCAACCGCAGAAGAAAGTAATGCTTTTTATAGAAGAAATTTAGCAGCAGGTCAAAAAGGCTTGTCGGTTGCTTTTGATTTGGCAACGCATAGAGGCTATGATTCAGATCATGAGCGAGTGGTAGGTGATGTTGGAAAAGCAGGGGTTGCGATTGATAGTGTTGAGGATATGAAAATTTTGTTTGACCAAATTCCTTTGGATCAAATGTCTGTTTCTATGACCATGAATGGAGCCGTATTGCCCATTATGGCTTTTTATATTGTTGCAGCAGAAGAACAGGGAGTAGATCAAGCAAAACTGGCAGGAACGATTCAAAATGATATTTTAAAAGAGTTCATGGTGCGGAACACGTACATTTATCCGCCTGCACATTCTATGCGTATTATTGCAGATATTTTTGAATATACCTCTAAGTTTATGCCCAAGTTTAACTCTATTTCTATTAGCGGTTATCACATGCACGAAGCAGGTGCGCCCGCAGATATTGAGTTGGCTTATACTTTGGCAGATGGGCTTGAATACATCCAAGCTGGATTAAAGGCTGGGCTAAAAGTCGATGATTTTGCCCCTCGTTTGTCTTTCTTTTGGGGGATAGGGATGAATCATTTTATGGAAATTGCCAAAATGCGTGCTGGACGTATGTTATGGGCTAAATTGGTCAAACAATTTGATCCTAAAAATGTCAAATCATTGATGTTGAGAACGCATTGCCAAACCTCTGGTTGGAGTTTGACAGAGCAAGATCCTTTTAATAACGTTGCTCGAACCTGTATAGAAGGAATGGCTGCTGTTTTAGGGGGAACTCAATCCTTGCACACCAATTCCTTTGATGAGGCCATTGCCCTTCCAACCGATTTCTCAGCGGGAATTGCTCGTGATACACAAATTTATATACAAAGAGATACAAAAGTAACTAAATCTATTGACCCTTGGGCTGGCTCTTATTATGTAGAGTATCTAACCAATCAACTGGTACACAAAGCTTGGGGGCATATCCAAGAAGTATTGGATTTAGGGGGAATGGCAAAAGCCATAGAAACAGGCGTACCTAAAATGAGAATTGAGGAAGCTGCGGCTCGTAAACAGGCACGTATTGACAGTGGAAAAGATCAAATTATAGGGGTCAATGTCTTTAAGTTAGACAAAGAAGATCCGCTTGATATTTTGGAAGTAGATAATAAGGCCGTAAGAGAAGCTCAAATCAAGCGTTTAAATCAAATCAAATCAACCCGTGATACAGAAGCTGTACAAAAGGCTTTAGAACAATTGACCGATGCGGCTAAAAGCGGTGAGGGAAATCTATTGACCTTGGCGGTAGAGGCTGCTCGTCTAAGAGCTACTTTGGGGGAAATATCTGACGCTATGGAGACGGCTTTTGGGCGTTACAAAGCAAATACACGTTCTATTTCTGGTGTCTATTCTAAAGAAATTGCGATGGATGATAATTTTAAAACGGCTCAAAAGTTGGCGGATGATTTTGCTGAATTGGAAGGTCGTCGCCCTCGTATTATGGTGGCCAAATTAGGACAGGATGGGCACGATAGAGGAGCTAAAGTAATTGCGACAAGTTTTGCAGATCTAGGATTTGATGTGGATATAGGACCTTTATTTCAAACGCCAAAAGAGGCAGCCAAACAGGCGGCTGAAAATGACGTGCATATCTTAGGCGTTTCTTCTTTGGCAGGGGGGCACAAAACGTTGGTTCCTGAAATTATAGCGGAGTTGGAAGCGCTTGAACGAGAAGATATTTTGGTCGTGGCTGGTGGGGTTATTCCTGCCCAAGATTACGACTATTTATATGAGGCTGGTGTGGCTGGTGTTTTTGGTCCTGGAACGGTGATCGCCAAAGCAGCTACTGCAATTTTGAAGATTTTGATAGATTCGGTGGAGGAGTAAAAATATTAGGTCTAAAACTAAAAAAACTACCAATGAAACCGAAGGGGCTATTTTTTAATATACCAGGATACGGTCATGTGAATCCTACGCTACCAATGGTCAAAGAATTGGTTGATCGAGGAGAGCAAATAGATTATTGCTGTACAGAGGAGTTTAGAGCCATGATAGAGCGCACAGGTGCTCGATTTATTCCCTTGCCTGAAGACATGGTATACGTGACCAATGAAAAGTTTAACCTATTAGAAATTTTTGCAGAATTAATAGAGCGTTGTTATTATATTCTACCCGCTTTAGAGCAACTAATTACTCAAGAGGGCTACGAATATTTATTGGTCGATATGTATACTCCTTGGGGGCGTTTATTGGCCGAAAAGCTAAATTTGCCCATTATGGTCTTTTTTCCTTCGTTTGCTTTGCATCCAAAGTTAAAAGAACCCTTTCATTCTAAATGGCAATTGGTCACTAGTTTTGGAACCTCTTTTACCAATGGTCTACGGTTGAACAAGTTCTACAAAAAAATACAAAAAGAGCATGCTGTACCTACGGTTAATTTTTTGGACTATTTAGTTGCCGAGATCGATGCACCCTGCATTACCTTTACAGCCCAAGAATTTCAACCTCAGCGAGCGTTGTTTTCCAAAAATTATTTGTTTACAGGTCCCAATATTAATGTAGATGTACGGTTGCCCGACCTTAATTTCCCTATGGAAAAACTAGAAGGCAAAACAGTAATTTATATTTCTTTGGGATCAGTAGTTGTGCGTCGAGATTTCATCAAGACCTGCATCAAAGCATTTGATGGCTCAGATTATGTGGTGGTATTAAACATTAGTAAGTCGTATAAGAAAGAGGAGTTTGTTGCTCCCTCAAATGTGATCTTATGCAACTTTGCTCCTCAGTTAGAAATTCTGGCTAAGGCAGATTTATTTGTCACTCATGGAGGAATGAATAGTACGCATGAAGGAATTTTCTTTGAAGTCCCTTTAGTGGTTGTTCCACAAGGAGGCGATCAATTTTTGGTGGCTCAAACAGTAGAGTATAACAAGCTTGGGAAATGGCTAAATCATAAGCGATTATCTCCTGAAAAACTGCTTCGTACGGTAGAAGAACTTATAGCAGATAAGCAAACAAAACAAAACCTCAAAGAGATGAGCCAAGCGCTTAAAAACGCAGGAGGATACCTAAAAGCAGCAGATGAAGTGCAAGCTTTTATTAACAGAGCTTTGAAGACTAATAATTAAGCAATATGGCTTGCTTTTGGGAGAACTAAAAACTCATAAATTTTGTTCTAAAATAAAACCCAAAACAACAGGGAATCTATAAACAACAATAGCCAAAAGAAGAACGGAAAATCATGATGTATGTACTTCAAGTTCTTCATCTATAAATTTGAAAGAATGAACGTACCGCATAGAGATTTACCACGAATTGTTATTATTGGATGTGGTTTCGCAGGGCTGAAATTTGCGAAAACAATTAATACCAACCAATATCAAGTTGTTCTTTTTGACAAAAATAATTACCATACTTTTCAGCCTTTGATGTATCAGGTTGCCAGTGCAGGGCTAGAGCCCGATTCTATTGTTTATCCCATTCGAAAAGTTTTTAATAGAAAGAAAAATTTCCATTTTAGAATGGCAGATGTGCATCAAATTGATGCAGAAAAAAAGCTGGTTCATACTTCCGTTGGTATATTGGATTATGACTACTTGGTTATGGCAACAGGGGCACAGTCCAATTTTTTTGGAATGAAGAATATCGAAAAATATTCTATGCCCATGAAAAGCTTGGTAGAGGCTTTAAATTTGAGATCGTTGATCTTACAAAATTTCGAAAAAGCCTTGAATTGCTCCAATGTACAAGAACGAGATGCTTTGATGAGTTTTGTTATTGTTGGTGGTGGGGCAACAGGAGTTGAACTAGCAGGAGCTCTGGCAGAACTTAAACGCTATATTCTACCCAAGGATTATCCTGATTTGGATATTCGTAGAATGCAAATTCATGTGGTGCAGGGAGCCGATCGTTTATTGCCTAGCATGAGCAAAAAGGCTTCTGCTGATGCAGAAGCTTTCTTGCGGAAAATGGGCGTTAATATTTGGTTGGATATTCGAGCCAAAGATTATGATGGCACTACGGTTTATACCAACCAAGAAACATTTAAGGCAAAAACACTGATTTGGACGGCTGGGGTAAAGGGCGCTCCTACAGCGGGTTTAAAGGCTAATAAAACCAATAGCGACCGTGTATTGGTCAATACGTTGAATCAAATTAATGGTTATAAGGAAATTTTTGCAATTGGTGATGTCGCCGCTATGCCTTCTGAAGAATTGCCTTATGGACATCCTATGTTGGCTTCTGTTGCCGTGCAACAAGGTGTGCATTTAGCAAAGAATTTTAATCGTTTGGCTAAGGAAAAGGAAATGTTGCCCTTTGTTTATCGAGATAAAGGGACAATGGCTACAATTGGTCGAAATCTAGCTGTTGTTGATACAAAACGTCTGAAATTTGGAGGTTGGTTTGCTTGGCTTTTATGGATGTTTGTTCATCTTATGTTGTTGGTGGACTTTAGATCTAGATTGGTTGTGTTTGTCAATTGGGCGTGGTCGTATTGCTTTTACGATAAAGGAACTCGCCTAATTGTTCGAGAAGTAAAGGATAAAACATTGCCTAATTGCGTAGAGTTAGAAGAGGGTAGTTCTACGAAATAAGAAGCTAAAAATAATGAAATCTAGAAGGCTGTTTTTTAATGTACTAGGGCATGGGGCTGTCAATCCAACCTTAGCGATTGTAAAAGAATTGACAGGCAGAGGACGGTCAGCAACAGATGAAATTCAGCAATTTATTCAAAAAAATCAAGGCTTAAATGTTTAAATGGATCAAGAGTTGGTGGGCTTGCTTTTTTTTTATTTTGTTAATAGCCTGCCAACATGAGGCGGATTCTTATGCCATAAGGGGAATTGATGTTTCTCATTATCAACAAAAAATTAATTGGCAAGCCGTAAAAAAAGAAAGAGACTTGCATTTTGTTTTTATCAAGGCAACAGAAAGTGTCAACTATCAAGATTCAATGTTTCAGCGAAATTGGAAAGCAGCGAAAGAAATAGGTTTAAAAAGAGGCGCCTATCATTTTTTTAGACCCAATGTGAGTGTCGAATGGCAAATCAAAAATTTTATCCAACAAGTCAATTTACAAAAAGGAGATTTGCCTCCCGTATTAGACGTTGAAGACATCAAAAATATAAGCATGCCTAAGTTGATAGATCGTGTTGGAAAATGGTTGATGTTTATCGAGGAACATTACACTATCCGTCCTATTATTTATGCTTCGCTTGATTTGTACCAGAAGCATCTACAGGCAGCATTTCCCAATCATATAGTTTGGATTGCTCGTTACAATAGAACCGCTCCACCTGCTGATTTACAATGGAAGTTTTGGCAGTACAGCGACCAAACCCAAATCAATGGCATTCAAGGATGGGTGGATCAGAATGTATTTGTAGGGACTTTAGATGAATTAAATGCACTCTGTTTGTAAGTTAATAATGGGAGGCTAAAGAAGGAAAAAGATTGCCCCAATTGACACTACCGTGAGCTTTGCCTAAGCGAACAATGATTAAATTTTTGGAAGGATTCACATAGATGTATTGACCGAGAATGCCTTGCGCCATAAAATCTCCATTCTTAGTGGGTAACCACCATTGATATTGGTAAAACCAAGCACTTCCCTCTGTCTGATCAAGTTGAGTAGACTGATTGACCCAAGTCTCTGAAACGATTTGGTTGCCATTCCAATTTCCTTTATGGAGATATAGACGACCAATTTTAGCAAAATCCCTCGCTCTTGCGTTAATACAGCAAAACGTTTTTTCTAACCCATTTTTCTTTTTGTCCAAACTCCAACTGGCGTTATATTCCATATTTAATGGAGTCCATATTTTTTCTTGTAAATAGGCTGTAATCGATTTTTTTTCTAGCGCTCGCTCTAGGACCAAACCCAAAAGTTGGGTACAGCCACTCACATAATCAAAACTTTTTCCAGGTTCTTGTTTTAGTTTCAACTTAGCAATCGCTCTTCTTAAATTTAAGCCATAATAAAAGGTGGCGGCATGTCCAAAAGGGGTGGTATATCCCTCATTGAATTTTAGCCCAGCAGTCATCTGGAGCAAATGTTTGATGGTAACATTTTCAAAACCATTTTTTTTCAATTCGGGAATATAATTAATAATAGGATCATTGACAGAGCCAATTTTTCCGTCCTCAATGGCACAACCAATTAAGATAGAAGTAATGGATTTTGCCATAGAAAAAGAAGGGACGATGGATGCCTTATCATAGTTTTTAAAATAACGCTCGTATTGGATGGTATCGTTCTGAATGATTAAAAAAGCAACAGTTTTGTTTTGTTCCAGAAATTGATCAAATGGAATAACGGTTTGCTTGCCATCTTTTATCTTCATTTCTATTTTTTTTGGAGCATTTTCATTTTTTAGGCTGTCAAAACGAAAACTAGTTTCTCCTTTCTTAAGATCTCGGGTAGGAAATTTTTTATAATCTTGAATATCTGCAAAATTATAAAAAACAAACCTTCCAACGGTGCAGGAACTTAAACTGTAAATTAAGAAAGAGTAGAAAAATAATAGAATAAGGCTTGAGCTATTTTCTTTCATTGGGGGAGTGGTCAAAAATTAAGAAAAATGTAATTAAGTAACTAAGTAGAACGAATACCTATTTTTGTCCATCTACTTAGTGTTTAAAGCTACAGATTTTTAGCCACATAAATAAGCGGATGAAATTAAAACCATAGAAAAGAAGGATACCCGAAGGTATCCTCTTGGTAAACTTGCAGTTTCAGTTGCCCGAATTCATAAAAATGGGATCGGTAATTATCATAAATTTACATTTCCTCCTTCTAACTTATTGCGTTTCTTGATCTATTTTACTCCGCTAAAATAAAAGGATCAATGCTCGAAAAATTAGATGGCTTGCGCTAGGAACTGTTTATTTGAAATAGCTTACCTTTCCCGACTCAAAAACTGTTAAATTAAAGTATAATCGGAGCTGTACTTAGTTGCGAATAAATAGCTCCTAGTTGGTTATGGTTATTTTTTAGTAATAAGAACTGTGTAACAATTGGTTGGGTTTTAGGTAAATGACTTGATTTTTGAAATCAAGAATGGCATTAAATCGTTTTAACAATAAATTACCCAATATGTCATTGTTATTAACTCCCTCAGGATCTTTTTGATTAATAGAAATGGGAATTAAATAAGTTTCGAACCCACCCAATTTAAATTTTGAAAGGGTATAATCATTGGATTGATAAGCAATGCCAGAACTTCCCAAATGGGTAGAAATGCTAATTGGGGGAAGGATCGGTTTGAATCGATGTTCATGAGCAAATCTTTGACTTAGTAAAATGCTACTACTGCATCCTGTATCAAAGCCAAACCATCCCGTTGCCTTTTGGTTGCCTGTAACGACTGTTCCTTCTATATAGGGAATTCCCTGAATCATTTTCATTGGATATTGAGTATATTCAGGATGTATGGATGCAATGTTTGGATGTATGACCAGGATGTTTAGTTCATAATTAATTTCAACCATCTTTTCTTCAAAGGCAATCCAACCTAAAACCCCATCAAAGGGGGAATCTTGGTAGTCAATGGCTAAAATATTAACCTCATCCCATATTAAGTTGCCAATTTCTAACTGGTTATTTGAGCTAGTTGCTACGATTGATATGCCATCTGATCCTTGATTTTGAGCCTGCCCATTCAAATTTAAGTTTACACGCTTATTGATCAAAGATCGGTTGATAACAATGGCATTAGCTCCCGTGTCAAATATTAAATCTAAGGAATCGGATTGATTAATTTTCCCTAGAATATGAATTCTATTATCCGCACCAATTTTAAAAGGGATGCTATCGGGGGTCGCCTTTCCTGAGGTCAATTTTTTATAATAAGTTAAGACCTTTTTTATAGAAATGGAAGGGGGCTTGTCAGTCGATGTATTTATTCTAGTATAGGCCGTCTGCTCATCATTCAACAGAATTATAAAATCATAAATTTGATTAGGTTTTATCGTAAAAGACAAAGAATCAATATCTGAATAAAAAGTAATTGTCTTTTTTATTTTAAATGGAGTGGTAACAAATTCATCCCATTTAATTTTAGGTGATACTGTCCAGCTATCTTTATGAAAGATAGTCCCTTCTTTTATGCTTATTCTATTCGTAGTTGATTTTAAAGTGGGCAATGAAGTTTGCCCTAAAACCATAAAAGAAGGTAGTATAAGCATAAGTAACGTAATAGTTCTCATAACATATTATGGTAAATCAGTAGTTAGGAATAAGAAGTGAGCTGATTTTAATTGTTTTTTGCCTTCTTTTTGGCTGCTTTGGCTTTTTTCTTTGCCTCTCGACGAAGTTTTTTAGCAGCTCTTTCTAATGCTTCAGCTTCTGATTCCAGTGCTTTGATTTCTGTTTTGAGTTCATGCTTTGTTTGTTCTTTTGTAATCGTTTTTCGTATTGTTTTAAGTGTTTCACGATGCTGTCGTGGATAACGATTATTTTGTAATTTATGTGGATAGCGATTGTTTTGTAATTGATCACGCAATTGCACTTCAATATCCTTACGCATTAGATCAAGGTCCTCTATTAAGATTTCCATATCTTTCTTGAAGTCTTTGTTTAGGATGATAACTTCTAAGTCCTGTAACGATTCTAACACGTCCTCATCTAACTCTTTGAAATCAACCTCCACATTTTCCATTGCTTTTCTAATGTCAGCTTCAATTTTTTCCCAATCTATATCACTCGGATATTCCGACAAATGATGTGCACTACTATCTGCACGGCGAAAAGCCTCTTCTCTTCTAATTATTGCCATTTCTTTTCTGGCACGTGCCATCTCTTCTTGAGCGTTAGCCATTTCTTCCCTTGCACGCATCATTTCTTCTTGCATTTGGCGGCTTATTTTTTTTGCTTCCAATGTATTGGAAATGACCTCATCATCATAGCATTCAATGGTTTCCTCAAAATTATCGGATTGAATCTTTAAATACTTTAAATTTTTATTGTCTGCTACTCTAAAAATAAACTCCATAGATTTAAAAGAACCACTAATATCAAACTCATAATCATTCATGGTTGAGCCACAGAATAAACTATCTGTTTTGAATTGCCCTTTGAATCGTTTGATTTTATTTTCCTTATTATAGCTTAGCTCCTTTATCTCCATGTGAATTCCATAATTGGATAACTCCGATTTAAGTTTTTTGATTTCTTGTTCAGAATTTTCTTTTTTTATCTCCAATTTATATTCTGTAAAGGTTTTTTTAGGTCCTAAAGAATCTAATTTAGTTGGAATTTCATACCCAATAGGAATAGCAGGAGCATCAATAACTTTAATCTTTTCTTTATTAGGATTGTTTGTAGTTAATACAATCGGTAAAGGAAGGTTATCAGGTCTTGTTTTTAAAAGGTGCTCATTGGGAGGAGTAGCTGTATTTTTCTTAGTAATGGGTGTTGTAATAATTGGTGTTTTATCAGCAACAATAGAGGTGTTTTTTTGATTAGATGGCAAAAAGAATAGGGTGCTAATAGCTATTACTCCTAAAATAGATGTACTCATAATCCAAATTTTTTGATTAGTCCAAAAGGATGGTGACGCTTGGTTATAAATAAGCTGTTGCACTTCTTCGAGTGGCATCTCCGACTTAATCGACTTCCGAGCTTGCTCAAACAAATTGTCCAAATTCTTATTCATAAGCTAATGTTGTTTTTGGTGACAGAATTTTGCCTAATTTTTGTCGCCCACGGGCTAATCTTGCTTTAATGGCAGAAATACTACTGTTTTGTATTGTTGCGATTTCTTTGATGTTATAACCTGATATTTCAAATAGAATCAAGGCTTCTTTTTGAGCTGGAGGCAGCTGGTCTAAGGCTTGATATAGCAGTTGTACATCTTCGTTTAAAGCATTGCTCTTGGGAGCAACAATGGTTTCGGCTTGTTCTGTATTAAATAAACCCCAAAATTTTTTGCGTCGCTGCAGACGACGAATTAGGTTGCGCGCAATACCAAACAAAAAATAATTAAAGGATGCTTCTTTTTTTAATTTATCCAATTGTTCATAAGCTACCAATACTGTCTCACTAACCAAATCTTGTGCGTCAACTGGATCTTTTAATATAGATTCACAATAGCGCAGCAATTTGGAATGATTGGGCTCATAGAGCCTCAAAAAGTATTGTTGTTTGTTTTTATACTTCATGTAGCGAATAGAACAATTTTTGAGTTCGTATATCTATAAGTGCCATAAAGAGGGCTAAAAGTTACAAGGCAATTAAAAAAAGTGAAAAAAAATAAAAGGGATTGAATAACGAACGAACAAAAGGGCTATTTTAGTTGGTGTTATTAGGAGCTGTTTTTTGAATAGAATAGGTTAAAAATCAGAAAGATAAACAAAAAAAAGGATTGTCTCCCCACAAGACAATCCCTTAACACTAAAATAAAACCCTATGAAATTTTAATTTTATTGATGGTAAGAAATAACACACTTTTTTCTAAAACCTAAAATTCAAATATTGAACTAAATCAATACCTCAAAAGTAAGACACTAGTTTAATTAGAGCAAAAACTTTATTTGTAGGTTCTAATGTATATGTTAATATTTGAGATGTATTAATTGCTGTAAGGTAGTTTTAAAATGTTAAGTTTATGTTGTAAAACTTAAAAAAGCCCAAGATCTTAAGACCTTGAGCTTTTTTTGATTTTAGAGTTATTAAATCAATATACTATCGAAGTAAAATAACATCACCTTTAATCTGAGTAGTTTTACCATCTTTAAACAAGACATCAGCATACCAAGAGTAAGTACCTGAGCTAGCAGGTTGCCCACGGAAAATACCATTCCATCCTTGAGTAGCAATGTTAATATCAAGGTGGCTGCCTTCAAAGACCAATTCGCCCCATCGGTCGTAAACTCTAAAGAGTACTACTTCTTGGACTTTCTCCCCTCCTTGAATAAAGAAGTAATCGTTCACCCCATCTCCATTAGGCGTAAATCCAGTAGCCGCATTGGCTCTTCGTGGTTTTTCAACATCAATAATCACAATGCTATCGACCGTACAACCATTCGCATTGGTGGCGGTAAATTCATACTGCACAGCTTCAGCAGGAGCAATATCAAAGCTATAAGAGCTATCGGTTACAACACCCATCACTCCTGTAATTTGTGTCCAACTGTAAAGCACTCCTGTAGTATCGTTTAAGGTCGCCTGAATAGTCAAACTATCCAAGTATTCAATGGTCGTATTTCCAGTCATGCTGCTAATAAAGAACGGATCTGCATCTTCTACAACCAAAGCTGTATCAACCACACAACCATTTTCATCTTTTACCGACAAGGTATAAATTCCAGCACTCAAACCAGAGAAGATGTTTCCATTTTGCCAAGTCGTTCCATCAATGCTGTATTCCAATAAACCACTCAATACCGTTCCACCTGCACCGATTGCGGTTAAAACTCCCGTTTGATCGCCTGCACAGAAAGTTCCAGCGGTTGTTCCTGTAATGGTTAACAAATCAGGCTCTTCAATAGTAATGCTGGTATCTGCCATACAACCTCTACTGTCGGTTATGGTAACAGTATACAAACCAGGCGCTAAATCTGTGACGGTATTACTGCTGGCTCCATGGTTCCAATTTGCAGTGTAAGCAGGTGATCCACCCGTAGGAGTTACCTGAGCCGTTGCATTATCTGCCCCATGACACAAAATAGCCGTTGTTTGTTGGATATCTAGGTTGATTGCAGAAGGCTCTGTAATGGTATAGCTAAAGCTTTCCGTACAGAATGTAGCATCGGTTACGGTTAGCTCATAAACCCCAGCAGCCAAGCCATTGTTTGGATTGCCAATAAAGCCATTCGACCAATTGTAACCCACCAATACCTTATTCGAAGTAAGAATATCAATGCTACCATCCGTTAAGCCATGACAACTCACAGGACTAACATTTTCCGTTACCGTAATTGGAGTTGCCTCTGTGATGGTAACCGTCGCACTCGCTGTACACATATTGGCATCGGTCGCTACTACGGTAACAGGACCTGCACTAAGATTCGTAGCAGTAGTACTGACTTGACCACTAGGATCGGTCCATACGTAAGAATAAGTAGGAACACCACCATTCGTAGTCAGTACGGTTGCAATACCATTGTCGCCACCAAAACAAGTGACATCTTGCTGTACGCCAGCCGTCACAACTAATTGACTAGGCTCTCCAACCGTACCCGTTAAAGTCAAGGTACAACCCAAACTATCGGTTACCGTAACGGTATAATTACCAGCCGCTAAACTATCGGCAACAACCGTATGTTGACTAGGACTGCTATTCCAAGCAAAGGTATAATTGCTTCCTGTTCCTCCTGTAATAACCGCAGCAATTTCACCACTAGCGGCTCCAAAACAAAGGGCATCTGTAGTGGTTAAGTAGCCCGTTAATCCAAGAGCAGGCTCTGAAATCGTAAAGGTGTCCACATCAAAACAACCATTGGCATCGGTTGCTGTTACAGTATGTATCCCAGCCGATAAACCAGTAGCTGTAATACTATTTTGTCCAGGCGCTCCTGACCATTGGAAGGTATAACCACTGGTTGGCGTTCCTCCTTGAATACTCAAGGTAGCCGATCCTGTAGCCCCTCCTTTACAAGCAACAGGAGTGGTGAAAATAGCCGTAATATCTACTGCGGTAGGTTCTGTAATTATCGCCGTAGCAATCGCCGTACAGCCATTGGCATCAGTAAGGGTAACAGGATGTGAACCACCAACTAAGCCTGTAGCCGTAGCATTGGTTTGTCCATCCGCCCATAGATAAGTATAAGTAGGTACTCCTCCTGTTCCAGCAACCGTAGCAGTTCCCGTTCCAACGCCATTACAAGTAGCATTGGTGGTGGTCGTAATGGCAGCCGTCAACAAAGAAGGTTCACTAATCGTAACCGTTGTAGAGTTGGTACAGTTGTTAGAATCTGTTACGACTACTGTATAGATTCCAGCAGCTAACCCAATTGCCGTTTGGCTCGTTTGGTTAGCCGCTGCCGCATCCCATTGGTAAGTGTAAGGACTGGTTCCACCATTGCCTTGTGCAGTAGCCGTTCCAGTCGCACTGCCATGACAAGTGGCATCCGTTTGAGCACTAATACTAGCCGTTAAAGCAGTAGAAGGCTGAGTAAGGGTAACACACGTCACAAAAGAACAAGCATTCGCATCGGTAATGGTCACACAATGCACCCCAGCCGTTAAGCCGATGGTCGTGGCAGAAGTGCTGCCATTGGACCAGTTGTAAACATAAGAAGTTAACGCAATGGGGGTTCCTCCACTACCACTTGCCGTAGCAGTAGCCGTTCCTCCAAAGCAAGGAATTGGATTAGCCGTAATGTTTCCAGTCAAGGCAGTTGGTTCTCCAACATTAAAGACCTCTACTCGATCACAACCATTGGCATCGGTTACCGTAACGGTATACAAACCTTTGGCTAAGCCCGTAGCAGGGTTGGTTACCTGAGCATCTGACCAACGATAAGTATAGGTTCCTGTTCCACCACTGGCATGCGCCATTGCTGTTCCATCCGCAGCACCAAAACAAAGGGCATCGGTGATCACCACAGAGTCAATTAAGACGGGTGCTGGTTCTGCAATGGCAATCGGAAGACTAATTTCACAATTGTTTCCATCTCGAACAAAGACCACATACGATCCTGCTGCTAAGTTATTGTAAACATTAATGGCACTGTAGACATTACCACTTTGTCCAGGACCTGTAATTTTATATTCATATCCATTCACTCCCAATGTACCCGTTCCAGGAGTGGCATTTACTACGATTTGTCCATTGGCATCTCCATGACACAAGACATCAATTTGGGTAAAGGTAGCTGCTAAAGGAACAGGATCAACAATGCTGATACACGTATCGGCTTGACAGCCTGCCACATCAGTAACCGTAACACAATAGGTTCCTTCGACTAAGCCATTGATGGTAGCGGTATTTTGTCCCGCAGGACTCCAGATATAGCTAAATCCACCATTCCCCCCAGCGGCGGTTACGCCTACAGAGCCATCTGCCTCACCAGGACAGCTAATTGCTGCTCCATTGTAGTTAGAAAGTACTTGTGGATTAAGAGTTAGTGGAGTAGGTTGACCCAATACCCCTGTAGCAGTAATGCTACAACCATTGGCATCCGTAACGGAAACCGTATGTATTCCAGCAGAGACACCTGTGGCAATGCTAGAAGTTTGCCCATTGTTCCATTGATAAGTATAATTTGGTGTTGCTCCTTGAGCATCTACTTCAATCATCCCATCAGAGCCACCATTACACAAAGGATTACTTTGGTTGATGATGGTAGCCGTTAAAGGTGTATTGGGTTCAAAAACAGAAGCATTACCACTGAGGGTACATCCCGTGAAATCAGTAACCGTAACATTGTAGTTACCAGCCGAAAGTCCAGTAGCGTTTGCGGTATTTTGATTTCCTGTAGCGGCATCCCATTGATAGGTATAAGGGGCATTGCCACCAGTCGCTATTGCTGTAACTCCACCATCATTACCACCAATACAATCAACCGAATCAAGCACATAAGAAAGGATCAAAGGAGTTGGTTGATTAATCGTAGAATTACCAATTAAAATACAGCCATTGGCATCGGTAATGGTGATCGCATGTACCCCAGCGGCTAAGCCAGTAGCGGTAGCAGTATTTTGTCCGTTACCCCAAGCATAAGAATAAGGTTGTATCCCTCCAGAAGCACTAACAGTTAATTGACCATCACTACTACCAAAACAAGTAGCATCGATAGCAGAAAATGTCATGTTAGTTAGGAGAGTAGGTTCGTTGACTAGGATACAGGTATCAACCGTACAACCGTTTCCATCAGTTGCGGTTACACAATGTAGCCCCGCAGTTAAGCCAGTAGCAGTAGCGGTATTTTGTCCATTGTTCCAGTTGTAAGTAAAGCCACCTACACCACCACTAACATTGATGCTAGCGGTTCCGTCATTGCCCCCATTACAAGATACATCTGTATTCGAAATGGTGAAGGACATAGCAGAAGGTTCTGTAATGGTATAACTTTCCGTAATAGAACAACCATTGTTATCTGTAATGGTTACCGAATAGGTACCAATGGATTGAGTTGGACTAACATTTGAAGCGGTTGTTCCATTCCCCCAATCATAAGTATAAGCAGGAACGCCAGGTGTACCACCAGTGGTAGTTGCTGTAGCCGTTCCATCGTTTCCACCAAAACAACTGACTGCTGTGGTAGAAAGCGTTGCAATTAATGGAGTAGGTTGCGTAATATTAATACTAACAGTATCTGAGCAACCATTTAAGTCACTTATTGTCACTAAATAAGTACCTGCACTAAGTCCTGTAGCGAGTGCTGTATTTTGATTCCCTGCACTGGCATCCCATAAGAAGGAATAAGAACCAATTCCGCCACTACCAATAGCTGTAGCGGTACCGTCTGCTGCTCCATTACAAGTAGTTGCGGTGCCATTGCTGGTAGCAGCTACTGCACTAGGCTCTGTGATTGTTATCGTAGAGCTAACAGTACAAGAGCTAGCATCTGTAGCGGTAACAGAATAAACCCCATCACAAATTCCCGTTGCAATTGCTGAAGTTTGGCTGCCCGTGGCAGCATCCCACAAGTAAGTAATCGTACCTGTACCTCCTGTAGCATTTGCTGTTAATTCTCCATCGCAGACGCCATTACAACTTATTGAAACGCCATTGTAATTAGAACTTACACTATTGGTGAGTGTGATGGCAGAAGGCTCTGTTAAAGTAACAGAAGCAGTTGTAGAACAGCTATTGTTATCCGTAAGTGTTACGGTATAAATTCCAGCCGTTAAACCAGTAGCGGTAGCATTTGTTTGGCTGCTAGGATCAGACCATACAAAGCTATAAGCAGGGCTTCCCCCAGTTCCTGTAACAGTAGCCGATCCATCGTTACCACTATTACAAGTAATATTATTTGAGCTAGTAATGGTAGCTGTAATAGCATTGGGTTCTGTAATGGTTACTCCTGTTGTTGTTGAACAACCATTACCATCCGTTACAGTTACGGTATAAGAACCAGCTGTTAAACCTGTTGCAGTTGGAGCCGATTGGCTACCAATACTCCAGAGATAGGTTATTGTGCCAATACCTCCACTTCCTAAGGCCGTAGCTGTTCCATCGTTGCCACCAAAGCAGCTTACATTGGATTGACTCGTTATTGAAGCAGTGACAGCAGTTGGTTCTATAATGGTGATACTTGCTGTGTCAGAACAGCCATTATTATCTGTTATAGTTACGGTATAAGTACCCGCAATTAAGCCAGTAGCAGTAGCACTAGTTTGATTATTAATATCAGACCATGCAAAATTATAGGTTGCGACCCCTCCAGTTGCTGCTGCTGTCGCTTGACCGTCATTCCCATTGTTACAGGTAACACTAGTTGAGCTTGTTATTGAAGCCGTTATGGCTGTAGGTTCTGTAATGGTCACTCCTGTACTAACCGTACAGCTATTTCCATCTGTTGCTGTTACCGTGTATGTACCAGCTTTGAGACCAGTAGCGATTGCTGTGTTTTGATTATTAGCATTCGCATCCCACAAATAAGTAAAGACTGGTGTTCCGCCAGCACCTAAAGCAGTCGCAGTAGCGGTAGAATCTCCATTACATAAAACATTTACTTGAGTAGGTATTGATACACTAGTAGCACTAGGTTCTGTAACGGTGATATTAACAACAGAATCAGGACAACGATAGGCATCTCTAACGGTAACACTATAAGAAACATTGGCTGATAAACCAGTAGCCGTTTGGCTAGTTTGCCCATCACTCCAAAGGTAAGTATAGCCAGGTAAAGTTCCACCAGCTCCCATAACAGTAGCTGTACCGTTGCTTTGCCCATTACATATAACGTTGGTCGTACCTGTGAGTGTCGCCGTTACGCCAGTAGGTTCGGTTAGCGTAATACAAACAACCTCCGAGCAACCCAAAGAATCTGTAATCGTAACACAATGTTGTCCAGCACCTAAATGCATAGAAGAAGTATCGGTAGAACCATTGGTCCAAATATAGGTATATCCAGTGCCATTTGGCTGGTTAACAGTAAAAGGAGTACCACCAGAAGGTACAATGTGAATATCACCATTGGTTGCATTTAGACAACCAACAATGGTATCAACATCTATAAAACCAGTTACACTTGTTGCAGGTTGTGTAATCGTAACTGTAGCAATAGCTGCACAATTAAACGAATCTGTAACCGTAACCGTATAAAGACCAGCTGTTAGAGCGGTGGCTTGAGCATTGGTTTGACCATTAGACCAAATAAAGTTATAGGTTCCACCAGCTCCACCACTGCCTGCCACGGTCGCATCGCCTGTATTACCACTAAAACAAGCAACATTATTAGAGTCTGTCATTGTAGCAGTAACAGCAGTTGGTTGTGTAATAGTGACAGTAGCCGTAGCTGTACAAAGATTGGCATCTGTTGCTGTAACGGTATAAGTATTGGCTGCCAAAGCTGTGGCATTAGCCGTATTTTGACTTCCTGCATTTACATCCCATAGGTAAGAAAAAGCACCTGTTCCGCCAGAAGCATTGGCAAGAGCCGAACCATCAGGTGGAGTTGTACCATTACAAATTAAATGGGTAGGTGTTGTTGTTAAAGTAATTGCACTAGGTTCTGTAACGGTGATATTAACAACAGAATCAGGGCAACGATAGGCATCTCTAACGGTAACACTATAAGAAATATTGGCTGCTAAACCAGTAGCCGTTTGGCTAGTTTGCCCATCACTCCAAAGGTAAGTGTAGCCAGGTAAAGTTCCGCCAGCTCCCATAACAGTAGCCGTACCATTGCTTTGACCATTACAAATAACGTTGGTTGTACCCGTGAGTGTCGCCGTTACGCCAGTAGGTTCAGTCAGTGTAATACAAACAACTTCTGAGCAACCCAAAGAATCTGTAACCGTAACACAATGTTGTCCAGCACCTAGATTCATAGAAGACGTATCGGTAGAACCATTGGTCCAGATATAGGTATATCCAGTACCATTTGGCTGGTTAACAGTAAAAGGAGTACCACCAGAAGGTACAATGTGAATATCACCATTAGTTGCATTTAAACAACCAACAATAGTATCAACATCTATAAAACTAGCAAGTGGTGTAGCAGGAGTATTTAAGGAAACATTGGTAGAAACGGTACAATTATTATTGTCAGTAACGGTAACCGTATAAAGCCCACCTATTAATCCTGTAGCTTGGGCACTGGTTTGACCATCAGACCAAGTGAAGGTATAGGGAGTTGTTCCTCCTGCGGGCGTAACTGTTGCGTCACCATCATTGCCATTAAAACAAGTTATATCAGTGGAATCTGTCATTATAGCTGTTAATGGAGCTGCTGGTTGGTTCACAACGGTACTATCTATTAATATACAACCATTGGCATCCGTAGCCGTAACATTATAATTTCCTGGTGTTAATCCAGTTATGGAAGCCGTTGTTTCACCATTACTCCATACAAAACCTATCGTAGGAGAACCTCCTAGAGGGGTGATTGAAGCGGTACCATTCGCATCTCCAAAACAAGCAATATCTGTACTGTCTACGGTAATAGAGAAGGCTGGAGGAGCTGCAATGCTAACTAAACCAGTAGCCGTACAAGTTCCTGTTGCATCTGTTACCGTGACGGAATAGTTTCCAGCAGTTACGCTTGTTACATAATCTTGATTGGTAGGAAAAGAAGCAGAATTACCTCCTGTCCAATTGTATACATAAGGCTGTGCCCCTACATTGGCATTAACTATAATACCTGTGGTATCTGTTGGGCAGAGTAAAGTTCCTGTTGCAACAGGGTTGATGGTAGGTGTAATACCATTTAATGTAAAGCTTGCAGTAGCCGTACAACTGTTGGCATCTGTAGCTGTAATTGTATAGGTTCCTGGTCCTAGCGCTGTAATTAGAGCCGTTGTTTCTGCATTGCTCCACAAATAATTGACGGTAGGAGTACCTCCCGTGGCCTCTACTTCAAGACTACCCGAATTGATACAGGCTGGATTAACAGAGTCCACAAAATTGATTGCTAAGGCTGGTTGTTGTGTAATGTCAAATGTTACATTAGAAGTACATCCCACGCCATCTGTTACGGTAACACTATAATTACCGCCAGCTAAACCTGTACGAGAGGTTAGGGTAGAACCATCATTCCAGAGATAGGATAGGGGAGCAGTACCACTATTGGTATTTACTGTTGCTGTACCATTTGTTTGACCACAAGTAGCAGGAGTGCTCGTTTGTAAGAAAACATTTGGTGCTCCTACACCTGGGAATAAAGAAACGCTATCTATGGTAGAACAACCTGTCACCGTTTCAGATACCGTTACATAATAAGCTCCAACCGATAAACCTGTATTGGTAGAACTAACAGCACCTGTAGTACTAAATGCATTAGACCAGTTAAAATCATAAAGTCCAGTAGGATTGCTTACTGTTGCTGTTGCAGAACCATTTCCATTACAGGTTGGGTCAACAGAGGTGAAACTCAACAAGGGCGTTGGATTAACAGTAACGGTAAAGTTTAGAACAACAGGGCAAGAAACAATGTCTCCACTAGGAGTAGATGTTACTGTATAAACCGTAGCAGAGTACGTTGTTGTTGCAGAAGGATTAACAATAACAGCAGAAGGAGTCATTGAAATCATATCAGTTGTTGGTGTCCAAACGACAGAATCTGTTGCCGATAAGCCTGATACGGTAAGTGTTGTTGTATCTCCTTCGCATATACTAACGTCACCAGATCCACTAACTGTAGGCAAGGGAGTAACATAAAGGTAAACTGTATCTTCTGGTGAAAGACCACAACAATCTGTGATAATAGATAAGGTAACAGGATAGAAACCAGGGGTGTTAAATTGGCTAGTAACTACTTGCATACTAGCAGGATTTGGAATAGCACCATTAAAATCCCATACATAACTATCTGCAAAAAACTGACTTTCAAAGTTGGTGAAATCTCCTTGACACACCATAAAAGTATCAGTACCTACTGTTGTTGCATTGCTTAAGATGTTAGGTACAATTGTATTTTGGAAAGAGATGTTGTGAAAACCAGCATATAAATTTGCCCCCAAACCAATATCATAGCGATCAATCGCTGAGTATTGAGTGGTAGCAGTGGTAGCTGTACTTGTTGCAGGTGTTGCTGCATTGGTATTGGCATCAAAATCCCACGTGCTGCCCGTTGAAGTAATGTCTTGAAATTGTACATTCACATCTGTACAATTGATATTAGATACTTGAATTTCAGGTTGAGCAGTAAGTGCAAAGTTAACATCAGAACTATTTAACCCACTTCCGCCCGATTGGAATAATTGGTTAGATTCTCCAGGTTGGCCATTACCACCATTACCACCGTCACCACCATCACCGCCATTACCACCATCGCCACCACAACCAACTTCTCCACCATGGTAGGTACTTCCTAAACCACGGTTACCGCCATTACCACCAGCACCACCATTACCACCAGCACCAGCAGCACCTAAGGCACCAGCACTAAGGTTAGATTGGGTGAAGTTACCATTTGCTCCATTGAGGAATAGGTAAACGGAATAAGCAGAGCCACCACCAAATCCACCAGCACCAGCAGTTCCTGCTTGACCGCCACCGCCGCCGCCGCCGCCGCCAGAGCCTTTTCCATCCGTACAGAAGGTACCCCCTTCGCCAGCGCCACCGCCGCCACCGCCGCCACCAGCACCACCAGTACCATTGGTACCAGTACCACCTTGACCACCAGGAACCCAAAAACCTCCGATATGAGAACCAGCAGAACCATTGGTTCCGACCGTACCATTGGTTCCATCAGCACCATCTTGTGCGTCGTTACCTGATTCACTAGAACCACAGCTTCCACTACTATTACAACCACTTTCTTGACCAGGAGTACCTGGTGCCCCTAGGGCACCACCGCCATTCCCTCCAAAAGCACCATCTCTATCTTCTCCACCACCAGAGCCACCGCCAGCACCACCGCCGCCGTTGATACCACTTGGTGCCGTACCATTACCGCCAGGAAAGGCAGTTGTACTACAACAAGCACCACCATTACCAGCAGGGGTTCCACCACCACCAACGCCACCATTACCACCACCACCATTACGGTCTTGGTCATCATTGTCACCAGCTTGCCCATTGTTACCATTTGCTCCATTTACCCCTGGAGTTCCAGCAGCACCAGTTCTTCCCGCTGCTGCATTTCCTGCTGCAATTTGACAGCGAACAATATCATAATCAGAGCAAGAAGTCATGTGTAAGCCATAGGTAGACATACCAGGTTGGTTTGCATTGGCTGTTGTAACTGTCAAATCTTGGAATCGGAAGCCGATAGCACCATTTCCATAAAAAGCGACTAATCGTTGAGCGTTGACAGCACCTTCAGGGTTAGCAGTCGTTCGATTAATTGTTGTGGCACCAGAAGTACTAGTTTTTGTCCAAGCATTCCCTTGATCAAAACCACCTTCAAGCGTAACAAAACTTCCAATTGTAAGTGCATTGTCAATATTATAGGTACCAGTAGCCATTTTTATAACGGCATTATTACAAGCAGCACGACTTAAGGCAGAAGCTAAAGTTGTAGGGCTGGCTTGCGTACCAGGATTGGCATCTGCACCAGTTGTAGATACATATATATTGACACAACTAGGAAGAGCAGGAGGTGTTCCAACAGTTAAGAAAGCAGTATCTTGAGTTGTACAACCTGTTCCTGGATTGGTTACTTCTAGTATATATGCATAGGTGCCTGCTGCTGTTGGAACAGAAACAGGGATAGAAGAGGTCGTTCCAGATATTGTACCACTACCCAATGCGGTCATACCTGGGTCAAACCATTGAAAATTCATTCCTGTTTGGTCTGTAGTTCCTGTAAGCACAAAATTAGCTCCTCCACAAACTTCAGCAGTAGTAGGGAATACAGATGCTGTAGGGTCATCTGCAACGCTTACATTAACTGCATCCATTGATACACAGCCATCGGTATAAGTTAGAGCAACGGTATAACTAGTTGTTGCAATAGGGTAGGCACCTGTGGAAGCCGTATTGGGGCTCGTTAGATTCGTTGTTGGAGTCCACGCAAAGGAACTAACTAAACCAGCAGGGGCTGTTGTTGTTGCCGTTAGTGTTGCTGTGTCACCTGCACAAATTTGAACATCCGTTCCTGCATTGACAGGTGGGTTAGGATTAGGTCCAACAACAATGGTAAAGGACTGCGTATTTTGTCCCAGTATTGGACAGGCATCATCTTCAGCTGTTATTGCAAAAACATAGGTTCCTTGATCGCCAATAGACGTATTCCAACAGAAGGTTCCTGTTGCCGATGCACCTGAACCAGTTTGGGTAAATGTTGCCCCTGGGATATTATTGCTATAAGTCATGGTAAGATTTTGACCTGCATTGATGTCATTTGCATTAATGTCAAAACAGAGCAAACCACCTTCGCATACTGTTGTATCAAAAACAGTTGGACTACCATTAATACCTGAAATATTAGGAATCGTATTATTACAGTTGGTAATATTAAACTGAATGTCACGCATAATCGTACTTATTAGCACTCCATTTCTATATTCTTCAACTAATACACACATAACGGCCACTTGAGGCTGGTTTGCTGTAAATTGAATTGCTCCTGTTTGAGGATCTAAGGTAATTGGAACTGTCAGAGGGTTTGTTCCGCTAAAGCCGCCACTATAAGAAACAGAAGAAGAAGCCCCCTGCAAGCAGTCTGTCATTGAATAGACGAGGGAATCACCATCGTTATCAGATGCAAGTTGTTGGTAATTGACGGTCTGACCCACACAGGCAAACAACTGAGGGTTGCTAGCAAATGCAGGTGAACTATTGCAAGGACTGATCGTATTATCTAATGTCGTTTGAACATAGATATTGTTACTACCTGGACTACTTAGGTTGGTAATAGCATTGTTACGACAACAAGAAGTAGACGAAAGAATCCAATCATTGCAGCCAGAGGGCAATGTTAACGTTCCTTGAAAGACATGTAACTCTACACCAATATTACCACTGCCACCACAAGCACTAGTTTGAGAGGGGCATAATGGTGTTATATCAGTGACAGATTGAGAGTTTAGGGTTAGGCTAGCAGATACTCCACAAGATGCAGAGCTGTAATTGACTATTTGAGTAGTCCCTACTCCAACTCCATTACAATCTCTATAAACATTGAGGGTTACTAGATATTGGTTAGGACCCGTGCAAGTATAGGTTATATCAAAACCTGTGTAGTGAGTCGCAAAACTAAATGTGCTCATTCCGAGCCATAAACCTCCAATCAATAATAGTTGTTGAAAGAAGAAATGTAAATTAAATCGCATAGATTAAAATTTTGTCTTAGCTAACAAATAGGTTCTTTGTATTTTTTAGTGATATAGTTGCAAAAAAAACATAATATAGCTGTTTTTTTTGTATAAAAATTAGCTACATGTATAGCTCTGTATTATGTATATTCTTATTTGTTCCTTAAAAAGGATATTCTTTAGTCGGGGATGGTAAATGCTTGGGGTAGGACAATGGCAATAATTTATAGCGATGCTATTTTTTTAACGACCTAATAGGGAGGGATATTATTCGTTAAAATAATTTTCTTAAGTTTTAATTAACTATCTAAAAATATCATTACAAGGGTCTTAAGGTAACGATAATTGAGTTAATAGTCCACAGCTTTTTTGATTTTTTTTAGAAACGAGCGGTTAAATTTTACGATTTTATTAACACTATAACAGCCTAAGGTGAATGGTTGTTTCATTAGTTGGTTGATTTTTAGTTATTTAGGTTGATTTTATTAGGCTTTTAGGATCTGTTTATGGGTATATTTTATTTGAGTTAAAAAAACATTAAATGAAGGTAACTGTACAATTGAAGATCAATCCGACTGATAAAAGTACAATACTTTTTGGATAAATTATATTATAATTATAAACTGTTCTATTTCTTTATCTCTTAGAGGTTCTTATCTTGTAAATAGAAGTATTTGTTTTAACTACAGATAAAGCAAGATAAAATCAGCCCTATTTCTGTTTATAAAAGTAATAAATTGGTTTAGCGCAACAGTAAATCGATTGGAATATTGCACTAGGTAGAATCCTTTGTTGCTAAAGGGAATAAAGCGTTTTTTGCAAAAGGAAATAAATAATGTTGTATGTGTTTGTTTTGTCAGCTCGATGTTTTACTTCCTAGGAGTATGTTTTTGTTACAGTTGAGAGGATAGAAGTAGTTGTTGAAATCTTCTTAAAGCCTGATGAAATCTATGTTTTTGAACCGTTAATAGAAACGCAAGCGGTAGATAATGTACGAACTTTAGAATGCTGGGAGGAAGTAGAGATAGATGTATCAGGATTTTGTGCTAATGGTGGAGGTGGGGTAGAGGATAGAAATGATTGATGAAAAAATAGTAGTGGCGTGTTCAGGTAAACTTACTGTTGTTAATTTGGTGGCAATAGTCAAAGGCTTAGAGTGCTATGAATAAAATTGGTGAAATCAACACATAATAAATTTTGATTAGTTTCTTATACTACTTGTTAATCAATATGTTCAGTTAAAGTAAGTAGCAAATGTCACCCTGAAAAAACTATGTTTGTGGGTAGAGAAGATGAAATTTACCCTAATTAAGATTTATGGATTGTCCATAGTACCCAAAACTTGATCGTAATATTTTGTTTTGGATGCGTTAACCAAAGACTATACTAAATCACCAATTTTCCCTACTGTTTGGGCACTTGCAATAAATGAAGACCTCACTGCTATTATCCTATTTTTTAGAAAGGTTAAGTTATAACACTATGAAAATGTCTTGAGGGATGAAGGATAGAATCATCTATATATTTTGATATGAAAAAAAGCCAGCAATTATATGCGCTTATACACTCTATGAGCAAAAGTGAACGGCGTTATTTAAAGCTAAACAACAGCAAAGAAAATTCCATTTACATGCAAATTTTTGATGCTATTGTAGAACAGTCCGTTTATGATGCAACGGCATTAAAAAAGATACTTTTTAGCGCTGGAATTAATTCTTCGATTTCTCGCATACAACATCATTTATATCAACTTATTCTCAAGAGTTTGGCAGCTTATCAAGATGCAAAAACGACTCGTTATAAAGTTCTGAATGCAATTAAATACTACCTTATTCTAAGAGATAGAGGGTTGCACAGCCAAGGAAGAAAATTACTGCAAAAGGCATTGCAGTTAGCATTGAGGCATAATTACTATGGTTTAGCACTAGAAATCTATGACTTGATGGAGGATTGGATTACAGAGGAAGCAAGTTATGCTACCGCTCTGAGTCACTATCATGAGTTGAAGGAAGCTAGCCAAGTTCATTTATTGTATAGTCGATCTGTTGTTGATTTAAAGAAAGAAATTTATGAATTACGGCTTTTTTTCTTGAAACAAAAATTTGCCCGAACCAAGGCGCAAAAAAACTTTTTATTGACCTTTGTAGAGCTTTATGAACCTCAACTTAAAATAGAAAAAAATTTACTAAAAAGGCGCTTGCTGTTGACGATCTTGATTTATACTTATTATGGTTTGCAAGAATATGCTAAGTTGATCGTGACGGAAAAAAAACGTCTAGCGTTGTTAGATGAAGATGCGATTTCGGCTCATATTTCTCCCTTTTTAGTTTATGCTTATCATCGAAATTTGCTTTGGATTTTATTGAGTAATAAAAATTATAAGGAGCATCAATATTTAGTCAAACACCTGAGCGAACCATCTTCTATAAAGGGCTTAGCAAATTCTAAGTTTTATACCATTAAGTTAACCATAGCAAAATCTGTTACACAACTCTATGCTAAAGTAGCACAACAACATTATCATCAAGCTTATCATCAAATTGAGCAGCTTTGGCAATTACAAAAAGATTACCAAAAATATTGGGACACTAGTTTGTTGGTTCATAGCTTGATTTTATTTATTAATACTACCTTTTGTTTGGGAAAATACAATGAGACCATATCTTGGTTGCGTTTGTTAGAGCAAGATATACCACAAACCTATCTTTTGCCTTATCAGAATATGGGAAAAATCGCTCATTTATTAATCCATGATGGCTTGGAAGATTATCAATATGTGCAAAATGTACTAGAATCTACTCGAATTCGGTTGTATCGGAAGCACGATTTTTTTGAGGTTGCTACTGTGTTTTTAAAATATTTTAAGCAACAAGTAAATTTGACCAACACTTTAGAACAACAAAAGTTATTGTTGAAGTACAAAGCAGCAATGGAAAAAGTTGCCAAGCAAGAAGGGCAAAAAGGTTTCTTTATTTTGTTTAATTTTGTAGATTGGTTTGATAGCAAACTAAAGAAGTGTGCCATTGCCAATTTGAGTCAAAATTTTTAAATCAAAACCTAAGGTTTTTATCCATAAAACCCCAAAATAATAATCAATGAATGAGATAGACGTTGAATTACCCAGTGCCCTTTCACCAAGCTTAATTTTAAGTATAGTAGGAGGATACTTTTTGCTGTTACTATTAATTGCCTTTTGGACAGGGAAGAAAGCAAACAATCGAGATTTTTTTGTGGCCAACCGACAATCTCCTTGGTATTTAGTGGCTTTTGGAATGATTGGCGCTTCTTTATCTGGAGTAACATTTATATCCGTACCAGGAATGGTAGGAGCTGCCTACCTCAATTCAGAGGTAACAAGTGCAACCAACATGCAATTTTCTTATATGCAAATGGTTTTTGGCTACTTGGTAGGGTATACCGTTATTGCCTTGGTTTTGTTGCCCCTTTATTATCGGCTCAATCTTACCTCAATATATGCTTATTTAGAGCAGCGTTTTGGGCTAGCAGCTTACAAAACAGGGGCTGGTTTTTTCTTGTTGTCTAGAATAATAGGAGCTGCATTTAGGCTGTATTTAGTAGCGATGGTACTGTATCTATTTGTATTTGAACCTTGGGGGGTACCCTTTTGGGTGGTTTCTTTATTGACCATCGTTTTAATTTGGATTTATACCTTTAAAGGAGGAATAAAAACCATTGTATGGACCGATACGTTGCAAACTTTATTTATGCTGATTGCGGTAGCGATGACTGTTTTTGAATTGACGCAGGTAATGAATATTTCACTGGGGAATGTATGGTCAAGCATTCAGTCAGAAGGCTTAGGACAAATCTTCTTTTTTGAGGGAGGATGGTCTGACTCGAATAACTTCTTTAAGCAATTTTTGGCAGGAATGTTTATTGCAATCGTAATGACAGGGTTGGATCAAGATATGATGCAGAAGAATCTGACTTGCCGAAATATTGAGGATGCTCAAAAAAATATGTTCAGTTTTAGTATTGTCTTAGTCTTTGTCAACTTTTTGTTCCTTATGTTAGGAGCTTTATTGGCTATTTATGCGCTGCAAAATGGCGTAGAATACGATCGAGCAGATAGTCTTTATCCTACGATAGCGCTAAGACACCTTCCTTGGGAAGTAGGAGTTGTTTTTGTGATCGGTTTGGTAGCGGCAGCATACTCAAGTGCCGATTCTGCGCTAACGGCCTTAACGACTTCGTTTTGCGTTGACTTTTTGGGTTTTAAAACCACAGCAAGTAGCGAAGATAAAGCTATTAAAGAACACGATGATATTTTGGATGCTTCCTCTAATCAGTCTACGCTAGAGGAAGAAAAAGGAAAGGAACGCACTCGCTATCTGGTTCATATTGGATTTTCTTTGATTCTATTTTTGGTTATTGTTGCTTTTTGGCTAATTAACGACCAATCGGTTGTTGTAGCATTGTTTAAGTTCGCAGGTTATACCTATGGACCTCTGTTAGGCTTATATGCTTTTGGTTTGTTTACCAACAAAAAAGTTAAGGATAGTATGGTACCAGTAGTTTGTTTGGTCGCCCCTCTATTAACTTATGGCATCAGTGCTTATTCGGAGGTGCTTTTATGGGGCTATAAATTTGGCTTTGAATTGTTACTAGTGAATGGTTTATTGACATTTATGGGTTTGCTATTGATAACGGATAGAGAAATATAGGAGGGGGAATTTAATGGTCCAATAAATCCCAATTATCATTTGGAGGTTTTATAGTTTGTTCCATTTTTCGATTGCTGCTGATTCCTCCAATGATCAGTAGGATTATTGTAAATATAAAACCGAGAAAAAATAACTCTATGGAATGGATGAAATAACCAATAAGAAGGGAAAAAACAGATGGAAGAAGGCTAATAAAGAACCAATAAAAAAACTGTCTAATAAATAGGGAGCCTCCTTGTGGCACGTTGCGGATTTTGAGTAACGCTAAGAGCCAAGGTATGACCAATAATAAAAATACAATAAAGGCTAGTGAGATCATAATTAATAATATAGCGTTAAGTAGCATGTTTTTATAGTTTAAAATAAGAAGGAGTTATTAAGATAACTTTTTCTACCTGAAAATATAAAAAACAATAAGGACTTACTACATTTGGATAAATAATAGAACGAGTAATAAATTAAAAAACTCGTATGCTTTAGATCATATTAAAGGACCATAAAAACTTCAAAATGAAACAACTTATTGAGTGCGTACCTAATTTTAGTGAAGGGCGTGATATGGGGATTATCAAGCAAATTACAGACGAAATTGAACGCATAGAGGGCGTGAAACTATTGGATGTAGATCCAGGAAAAGCTACCAATAGAACTGTGGTGACCTTTGTTGGTGAGCCTAAGGCAGTGGTAGAGGCTGCTTATCAAGCCATCAAAAAAGCAGCGGAATTGATTGATATGCGCCAGCATAGTGGAGAACATCCACGAATGGGGGCAACGGATGTTTGTCCTTTTATTCCAATTGCTAATATTACAATGGAAGAAACAGTTGAGTACACCAAAGAATTGGGAGAGCGTGTAGGACGTGATTTGGGAATTTCGGCTTTTCTTTATGAGGCTTCTGCAACAGATACTCGTTGGAAAAACTTGGCAAATATTCGTGCTGGGGAATACGAAAAGATGGAGTCTAAATTAAAACAGGATGATTTTAATCCTGATTATGGACCAAGCATTTTGAATCCAACGGCTGGTGTAACGGCAATTGGAGCACGTGACTTTTTGATTGCGTACAATGTAAACCTAAATACCACATCTACCCGTAGAGCTAATTCAGTTGCTTTTGATGTCCGAGAGGCTGGGCGTGTGAAGAGAGAAGGAGATCCCATTACAGGAAAAATTGTAAAGGATGAAAATGGAGAAAGTATCCGTGTGCCTGGTGCTTGTAAAGCTGTAAAAGGAATTGGATGGTATATAGAAGAATATGGTATTGCTCAAGTTTCTATGAATTTGACGGATATAAAAGTGACTCCTTTCCATATTGCTTTTGAAGAGTGCTGCAAATCTGCTTCTGCTAGAGGTTTGCGTGTAACGGGGTCGGAATTAGTTGGCTTAATGCCTTTAAATGTTATTTTGGATGCAGGGAAGTATTTTCTAAAAAAGCAAAATCGCTCTACAGGGATTTCAGAAGCAGAAATTATCAAAATAGCTGTTAAAACAATGGGCTTGGATGAATTGACTCCTTTTGATCCCAACAAAAAGATTATTGAATATTTACTAGCAGCAGAGGAAGCAACGCCTTTGTTGGATATGACACTTCCTGAATTTGCCAATGAAACGGCTTCTGAGAGCCCTGCTCCTGGAGGAGGATCTATTGCTGCTTATGTTGGAGCGCTAGGGGTTTCTTTAGGAACAATGGTGGCAAATTTATCTTCTCATAAGAGAGGTTGGGATAGTCGCTGGGAAGAGTTTTCTTCTTATGCTGAGGAAGGGCAGGCTATCAAGGATCAATTATTGAGGTTGGTAGATGAAGACACCAATGCTTTTAACAAAATTATGGATGCTTTTCGTTTGCCAAAAGGTAATGATGCTGAAAAGGCTGCTCGTCAGGATGCTATCCAATTGGCTACTAAATATGCAGTAGAGATTCCTTTGAAAGTAATGACTGCGGCTTTGGAGAGCATGAACATGATTCAAAAAATGGCAGAAATAGGGAATCCTAATTCCGTTACGGATGCTGGAGTAGGGGCTTTGTGTGCTCGTACTGCGGTTTATGGTGCTTATTTGAATGTCAAAATTAACATAGGTGGGCTAAAAGATAAAGCTTATGTTGAGGAGCGTTTAAAAAAAGCAGATGCAATGCTACAACAAGCAATGGATACAGAAACCGCCATCTTACAAATTGTTGAAAGTAAGCTGTAAATACAAAATAAATTGGAAAGTTTAAAAATAGGTTAAATTTTGCCGTTAGGCTTACGATTAAAAAGTAAAAAAAGCTATAGAGTACGAATTAAAAATATACTTTAATAACTTGATATTAGGAGTTTAAGATAGTAATATATTTAAAAAATATGTGCTGTTTTAAACTCTTTTTTTGTTTTTAATGGCTTGATTTGTAGGTGTTTGTTGGGCTTTTTTTTAGCCATGTGGAATTGAATAATGCCCTCAAAACAGCAGTTGATTTTACCCAGGTACTGCTTGAGCTTTATATTAATCAATAGGCAAAAAATTAGTAGAGTCTTAGTATATTTGCAGCAAGATTTATAATTATCACAGGAAACACAATCAATCTCTACAAAAATGTACATTATGAAATGCCTATCATTAACCATATTCTTATGGATAATTTCGATTGCAAGTCTTATTGCTCAAACCTCAAATCCTAACCGCATTTCTACCCCCAAAGAAAATTATGTCACCACTTCAATTAATACCACTCCTACTGGAACTCAATTTTTTAGTGGAACACTCCCTACTATAAGTTTTACCACAACCAATATCAGTTGTAATGGTTTAACCGATGGTTGCGCAACAGCTGTTGTAAGTGGGGGGACAGGTAATACTCATTATCTTTGGTCCAATGGATCAACCTCTAGCAATATTTGCGGTTTAGGGGTTGGAAATTATACGGTAACTATTACAGATACCATTATAGGAGGAGGTGGTCCTCAGGTTTGCGTTGTTGTTAATGATACAACCATTACACAGCCTTTTAGTTTGGCAACGAGCATTGATACGGTTGCCAATGTAATTTGTGCTGGAAATAATAATGGATTTATTGATATATCTGTATCTGGAGGAACAGCACCTTATCAGTACAATTGGTCCAATGGAGACACAACACAAGACATTAACACATTGACAGATAGCATTTATAGTGTTATAATTACAGATGCTAATGGTTGTATAACGCATGATACAGCAACGGTTGAAACCTTAGGTTTTCTTGAGGTTGTAGTGGATAGTGCTATAAATATAGCTTGTCATGGAGATAGTACTGGAGCTATTTATACAACAGCAACGGGAGATACTAGCTTTTCAGGTTGCACTTCTAGTGTTGTGGCATTGAATGAAATTATGTATCGTCCTGTTAATAATAATGGAGTGAATCCTAATACTGGCGAATATATTGAATTAATCGGTCCCGCAGGAACAGATATTAGTTGTTATGTTCTAACAGATGGAGATTGGACGATAACCATTCCTCCAGGAACAAGTATTCCTGCGGATGGATTTTTTACAATTGGAAATGATGTTGTTTGGGGAGGAGGAACCTTTGATTTAGATGCTGAAAACTGTAATTGCTTCACCGATGGTTCAGGAGGTTCTGGTTTATTGATTTTAACGGATGGAGGAGAATATGTTGCCTTGTATGATGGAGCAGGAACCTTTCTTCAAGGTGTTATTTATGGCTCTCCTTCAGCGGGAAATACGCCAAGTGGAACAGTGATTAGTACAATAGGAACAGCATCTTGTCCTAGTTTTGTTAGCATACCTAATGCACCTGCCTTTGAAACCGCTCCTGCTGGTTTTGCGAATGGAACTTCTATTATCAGAAACCCTGATGGATCAGGAGCATGGGGACCACAAGTAGGTGGTTCATTAAATACTTGTAATAGCATAGGAAATGGAAGTACAGGGAGCGGAAATGTTACTTACTTGTGGAGCAATGGCGATACTACACAGGACATTTCAGGTTTGTCGGCTGGGGTTTACACGGTAACAACAACCAATAGTTATGGCTGTACGGCTACCACTACGTATACGATAACAGAGCCAGCTTTATTAGTTGGAACAAGTACTGCAACGGGTGTTGTTTGTGTAGGCGATACGACAGGAGAAATTGACCTTTTGGTAACAGGAGGAACAAGCCCTTATCAATACAATTGGTCTACAGGAGCAACGACTCAAGATTTGGACAGTTTGTCTAGTGGAATTTATTGTGTAACCATTACGGATAGCAATTCTTGTACGGCTATAGTTTGTGATACCTTTGAAGAAGTATTTTTTAACATTCCTGTAGATTCATTTGCAACTTGTAGTGGTACGTCTATTCCGCTAACGGTGAATACCAATGCAACAACGATTAATTGGACACCAAGCTCAACCTTAAATAATGACACCATCGCTAACCCAACGGCAACTCCTACTACATCTACTACCTATGTAGTGACCGCTTCTGTTGGAGGAAACTGTGTAATGACGGATTCTATTGTTATTACGGTGGCGGATTTGGATGTTAGTCTAGCAACCTTAACGCCTGTTTTGTGTCATGGAGATACCACAGGAGGGGTTACGACATCGATAACAGGAACAGGAAGTAATTTTGATTATTTGTGGAACACAGGAGATACAACAACTAGTTTGACGAATGTAGCTGCGGGAACTTATCGTTTAACAGTTTCTTTAGCAGGGTTTTGTGAGGATACCTTAACAGTTGTTATTCCAGAGCCAGATTCTGTATTGAGTCTAAATGTGTCTAATACAACAGATGTTACTTGTTTTGGCGATTCTACAGGAGCAGCCAGCATTTTAGCCTCAGGAGGCACAACACCTTATACCTATAGTTGGTCAAATACCGCAACAACACCAAATGTAAACAATTTAACCAGTGGTTTATATATTGTTACAGTTACAGATAGTAATAGTTGTACAGAAATTTTGACGGTTTCTATTTCAGAACCTTCTGCAATCAGCATTTCTTATAATGCAACGAATGTGAGTTGTAATGGAACCAACGACGGTACAGCTACAGTAATCCCTACAGGTGGTACAGCAGGCTATACTTATTTGTGGGATGTAACAGCAGGAAGCCAAACGACTCCAACGGCAATAGGTTTAGCTTCAAGTACCTATTCTGTAACCGTAACCGATACCGTAGGTTGTACGGGAATTGCCAATGGTATTTTTGTTAATAGTGGTGTTCCTGTAGATTCAAATGATGTACCATTAGTGGTTTTAACTGGTATCTTAGATTGTGATTTAAATCCGACTGGATCATTGGGAATTAATACCGCAAATACGTATACCTATTTGTGGAGTAATGGCGCAACGGATCAAACGGTAACAGGATTACCAGCAGGTGCTTATACGGTAACTGTGACGAATGGTCTAGGCTGTAGTTATGTGCAATCTGCCAATATCGTCAGCCCATTGGTTCCTACAGTCAATCCGTTTATTAATGCAGTAGGGATGGTATCTGCCACGGTGGTTTCTGGAGCGACAGTTACAATTAGCGGAGGAAATGATCAATCTTTTCAAGGTGTGGCTTATAATTGGACAGCCAATAGTTCAGATGTTACTTTTGGAAATGCAGCCAATCATGCTACTACCGCTTTGTCAAATGTTACAGGAGTTTACACATTAACGCTTACAGCAACAGCATCAGATTCAAGTGCTTGCCAAGATACAGGATCTGTTGTTTTGAATGTAGAATCTATTTATAATGGAATGCCTACAGCTTTTACGCCTAATGGAGATAACATCAACGATACATATCGTCCAACAGGTCTTACCGCAGATGATGTAATTACTTTTAGAGTGTATAATCGTTGGGGACAAGAAATTTACAACGGAGATGACTTAGAGAATAATGGCTGGGATGGACGCTACAAAGGAATAGAACAACCTACAGAGGTTTATCTCTTTTTATTGGAGTACAAAGTAGGGGTAAATGGAACGCCTAAAGTTAGAAAAGGAGAGTTTACATTAATCAGGTAGGCTTTACCATTTTGTTGATTTGAAGATTTGAAAACGGTTAAGTTTTCAAATCTTCAATGTTTTATTGAGGATCTATAAAGTACACCCTCCGCCAAATTGACTGGCATCAAAAGAAGTTTCTTTGGTTCCTGCCATATCACCAGATTGAATTTGAATTTTGAGCTTATTGGTACTGCCCGCTCTTTTGGGGCTACAATACTCAAATAAATAATAACTGTTGGCTTCGTCCGAAATGTATTCAGCTACCTCATTGAATTTTGAATTGAGTTCACTGGTATTGCTAGCAAAAGAAAAGCCATCTGTGCCCACCTGTTCTAAAATACCTTTGTCTATTTCATCCCCTAATCCAATTGAAAAATGAGTAATGTCATTTCCTGAATTTAGTACAGCATTTGTTGCTTGCGAAGTGGTGTATCGAGCAGCCTGATCGGTTCCATCGGTAAAAATAACCACAGAAGCTGCTGAAATAGCAAGTGTGGATTGATTCAATTCGTTGACCGCCAAAGCAGTACTTTTTAGGACGGCTCCATATAAATCTGTAGAATTATCAGAACTTATCCCCGAATGAATATTATCAATGGCAGCTTTTAGGCTCGTTGGATTATTCGTTAAAGGAATTAGGGCATGTAAACTATCTTCGCCATCAAACCACCAAATACCCATCTGATAAGACGAATTGTTAGAAGGAATTACAACATCCACAAAGTTTTTAGCCGCAGTTTTTAATTCCGTAAGATTGTTATTGGTCACACTACCACTTAGATCCAATACTAAAAAGGTATTGTGTATAAATAACTGGCTGTTGTCGGAGATTTTTCTAGCTGCCTCAGATTCAGATATTTTTTTGTATTCATTGTCATTCTGCCCTTGCTCATAGATCGTAAAGTTGGATTCACCAAGCCCTGCTATTGGGTCATCGTTACAATCATCTACCTTAAAAAACATAGATACTTTTGCTGGGGGTGTTGTAAATTCATTCTGAACAGAAATATTTAGTGCACAGGTTTGTTGTGGATTAACAGGAGTGTCGTCACAAGCACCAAAAGCTAAACTAATTAGACAAACAAGAAAAAGATTAAATTTTAAACGATTCATAGTCGATATAGATTGTTGGGGTTATGAATATTGTTTTAAGTAATGAATCTAAATTATTGATAGTTTATTCGAGCAATCTTTTTAATCTTAACTGTGTTGAAAATACTCGCCATAGCTAAGGCTATGACTGTGTTTTTCGCCTTGTTAATATCAAAAATCTTTTACTGCAGATTCTATAAATAATTTTGCCCCATTACTTATAATCAATTAAATATGATATTACTAGATACAAAATACGATATTTTGGACAAAAAAATGACCTTAAAGAACCATGAATAAAAAAAGCACTTACAACTCAGGGTTGTAAGTGCTTCTTATTCCAATAAGATATAACTACTGTTATACAGCTTGTTCTTCGCTAACTCTAAGCTGAAATCCATTGCCATGGATATTGATAATCTCAATTTTATCATCTTTTTTGAGGTATTTTCGAAGTTTAGTTACAAAAACATCCATACTACGAGCTGTGAAATAATTATCTTCTCCCCAGATTTCTTTCAAGGCAATGCTTCTAGGTAAAATATCATTCATATAGAGGCAAAACATGCGTAATAATTCAGACTCTTTTGGAGAAAGTTTTTCTTTGTTTTCGTTGTCACCGTAGGTCAAGATTCGCAAGGGGTAGTTAAAATGATAATTACCAATATTGAATTCTTTAGCTTCTTGCTTCTGACGTTCAGGTTTTTGGCTTCTTTTTAGTATAGCTTGAATGCGATACAGCAACTCTTCGGGGGCAAAGGGTTTGGGGATATAATCATCAGCACCAGCTTGGAAACCCTTGATGATATCGTCTTTCATTGTTTTGGCTGTCAAGAAAATAATAGGTACAACTTGATCAATATCACGTACATCCTTGGCCAATGTAATGCCATCCTTTTTGGGCATCATCACATCAAAAATACACAAGTCAAAGGTATCTTTTTGGAATCTGTTTAAGCCCGCTTCTCCATCCATTTCTAATGTGACATCATAGTCATTCATTTCTAGGTAAGAACACAGTACATCTCCAAAGTTTTTGTCATCCTCAACTAATAGAATTTTACCTTTTGTATCCATAATATATTTATGTTTTTATTGCGAGTAGTAATGTTTCAGTTAAATTATAATATATGGGATATATTCTACTCTACAAAAAGAGTGCGAGTTCTGCATTTTTGTTCAAAAAAAACGAGTATTAGGATTTTCTTAAGAAAGTTTTTAGCAAAAAAGCGCTATAACGAACCTTTTTGAACAATTATTGTATTGGAAATAGAATTTTTTTTTAAAATAAAATATAAATTCATGAAAAAAAATAACCGATAAATCATCAACTTTGGTCTATTCTGACCAATCAATAGGATGAATAATTGGTATACTAAAAATAACAATAGTAAGAGCATGAGAGTTAAGCTAAAAGATCACCAGCAGTATATTTTTTCAACAACCATTCGAACTCGTATTACTGATCTTAATTATGGGGGGCATGTTGGAAACGAAATGATGCTAATATTTGCACAGCAAGCAAGAGTTGATTTCTTAAATAGTTTGGGCTATGGAGAACTTACATTGGCTGGAAAAGGAATCATTATGACAGATGCCGCAGTGGTTTATAAATCGGAAACACATGCTGGCGACACGCTCAAAATAGAATTGGCATTAGATGACCTCACAACAATTGGTTTTGATCTGTATTATAAAATTAGTAATCAGAAAACCAATAGAGAGGTTGCACGGGTCAAGACTGGAATTTTGTGTTTTGATTATGAGTTAAAGAAAATTGCTACTCTTCCTACCGAAGTTGTGGATAAGATAAATGCATTGTTGGGATGAAAAGCCCTAACAACCAAAAAAAAATAGAACACCCAGAGCTGGGATGGGTCACTTATAAAAAAAACGTGCGCTCCAAACGAATTACCCTAAGGGTAAAGGCAGATGCTTCTATTGTCGTTACCTTGCCTCAGCGAACGCCTTACCAAGCAGCAGAGAAGGTCTTGCTTCAAAATATCAATTGGGTAAAAGAACAATTAGGAAAAGCGCAACAGTTAAAACAGGCTAAAGCCTTATCGTATGACAGTACCTTTCAGGTCGGTCATAAACAACTTTGTATTGTTCCTGATCCTGAGGTTTCAGCAGTTACGATACGATATGGAGAAGAGAATATAAAACTATCCATACCTAGCGATTGGAAGCTTCGAGAAGCTGCTACGCAAGAGGCTATTCAGTTGGGCATTATAGAAGCATTGAGAAGAGAAGCTAAAATTTATCTTCCTCAACGTACTAGAGCTTTGGCAGCAGCAAAAGGGATTGAAATTAATACCATTCGCATCAAAAATATTAAAACAAGGTGGGGCAGCTGTTCTTCAAAGAAAAATATTAATTTATCCTTGTATTTGATGGTATTGCCTTTCCATTTGATTGATTATGTTATTTTTCATGAATTGGCACACATCAAACATCAAAATCACAGTCCTGCTTTTTGGAGGCATTTAGAAATGTTGCTACCCAATGCCAGTGCATTGGACCAAGCAATGAAGGAGCAACAAATCCCTTTTTAGGAGAGGTCATAAAAAAAGACTAAGAGAATTGTGTATAAAAATACCAATTTCCTTAGTCTATCACTTTTATCTTAAAAGGCATAAAATGCCATTTTATACCAAGTTATTTTATTGCTCTAAAGCATGTTTTAGATCTGCAATCAAATCTTCAACATCCTCTACCCCAACACTCAAACGAATTAAAGAGTCGGTCAACCCAACTGCAAGGCGCTCTTCACGTGGAATCGATGCATGCGTCATAGAAGCTGGATGCCCAATCAATGATTCTACTCCACCCAAGGATTCTGCAAGCGTAAAATAGTGCGTATTTTCTAATACTTTTAGAGCCGCTTCAGTCGTATCGTCTTTCAAGGTAAAAGAAATCATAGCGCCAAAGTCACTCATTTGACGTTTGGCAATTTCATGTCCTTTGTGAGACTCAAGACCTGGGTAATAAACATCTTTAACTTTGTCATGACTCAACAGAAATTGGGTGATTGCTGCAGCATTTTCACAGCCACGTTGAACTCTCAGGTGTAAGGTTTTGATTCCTCTAAGCAATAAGAAACAATCTTGAGGACCAGGAATTGCTCCCACAGAATTTTGAATAAAATACAATTGCTCTGCCAATGCATCATCTTTGCAAACAAGTGCACCATGTACAACATCAGAATGCCCACCAATGTATTTAGTGGCAGAATGCATGACCATATCTGCTCCCAAATCTAGAGGAGTTTGCAAATAAGGAGTAGCAAAAGTATTGTCAACGCAAGTGAGAATTCCATGTTTTTGGGCAATAGAACAAACCGCTTCTATATCAACAATATTTAACATAGGATTGGTTGGCGTTTCAATCCAAATCAATTTGGTGTTCTCATTGATATATTGCTCCAAATCACCAGGCTGCTCCATACCAATAAAATGTGTTTTGATTCCAAAACGACCAAAAACCTTTGTGAACAAACGGTAGGTTCCACCATATAAATCGTTGGTAGAAATTACCTCATCACCAGGGTTTAAGGTTTGTAAAATTGTATTAATAGCAGCAAGACCACTACTAAAACACAAACCATGCTTACCATTTTCTAGCGCTGCTAAGTTATTCTCTAATGCCTGACGGGTTGGATTTTGAGTACGAGAGTATTCGTAACCCTTGTGCTTACCTGGAGATTCTTGAGCATAAGTAGAGGTTTGATAAATAGGAGTCATAATTGCTCCTGTACTTGGATCAGGCTCAATACCTGCATGGATTACTTTTGTTCCGAATTTCATGCTTATAGTTATAATAAATAGTTAATAGGTAAACAAAACAATCAGTAGATGCCCAATTTAATGTTAATTATTTTTGTCCATCTACTTAAAGTAACTTATAAATAATAGCTTGTTTTAATGGCTTACCTATGGTAAAGAATATAGGACAGCGTCCTCTAAATTATAATGCTGTTTAGGGCACTTTTTTGATAAAAACAGTTAAATGTCTAAAGAGTTTTAAAAGTAGCAACCTACTTTACCTCATTGTACAAATGAGCAATAAAACCATTGCGCATTCTTGGTTCTATCCAAGTTGATTTAGGAGGCAGTGTATCTTGTTCATCAGAAATTGTAATTAAATCTTCTAAGGCAACAGGGTACAAATTAAAACCTACTTTTGCTTTGCCTTCTCGAACTCTACGTTCCAAACTAAACGCTCCCTTTGGTCCTTCTACATATTTAATATCAGGCTCTGTTCTAATGTCCTCAATGTTTAAGATCCCTTCCAGAACAAATTTATTTAAAAAATACACATCTAACGTTTCCTTAGTTGGAATGCCTGCCTGTGGGTAGTATTTTTCTTTGAGCTGTAATTTATACCATTGTTTGTCCAAATACATCCCCATTTCATATTGAGAGATCGGATTGTAGCTTTTGGCAACAGGAGTGAGGGTATAGTATTCTTGAAGTTTTTGGATAAAAACTTTGTCAGAAATATCCGTTAAATCAGCAATAACTCTATTGTAATTGTGAATCTCTATTTCTGAAGCAGGGAAATAAGCCACCAACATATAGTTAAATTGGGCTTTTTCAGAAGAAAGCTCATTGGTCTCTAGGTACTTTTTATAAAGTAATTCAGAGGTTCTAGCCCTGTGATGACCATCACAAATGTATGATTCTTTGACATGCGCTGCAAATGCATCAATCAGTGCTTCGATACGATTGGGATCTTCAATTTGCCAAAAAATATGCTCTTCATCTTGAAATGGAATATGAAAAGAAGGAGCGGAAGAGGTTGTAATACGATTGACCAAGGCGTCTATTTTCAAAACGTTGGGATAGGTCAATAAAATTGGTTTAATTAATGCTTGACGTTCCTGAAATAACCGCATCATCTTTGCCTCCTTGGCTGCAAGCGTATTTTCATGTTTTTTGATTTCGCCATTGATGTAATCTAGTACATTGGTACAGGCTAAAATTCCTGTATGACTCCGATGGGGTCGTTTGACACGATAGATATACAACGATTTATTCTCATTTTGATTGTAAATACCATCACTTAGGTATAATGGAAATTTTCGTTTTGCAGAACCAAAAAAATCATCAAAAGAAATAATATCACTTAAATCTGGTAATGCTGCTCGAAATGGTGAAATTTTCGCCATTGGTCTGTTTTTGTAGTTAAGAAGTCGTTAAAACTAAAATAAATACCCTTTTATTGCGTTCTTTTTGAAAATTATCTGCTTCATCAAGGATAGTTTATAGCTTGTATATGAACAGTTAACAAAGAATGTTATTGTATAGATTATGGTAATAATTTCAAAAATATAATTCACTAAATCTTAGCTTTTAGTTGTAACTAATTGAAAAAGAGGCGTGAATTGTATATTTTTGATCCATTTATTGAAACTTTAAATAACTTCTCTGTATCTATGCATATCAATAAGTAGTGTCTTTATCTTATAACATAAAAGATGACCCCACAGAACTATTTATAATTGATTGAAGAATGATAAATCTAATTGTTAGATTGATTTTATGATAACATCGACAGATGGATGTGTATCGCATAAAATTTATGGTTTACCTTGCTTGTTTAGGAATTAATCTGTTCCCTAAATATAAAGAAAAATAAAACTAACATATCTATCTCAACACAAGATAAATAACTTCATTAAAAAAACGAGTTACAAAGGTCAATTTCGATAGATTATTCTTTGGCGCACTATTTGTTTTTAGGTGCTTGAGTGAATTCTATTTTGAGGCTGAATCTTCTTATTAAAATAGCTTATGTCAACATTAGTTATAACATTATTATTATTATCCTTGCCTTTCTCTAACCCTGCTTCCCCGCCTGCTTTTTCTATTGCAAAGATAGAACAGGGGGAATTACTAGATAAAGCAAAAGCGGCTACTTTAGAGGTGTTCTTTGAGAGTTGGATGGATCGGAATGCAAAAAAAGCAACCGATGGATCTTGGATTATTTTGTACAAAAATGACGAGTTTTTGTATTGGGGGTGGACTTCATTCAAGATTTTGATGAGCGCTAATCCTACTGTTAAAGAGTTTTTTAAAACGCCAATGGTTGATATTCAGGAAAAATTTCCAAATTATGAAGAAGTGCATGGGAATAGTATTCGAGAAAAACTAGAGGCTGTGATAACAAAGTCGGTTGTACAGCAGGCTAAAGTAACGGTCAAGTTAGGTTTTAAAGCTCAGCTAATCGGAGAGACTATTGTTATTCAGACACCTTGTACGATTAAAGCACGGGGAGAAGATGCTGAAAAAGCAACATACAACATTATTTTGAATCGAGATAACCTTGATTTGATCAAATTAGAAGCCATCTAAACTCATTCGTCCAATATAAATAGTATTAAATTAATAGTCTTTTTATTGAAGTTGTTTAAGAATGTTGTTGATTTTCGAGATCAAAGCTAGTAGTTATTAGCTTAATCCATTAATGTACTAACATTAAGCCAGCTCGAAAGCTCGTTTTTTGTTCCGTAGCTATGAACTAACACAAAGTCTGATAGACTTTGTGTGTTGTGAACTGCGAAGCAGCTACGGGGCTAAAAATAGCTGCCGATCCGATGGCTGCTATGGTTGGATCGCAGGTGTTAAGATCATTTTTAAACAACTTCATTATATAAATTTCGACATATATCTTTGGGTTGCCCACTTAATTTTGTACTTTAAAATAGATGGAATTTGATCTTTTATCATAGAATAAAGGGGAATCGTATTAAATTTAATCAATTTTATAAGGAAATAATTGACTAGGACACTTACCTTTCTCAATAAGAGGATTTACTAATAATGAACATTATGTTTCGACTTTTTAGCTATTGGAATACATATTTGACAGAAGAAATTAGGGCAGGAAAGCATCTTGATAAAGCGCAAAAAACAGATTTTAAAACATTTTTTGACAAAATTACCTTTAATCAACAAAATCAATGGGCTATTTTATGGGTAGAACAAGATGTTGTGTATTGGGGAAAAGTAGACCAGCAGAAAGTAGATAAATCTTGCTTTTTTAGGACGAATAAACAAGCCATTGAGCAAAATTTTGCCGCCTTAGAGGTTACTAAAAAACAGTCCTTGTTACAAATCCTAGAACAATATATAGGTGATTTTTTAGATGGAATAGATGGTTGTATCTCTACCATAGAATCAATGGATTATGAAAAAGTCAGAATCACTACTGAGGCTGCTTTTTTGATAACACTTGTTGTGCAATTAAGCACCCAGTCAACAGGTCTAGGTGCAGTACCTTTTTTAGAGTCTGCCTCATTTGCCTTGGTGGTGCATTCTTCGAATTTTGACCTTATAAAAATAGAACGAGTTTAAGAGCTTAAGTTTCCTTTGAGGAGCGTAGGAAATAATAAAATGATACGATTTGGTAGGACTAGTTCTGGTAAAAATTCGAACTATTTACTTACCTTCATCGTCATTATTCAAAGTTTTATTTCACAAGGAATCTAACCCATTTAGTGGATAGATTCTATTTAACGCTCTAAATTTTAATCTATGAGACCGATCCAAATGGTAGACTTAAAAGCACAATATCAAGCTATTAAAGAGGATGTTAATGCTGCTATTTTAGATTGTATTGAATCTGGTGCCTTTATCAACGGTCCTTATGTTAAATCTTTTAAGGCTCATCTGGAAGAGTATCTTGCTGTTAATACGGTTGTCCCTTGTGCAAATGGAACAGATGCCTTACAAATTGCCCTAATGGGATTGGGGCTCAATCCTGGAGATGAGATAATTGTGCCAACATTTACCTACGTAGCAACTGCCGAGGTGATTGGATTACTCCAATTAACTCCTGTTATGGTGGATGTTGATCCCGATACTTTTAATGTCACAGCAGCTATCATTGAAGCGGCAATTAGTCCTAAAACAAAGGCAATTGTTCCTGTTCATTTATTTGGGCAAAGCGCCGATATGGAGCCTATCTTAGAATTGGCAAAAAAACACAAGCTCTATGTTATAGAAGATAATGCACAGGCAATTGGAGCCGATTATACCTTTTCTAATGGAACAGTCCAAAAGACAGGAACATTGGGAGATATTGGTTGTACTTCTTTTTACCCCTCCAAAAATTTAGGTGCTTATGGCGATGGTGGTGCTTTGTTTACACAAGATGAGACCTTGGGCAAGCACCTGCAAATGATAGCAAGTCATGGGCAAAATAAGCGTTATTATCATGAATGTATAGGCGTGAATTCTCGCTTAGATTCTATACAGGCTGCGATTTTGGATATTAAGTTGGCAAAATTGGATGCTTATGCAGCAGCAAGGCAAGAAGTCGCAGCGTATTATGATCAAACTTTAGGGAATATTGAGGGGCTACAAATTCCTGTTCGTCAGCACAATTCTACCCACGTTTTTCATCAATACACCTTAAAAGTGCCAGCCGATAAACGAGCTGAGTTAAAGACTTACTTACAAGAAAGGGGCATTCCATCTATGATTTATTACCCTGTTCCTCTCAATGAGCAGAATGCTTTTAAATCAATCACAAGATCAGCTACTCCTAGTTTTCCTGTTACAGAGCAGCTTTGTCAGACCGTTTTGTCATTGCCCATTCATACGGAAATGGAAGAAGAACAACTGGCACATATTAGCCAAGCTATACAGGCTTTTTTCTCTTAATTAGAAGCTAAGATGCTTTTATTAATTGGTAATAAAAGCTTGATTGGCTCAATAAAAATAGCTTAAAACTTAAGCGTAAAATATCTGTGTACAGGACAAATTTAGCTTGCTGACTCACGAGCAAAGCGAACTATAAGTGAAACGCTCATGAGGAACGAATACTTAAGCAATTGGAATTGAATAAAGTAAAGAGGTAATGGAATTATTTTTCAGATCTTAGATCAAGCTATACCGTTGATGTATTACATCAAGCCTGCTCGATCATTACATTCATACCTTTAGACCCTATTAAGCTGTTATAGGGTCTAAAAAAAAAGCGGTCTAGCATCTAAGATCGAAACATGGTTTTAATAGAAGTAAAGGACTGAATATCTTTAAGTTTTTGTTTTTATTAAGTTGATTAATAGTTGGTTGTGTTTTTGTCATTGCTCTGAATACCCTTAATGTGCTCAATATTTGCATTGATCCCTCTAATGGAATAAAATAGATTTGCAACGGTAAATAGTAGTGCTAAACACTATTAATTATTGGAGACCTTTTAATCTTGGTATAAGATCAATGAAAGGTCAATACAACGCTTTTAAAATTCAGAACAATGCAAAAACAGTTACTTTTATTCCTCTTACTTACTTTAAGTACTAGTTTGTTGGCACAAAATGGGGTGGCCATCAACACTGATAATTCTAATCCAGATGCTTCTGCTATCTTAGATGTAAAATCAACAGAGAAGGGATTGTTAATTCCTAGAATGACAACCGCAGAGCGAAATTTGATCGCCAGTCCTGCTACAGGGCTTCTAGTCTTTGACAATACAACGGCTTCTTTTTGGTATTATGATAGTATGATTTGGATTGAACTCGCTAATGCAGGCGATGGCTGGAAAGTAACTGGAAATACAGGAACCATTTCAGGAACTAATTTTGTCGGAACTATTGATTCACAAGCCTTGGATTTTCGAACACATAATACGATGCGAGTTCGAATTACAACCAAGGGACAAATAGAAGTACTCAATACAGGAAGTTCAGTATTTGTAGGAGAGGGCGCAGGTGCAAACGATGATTTATCAAATAATCGAAATGTGTTTGTTGGGCAAGAAGCGGGGCATTCTAATACAACAGGGGATCGAAATGTTGGTTTAGGTTATCAGGCACTTTACTCCCATAACACAGGAATCTACAATATGGCAGTTGGTTATCAAGCTCTATACGCCAATACAACAGGTAATGTTAATGCTGCAATAGGTGGTTTTGCTTTAAAAGATAACACTACAGGAGGAAATAACGTTGCTGTCGGGTTCAATACCCTTAGTTCTAATACAACGGGGTCCTCCAATCTTGCAATTGGTTCTTACAGCCTACAAACCAATACGACAGGGGCTAATAATGTTGCTATAGGAGTGTCGGCTCTGTCTAATAATACAACAGGTTCTTACAATATTGCTTTAGGGGAAACGGCCTTGGCTGGTAATACAGAAGGAACGGGGAATATAGCCTTGGGTGATTTTGCTTTGAGGTATAATACAACAGGTCTAAACAATATTGCCTTAGGTCGTCGTGCATTATTAAGGAATACAACAGGGGATAACAATGTAGCGCAAGGAGATTCTGCATTGCTCAACAATACCACAGGGTATAGCAATATAGCAATGGGGTATAAAAGCCTTCATGAGAATACAACTGGTTATGCCAATATTGCAACGGGCTACAGAACCATGTATGCGAATACCACAGGACGTGACAATATTGCTATGGGGAATCAAGTGCTTTATAACAATACCACGGGAGTCAACAATATTGCTATGGGGAATGAAGGGCTTTATAACAATATCTCAGGTTTTAATAATATAGCGATAGGAGCAATTGCATTGTATGAAAATACAACAGGGTATCGAAATATTGCTATCGGAACCGAGGCTTTATCTTTTAATACCACAGGGCGTGACAATATTGCAGTTGGTCCTGCTGCGCTCTACAAGAACACCACAGGTTATAATAATATTGGGGTTGGTTTTCAGGCATTAGCAGAAAATACCACAGGTAATTATAATACTGGTGTGGGCTACGAAGCGCTAATGAATAATACAACAGGGTATCGAAATGTAGCAATGGGTGCTTTTGTTTTGCACGATAATACAGAAGGTAATGAAAATATAGGAATGGGAACGTTTGCCTTAGACGAAAATACAACAGGAGATCGAAATATAGCGATTGGAAATTCTGCATTGAGTTCTAATACAACAGGTAGTAACAATACGGCAACAGGAAATTATGCATTGTTTCTGAATTTAACAGGGATCAACAATACGGCAACAGGAAGAAGTGCATTACAGAGCAACAGTACAGGTAATAGCAATGTGGCAGCAGGACATGTCTCCATGGCTAGTAACACAGAAGGTTCTTATAATACTGCAATGGGGTCTGGTACGCTTTATCGCAATACAGAAGGAGATCGAAATACCGCAATTGGCTCTGGTGCATTGTATGACAATACAACAGGGAATGAGAATGTTGCTGTTGGAAACTCTGCAATTGATCTAAATACGACAGGAAATTCCAATGTAGCAATGGGATATAGAGCACTATATTATAATACAACAGGTTCTTACAATACGGCTATTGGCCCAAGAGCTTTTCAATACGGTAGCAACCCTTATTCCAACTCTACAGCATTGGGCTACAACGCAGATATTTCAGGTTCTAATCAGGTTCATATTGGTAATAGTTCTATCACAGAAATTAAAGGACAGGTTAATTTTACAACGTATTCGGATGCTAGAATAAAAAACAATGTAAGGGAGAATGTGGTTGGACTAGATTTTATCAATCAATTGCGTCCTGTTACCTATAATTTTGATGTAGATAGACAAAATGAGTTAATTGGAATAGAAGACGATAGCGAGTATGAGGGAAAATACGATTTAGAAAAAATAACCTTTAGTGGATTCTTAGCACAGGAGGTAGAACAGGCTGCAAATGCTGTTGGCTATAACTTTAGTGGAGTAAAAGCGCCCAAACAAGGGGATGAACTATATGGAGTAAGTTATGCTGAATTTACAGTGCCATTGGTAAAAGCAGTACAGGAGTTGTCGCAAAGAAATCAACAGCAACAAACAAAAATAGAAGCCTTAGAGGCAGAATTGACAAGCTTAAAAAGCTTAAATGAGCGTTTGACAAGGCTTGAAGCTGCATTAAACAAAGCCACTAATTAATTAACGCTAAACGCTGGTCGTTTATACAAAGCGATACACTTATGAATAAATTCACGCTTTTAATTTGTTGTATGGCGAGTTGGTTTTATGGCACCGCCCAAGTTAATGTCCTGAATAATAATGCTACCATTCGTGTAAATAATGGGGTGCATTTTAGGGTCAATGGAGGATCAATTACCAACCAAAATAATGCAGAAATAACAAATGATGGTAATATTTATCTAGATCTAAATTTTAATCAAAATAACTTAGCTTCCTATACTGGAGGGGGAAGTTCTTGGCTCTGGTTTGAGGGAGGAACCAACCAGAATATAACTGGAGATGCTCCCTTAGCTATTGCTCGTTTGAGGGTAGATAATGCCAATCGTGTTATTTTGGCGAATAGAGTTAATGTTAGCCATCAAGTAGACTTTAGAAATAATACTAAAATAGAATTGGGCAATAACAATCTGGTCTTAGTGCCAGGGGCAAGTGTGACCAATTATGATGAGAACAATTATGTACTGACGAATGGTTTAGGAATGCTTCAGCAAGAGGCAGGAGCTACTGCGGTTGTATTTCCTGTAGGAGTAAGTACCTACAATCCTGCTACGGTTAATAATAGTGGAACAATCGATAATTTTAGCATTCGAGTGTTTGAACAGGTATTGAACCAAGGGACTACTGGTCTTGTAGAAACCTCGGCTGCTGTAAATCGGACATGGATGATTGAGGAAGAAACGACTGGTGGAGCTAATGTTGAATTGACGCTTCAATGGGAACAGACCGAAGAACTGATGGCTTTTAATCGTGCCAATAGTGGGATTGAGCACCATTTGGTAGGTCTGACTTGGGACAAGCCTTCGGTTTATACTCCTGCAACAAATCAGGGAGGGACTACTTGGACACAAACAAGAAGTGGTTTTACCAATTTTTCGCCTTTTGTGGTTCGTAGCCCTATCATTGACCTGCCTGTAGAATTATTGGATTTTAAGGCAAAAAGAATCACGGTAAATGAGGTAGAATTAGTATGGAATACTGCTTCAGAATTGAATAACCATGGTTTTGAAATTCAACGTATGTTAGCAGATGAAACAGCGTTTCAAAAAATAGCTTGGGTGGATGGAAATGGTACAACTTCTTCCAATACTCGTTATGCGTTCATAGATCAAAACTCCTATACTGGAGTAGCTTATTATCGACTCAAACAGATCGATTTTGATGGCAGTTTTGCTTACTCAGAAACTAGAGCGGTAAATGGATCTGATTTGGAGGCAAATAGTAGTGTTTTTCCAAATCCTACCAAAGGGATAGTATATATTAATTTGCCCATTAATACTCAGCCTGTTTTGATACAACTGTTGGACAGCAAAGGGGCTGCTATTGGACAAAAAATGGCTATGGTTCAAGAAGGTCAATTACTCCAATTGGATCAGTTAGAGTACTTAGCAGATGGAGTGTATTGGGTTAGAATAACAACAGAAACAGGAAAGACCTATAGTCATAAAATAATAAAGAAAGGGGACTAGCGATTTGGGAGGGCTCAAAAATCGTTAGATAGTTGTGTTGCTGCGTGTTTAGCATTGGGTTTTATACTCAATGCTATTTTTTTGTTATAAAAATAGTATTTTATAAGGGAACCTAAAACTCATTACTCCGTTGAAAACCCGAAGGCTCACGTAGTAAATGGTATTCGATTATTACATGAGTGCTACGCAGTTGATTATCAAAATGATGTGATGTTACTACTCTGAATGTTAGTTATTTGATAACCTAGCTTTGCTAGCTCATGTAATAATTAATCGAATATAAGATGTTTTTTTGCTTTTTTACAAAAAAAGCAAAAAATTAACGGGGTATTATAAAACGGTAATCGACCTATTAAAAAGGACTTACGAGTTCGTGGATTGTTAAACTAAACAAAAAGCTGTTATGAAAAATAGGAATCCCTTTGTATTATGTTTATTCGCTATTATTGTATGGACAGGTTGTCGAGAAGAAGCCAAAAATTGTCAACCTAGCCATGAACTGGATAGATCAAGAGGCAATTGTACCGTTACATTATCAACTTCTCCTTCTTATCATGAATCAACCAATGGTAATTGGAGAACCATCAATACCAATAGTATTCCTAACCATCAAGTAGGGGTATTTGGTAAGGTTTCTGGAGCAATTAACCCTCATGCTATTGCTGCTCAAAACGAAACCTATAGCATTACTACTAATCCAACCATAGCAACTTCAAAAACAATGCTTTTGAGCAATTATGGTCCTGCCTATTCTTTTGGAGTATTGATGAATGGGGTAGAGGTAGATCCTATTGCAGCTGAACCTTGGCCACATGAGGGCGTAATGGCTCCCAATGTCAATTGGACATGGAACCTCGAAGCCATGAATATTCAGATTGGCTTGGATTGTAATAATGCACATGTTCAACCGCAAGGAAAATATCATTATCATGGTTCTCCAACCTTATATTTGGCAGCGCTAAATATCAGTACATCTACGATGACATTAGTGGGCTGGGCGGCAGATGGTTTTCCTATCTATTATAAATATGGCTATTCTGATCCTCAGGATGCGACTTCAGCGGTCGTTGAATTGACTTCTAGTTATCAACTCAAAACAGGAGAGCGACCAGAAGATGGAACCAATGGTCCTTGTGGTACTTATAATGGCATCTATTCAAATGATTATGAATATAGCAATGGTTTAGGCTTGTTAGATGAGTGTAATGGTAGAACAGGAGTGACGCCTGAATTTCCTAATGGTACCTATTATTATGTGATAACAGACGATTTTCCATCTATACCAAGGTGTTTTGTAGGAACTCCTTCCAATGATTTTAAAATCTAAGATTATGAACAAATACATCCTAATTGGGGTAATGAGTATAATTAGCTATGCTAGTTGTGCTCATGCCCCTAATGAAGCTTTTTTTGAATTATTTGAATCAGAAGGAAAACTGTTGATCAAAGCAGAATTTCCATGGACGATTCGAAAGGTATTATTAGATGCTTTTCCTCAACTAAACAATGCCAAAAGTCAAGAAGAAATGGATCAAGGCTTTTTAGCTTATCTTCAACAACGCATTCACCTCTTAGATGAAAAAAATCAGTTGATCCAGATTCAAAAAATTCTAAAGGCCCCAAATCCTAATGGGCATGGACATGGAGTTGTCTATCTGTTGGTTTTAGAATCTTTTTCCACCATAAAGTCAATACAAAATACCTGCATGTTTGAAGCTTATCCCAATCAGCAAAATTTCCATACCTTGGAGGTCAACAATAAAAAAGTAATAAACTTTGTAACTTCCCATGATGCGCCCCTCTATTTTTTCCAATCAGGAACGAATTACCTACTTTGGATAGGAGGAATATTGGGAATTTTGCTAGTTGGTGGCTTGGTGCAACGTTATTTTAAATAACTTCATAGTTTAGATTCATTACTTACCTCTCTAAAATTACTTTTTTAGTTTTGGATTATTGGCATGTCGATCTTTATCTCTTATAGAGCGTTTGTCCATAATCTTTTGTAGCGCAGCACCTAAATCAACCTCTGCTTGATTGGCAAGACAAAGGAGTACAAAGAGTACATCTCCCATTTCTTCTGCTAAATCATCTTTGGCAGATGCTTCTTGAGCTGCTGTTTTGAAGGATTGTTCACCATAAATACGAGCCATTAAGCGAGCGACCTCTCCAACTTCTTCCATCAAAATAGCTGTATTGGTCAATTCTCCATAATAACGTATTCCAATTGTATTGATCCAGTGATCTACTTTTTGTTGTGCTTCTTTTAGTGTCATAACTATATTTTTAGTGGAGTGATTGATTTTGTTTGGTTTTAGGTAGAGGGGGCGAAATTGTTTTGGGGTCAGTCCTAGGTTGATAAGAGGGCGTATTACTAGGTTTGTGTTTTAAACTCAATTGGTAAAAATCTAAAATATGCATTAACAATGCAGATAAAATACCCAAAGCTATTGCCCTATAACGGGCAATGGTACCAATATTAGAAACTAAGAGGCCAACGAGAAAAAGATTGCTGATGGCATAAGCAATAATAAAATGAATCAAAACATTGGGTGGTTTGATGTGTTTCTTTTTCATGGATAGAGAGCACAAAATTAATCCTAAAAAAGATAAAATTTCTAAACTAGCTAACACTTGTAAAAAATCTTTGCATTCCCACAAAAAAGGCCTACCCAATACATTAATTAATGCCATTGGTATCATACTAATAACTCCCCATATAGTAGGAGCAAAAGGCTCTGCATTTTGTATCGAAGATCCTCCAATTTCTGCCAGAAATGCTGCTTGTTTGCTAGACAAAATCTCAAACAATTCAACACCAAAAATAGATTTGGTAAACAAAATTGCTAGACCAATAGAACAACTATAAACCACCAAATAGGTCAACCCAATACGACGGGTATAATTTAATGTGATTAAATAAGCAATGATTGCAGGCAATAACAAGGCTAATAAGTAATGACGAGAAAAACCAATAATCAACAGTGCTGTGCCTAATTTAAAGAATGTCTTTCGTGAAGGCGTAGGCTGTTGTAGTTCTAATAAACCAACTAAAAATAAACTCAACCCAAAATAAACATAGGCATCCTTGTGCAGTCCTGCTGTCCAAAAGCTCAGAGAAGGTAAGAAAAAACAGCATACAATCAGTACCCATTTGGGGAGCTCTAATATTTGACCAAATACCTTGTAAAAATTTAAACTGGCAAATAAACCAATCAAGGCTATAAAAAAGATGTGGAGTTCATAATGCCCAAGTGTAAAGGGATATAGAATGGCATGAACATGGACAAGCGTGTAAGTGCCTAGATCTTTCCAAAAGAAAACGGAACTAGGATAAATAAATACTGCTGTGTCGGGAATAGGAGGATTGCCTCCAAAAATAGAATTGATATAATAACTCGGATAAGATAAAAAGGTACTACCTATGCGAGTACTTTCTTGTAAGTAAATAAAGGTATCTCCACCTTGAAAGTAGGTATGATGGATTAGACCATAGATCAGCCCTACTATTATTTTTGAAATAAAAATAAAGAAAATGAACGTTCGTGGAAGACCTAAGATGTTGGGAGAATCTATTGATCTGAGCCACCAGCCAAAACCTGCAATGTAGAGAACAAGCAACAAATAAATCATGTTTATCATTTGGGATATTATAATACAACAATCATTTACTAATCACCAAAACGTAGTATTCTTTAGGGGTTCGTTTGGCAATTTTTTTTGTAAGATTTTGTATAAAATATAATGATGCTAAAGTGTTTTGATATAGCTTGTGTAAAATTTTGACTATAGGCTTATTATTGTAGTGAAGGAACCAATAAGGCAGCAAAATACAAAGTAATAAAAGCAATTACAAATAATTTACAAGAAATACTAAACCAATGGACGCTTTGATTGTTAACGCACCAAGCATTTGTTTTTATATGTTTTTCCAGGAATTTTTTCCTTTGAGCAAGGGGACAAAACGAAATGTTTTGAGGACTTCTTGCTTGTAATCTGTTGCGGTGGTGCGTGTAATTTTTAGCATTTTTTGATGATTAGAGTTTCCTACGGGAATGACCAATACACCTCCAATTTTTAATTGCTCTTTTAAGGCGGTTGGAATTTCAGTTGCACCAGCTGTAACCAATATTTTGTCAAAAGGAGCAAATTCACCTAAGCCTCGATACCCATCTCCAAAATAGCTTCGAATTCCTAATAGCCCGAGTAAGTCAAACATTTTTTTTGCTTTTTTTTGCAATTTTTCATGTCGTTCAATGGTATAAAGACGAGCACCCAATAAAGCTAAAATGGCAGACTGATAACCTGATCCAGTGCCAACCTCTAGTACTTTCTCTCGTTTTTGCACATTTAGTAACTCCGTTTGATAGGCAACGGTATAAGGCTGAGAGATCGTCTGTTCTTCATCGATCGGAAAAGCTTTGTCCTCATAAGCATGTTCTTCAAAAGCTTTGTCCAAAAAGAAATGCCTAGGAATGGCTTGTATTGCTCCCAATACTTTCTCATCTTGTATGCCTTTTTCATATAACTGCAAGGCAAGCCGTTTTCGCATTCCTTTATGTCTATTGCTGTCTTCCATTCGTTTGTTTTAAACCTGTTGTGTCACTAAAATACAAAATAACATAAATTTCATAGACGCTTAACCAACAAATGACTAGAATAGCTACCATTTTTTTGCTAATTTGCCAGTGAATTTTGTCTGTCTGTTGATGAAATGTTTGTATTGTGTTGATTGTTAGGTGGTTGATGTTGTTGTTGGGTAAGGCAATTAATCACTTATTAAATATAGAAAAAATTATACATTAAGAGAACAATGCAAATAGGGATCTTAGATAAAAAATAACATCTACTAATAGAGCAGATAGCATCAATAGGCTATCGTATTAAATAATAAGAACAGTTATTGCTTTGCCAAAGAAGGAATAATGTTAAAACAAAGAAAATAAGCACAGCAGTATTGTGCAGAAAAGTGATTTAAAAGTATGACAAAAATAAAATTTGGAACAGACGGTTGGAGAGCAATTATAGCTAAGGAATATACCGTTGATAATGTAAAGCGTATTGCTACTGCAACGGCTTTGTGGATTAAACAAAATGGTGGCGATAGCTTGGTATTGGGATACGATTGTCGTTTTGGGGGCTTAATGTTTGCTGAAACAACGGCTCAAATTATGGCGCATCATGGTATTAAAACTTATTTTGACAAAAATATCTCTACTACTCCTATGGTTTCTTTGGGGGTAGTGAAGAAAAAGACCAAAATGGGGGTCGTTATTACAGCCAGTCACAATCCTCCAACTTACAATGGGTACAAACTAAAGTCTGAACTAGGAGGACCTTCTATCCCTAAAGATATTGATGCCGTAGAGGCTTTAATTCCTACCGAAAATATTACGGATGAATTGCCTTCTTTAGCTCAAATGGAGCAGGACGGGTTGTTGGAGTATGTCAACCTAGAAGATATTTATATGGCAGAGGTGGAGTCAAAATTTGACTTAAAAACCATTCGTGAGTCAGGTGTGATTTGTGCTTATGATGCTATGTATGGTGCAGGGCAAAATGTCGTGCGCAGAATCTTGCCTAGTGCTGTGCCTTTGCATTGCGAAATGAATCCTAGTTTTAATGGACAAGCTCCAGAGCCTATCCACAAAAACTTGACGGAACTATCCAACTTGATCAAAAATAACGACCGAATTACTTGTGGTTTGGCCAATGATGGGGATGCTGACCGTATTGGTATGTACGATGAAGATGGCAACTTTGTTAGCTCACATCAAATTCTTCTCTTAATCGTTCACTATTTGCACAAATACAAAAATATGACAGGGAAGGTGGTTGTTTCTTTCTCTGTGACAGACAAAGTAAAAAAATTGTGTGAATTGTATGGTTTGGAATATCAAGTAGTCAAAATTGGCTTTAAGCATATTGCCGAAATTATGATTACAGAGGATGTTTTGGTTGGTGGAGAAGAATCGGGCGGTATTGCTGCTGCTGGACATATTCCTGAGCGAGATGGTGCTTGGATTGGTTTGCTAATCTTAGAATTTATGGCTAAAACAGGCAAGTCAATCAAAGAGTTGATGGAAGAAGTTTATGCCTTGGTAGGGCATTTTGCTTTTGATAGAGATGATTTGCACATTGCTAACGACAAAAAATGGGCAATCATTGATAAATGTAAAAACAATGAATATACACAGTTTGGCGATTATACCGTTCAACGTGTAGAAACAATTGATGGGTACAAATTCTACCTGTCGGAAGATAAATGGGTGATGATTCGCCCTTCAGGAACGGAGCCTGTCTTAAGAGTTTATGCACAGGGGCCTACAGCCGAGGAAGTGAGAAATATCCTAAGTGCAACACATGCTACGCTAGGATAGTGGATATATGAAATATTAAAATAGGGTAAAAAGCCATGGCGTAATAGTCATGGCTTTTTTTTGTTGAAGTTGTTAAAAAAGAGGGGGCTTATAAAAAATACAACCGCTTAAAATCAATGCTTTAGTTATTCAATTTTGGCGTTAATTTGATAATCATACAACAATTTTGTGTAAACATGCTCTTATAGGAAAGCCCTACATTTTGAATTAGGGCTGTTAAAAATTAAAACAACGTAACTAATTGTAAAATAGTACATTAAATAGAAGTTAAAAATGAATTTTTAATAAAAAATAGTTGAATTGTAAAAAAAATCTACGTAAGCTTGTTTTGTTCTACGGGCTTAATTTAAGTTGCTGGTTGTTAGTTTGTTGAGTTTGCCTTTCGATCTTTGGACTCTTTTAAGAGATCACCAAAACAATAAGGGGAATTTACAACAAGGTATGTCAAACCCAGCTTGTTGACTCACCTAAGAACGTACTCACAAAGTAATTTCATTTTAAAACTCAAAAATAGATTCTAATGAAAAATCTAACTTTGTTAAGTTTTCTAATTCTTTTGACAACTGCATGTCAGGAAGCAATGGACAAGGCATCGTGTCAAAATGAAGACTGTGGCTCAAAACCTTATTTTAAGACTACTTTAAGTATAAACTGGAATCAAAATGATTTTAGTTTTGATGGTAAACTATTTGATAATACTCTAAATAATGGTGAAGTGCCGTACGATATGGCAATATCTCGACTTGAGGAACAAAAATATTTGGCCATACAACAAAGTATAGCATTAGATATTAGTGAAAAAGTTCAGAATCCCGTATATACTATTTTGTATTATGATATTGATCTAAACAAAGAGCAAAGAACGATAAGAAAAGAAAATGTAAAAGCAATATCTATTTATTCGTATTCCAATTCAGATAATAACTTCACTCATACTCTTTATAAAATAGCAACGGATGAAAAGAATTATTTTCCAGAAAAAAAAGAAGTAATTAGAGCTGTCAATTATAATGATGTAGGAAGGCTTATTTGCCAAGATATTTTTCCTGAAAAGAAACATAGAGGTTATATCGTTCTACAGAATTTAACAAAGGGAAAAGAGATTTATAATTTAAGAAATCGAATGGGGAGTAGCTTGGTTCCTCCTCCTTCTATAGAAGTCTCTAAAAGCGATTTTAGAGATAAGCCAGGAGGCTCAGACCCTATTTGCGACGGCTTTTGTAACTCACTCACTAAAGCTACCTGCGAAGATGATGGGATTAGCTATTATTGTGCTTCAACTACTTGTTTTATTGACGATATTTTTAGTTCTATCCCATCAGTCGCTAGTAAATTTGATGTTGATTTATATTACAAGGTAAAGAATGCTGTTCTAGTGGGAACCGCAAAGGGAGAAAAGTATATTAAAGATTATTATTATCTTAGTAGAGTTCTGTATTTCTCAGACATTACCCCTATTCTGACTAATCTAACAAGTGCTTTACCAACTATTAATCAAGCTCTTGCTTATATATTAATCCCCTCTGAACATGGAACAATGCAGGCTATAAGTAGTGCTCTTAAAGCAGATTTGTTAGCAATCTGTCATGATTTGAAGCAGTTAGCTGTTCCTAAAATAGAAGAAGAAGCGTATATTAATACTATCAACAGTTTTGAGAATGACTTGAATATTATTTATAATAAGCAGATGACTATTCAGGAACTAATTAACAGTATTGGTTATTAGATCACCCAACGGCTCACGATTAGGTAGTAGTAGTGCAGCGAAGTGATTTTTGTTTAGTTGCTTATGTTCCATTCACTATTACAAGAGGTAATCTTTTTTAGTATTTGTTGTTGATCTACAATAATTACTTTTTACCTATACTTTTTAAATTTACTTATTTATTGAATTTAAAACAATGTAACTAATTGTAAAATAGTTTATTAAATAGAGTTTAAAAATGAATCTTTAATAGAAAATATTTGAATTGTGAAAATTTATACCTAACCTTGTATTACCCCACGAAGCTAGAGTAAAAGGTTGATAGTCTTTTTTTTATGCCAATCGCTAAAAGCATTACTCCGCTAGAAAATCGTATCAATTTGATAATCAGTAAAATAGGCTTTTATTGACCAAAGTGTTAAGAGGTTGATTATCAAGTTAATATAAGATGTTTTTTTATGTTTTTTGTTAACTGTTCTCATGAGCATAGCGAACTAAAAAACTAAAAAATCAGCGGAGTATTATAAAAGAGAACACGATTTGTTTACAATAAAACCTAGCTTTTATGAAACACCCACAAATGTTAATAATAGGGCTCTGCCTATTATTCCACAACGGTTTTGGACAATTCCAAATCTCCCCCGATTCTTCATTTTATCAATTCTTAGACTCTTTTTATGTGCATTACCAAGCCGATAGCGCAGAAGGTGGCATTTACAACCAAGTACGGCGAGACAAGATGACTTGGGGACCTCGCCTAGCGCCCACTGGCAATATGAGTAGGGCGAATAAGGCAATGCTAGATTATACCAGACTTTACAGCGGTATTTACAACAACAGCAACAATTTGCCACCAGTAGGAACAACTCCTATTGTCATTCCTCCTGTTCATCCATTGGCATCGGATTGGGATGAATTGGGACCGAATCAAACCATTCATTTAGGAGGTGATGGACGGGGAATGGGACAAATTCATCGACTGGCCTTTCACCCGAATTACGATTCTGTCAACAACCAAACGATTTATGCAGGTTCCCATTATGGCGGTTTGTATCGGACGGATGATGGCGGTTTAAATTGGTACAATTATCATACAGATAGAGGGCTGCCCATGACTTCTATTGGTGGCATAGCGGTATCGAGCAGTCGAGTATTTGTCTGTACAGGAAACGGCGATCATGGTTATTCGTCTTTTGGTTTGCAAGCCAATTATGATCCACTTAGAGGCGTGCTTAACAATGCAGATCCCATTCATACCCAAGGCGTATATTTTAATCATACCGCTAATGACCATTGGGTATCGATGAATGGCAGTGCAGTGGTGATGATTGATGGAACGGTAAAGTCGGATTTATTGGAAGTTTTTGAATCAGGGGGGCACCATGCGGAATATTATTGTGCATCCGACCAATGACCAAATTCTTTTGATTGCCACCAGTCAAGGAATCTTTAGAACGCAGAATAGAGGATTTTCTTGGGAGCAAGTTTTAGTAGGACCAGCAGCAACAGGAGGTGGTTTTGTCTTGGATACAGAATGGCGAGGGTTGGAATTTCATCCTACGAATCCCGATATTGTTTATGCCAGCGGACGAAATATTTATGAGTCCGTAGATGGTGGGCAAACTTGGACTGCTTTAACGGGAACAGGAGCCAGTTTGGATTTTTTTGAATACCAGTTTTCCCCTTATTTTGCCTGAGCGGATAAACGTGGCTACCACGCCTGCTGCTCCTCATTTGCTTTATGTTTATTTGATAAGGCATCAAGCCATGAGCCTACTGGTTTATAGTCGAAACACTGGGAATTGGCAACATTTAGAAACGAGGACAGGATTATATGAAACAGGGCTTTGCAAACCTGCTTGGGCAGGAATATCCGTATCTCCTGTTGATTCCAATCACGTTTGTTATGGATGTACGGTTGTAAGAGGAAGTTATGCTGCTTTTTCTGGAGCTTTTAGTAGCTGGTCGCCCTACGCCAATGGGGCATTTCATGCAGATGTACACAGTCTTGCCTTTAGTCCTAATAATGGCAGTGAAATTTTTGCAGGAACCCATGGAGGCGTGAGTAAATTACCATTAGGGGGCAGTACCTCTGATTGGGTTTCTTTGTACGATGGGCTAGGAGTAGCTACAATATGGTCTTTTGACGACTGGGAAGGCAATGATAGTTTAATTGCTTTAGCGCAACAAGATGTAGGGACGAATATCACCATAGATAATGGAACTAGTTGGGGGCAAATGGCGGGTGAAGACGGCTATGGAACTCGAATTGATGACCAAAGTGGAGATCTTTTTTTTCGCCAAAATGATGGAACAAGTTTTCATCGTTTAGTAATGTCCCCTTTGTCTTATAGTCCTAATAATACTCCCGATGGTCAATGGCTGCCATCGGACGTTCCAAGCACCTTTCCGATGTTAAATCATCCTAAAAATGATTCTTTGTATTTTGGGTTTACCGAGCTTTATTTGCGGAATGCCCATACCAGAATAGATTCTTTAGTTGCCATAGATACTTTTCCTGCTACAGATAGCTTACCCAATGGTTTGAGTTCTAATGCGACCAATTGTGATGCGATAGGAGCAAGCCCTGGTGTAAATCAAATTTACCAATGGGTTCAGCCAGTAGGTTCAGGGGGCTTATCTGCCCCAGGCTTTTGCGTGGTTCGGACTTACCAGACCATTTTAGATAAATGGGGGCTGAAATCCAACCTAAAAAGATATCAAGCAGCAGATGACAATCGTAGAATCTTAGAAATCGGCTTCTCTGAAGACGAAAACAGTGATTATACCTATTTGGTGACCCTAGGAGATAACTCTGTAAATCGGCGTTCGGACTTTTATTTTAACAATGGTTTGGGCTGTGATACCTGCTTTGTCTTAAAAAATGCAGGGCTACCCATTGATACCACAGCAGCAGGAAGTGATCCCAACCCCATTACGGGAATAGCCGTAGATCCCTTAGATGGAAAGCGTTTGTGGTTGAGCTTTTCGGGCTATAGCAAGGACATAAAAGTATACTATTCCAGCGACTCAGGGAGTACATGGACGAGCTATGACGATGCCAACAATGCCTTGGCTAATTTAAATGTTCCCATTAACAACATTGTCTACCAAAGAGGCACCAAAGACCGTTTGTATATTGCAACGGATGTTGGGGTTTATGTACGGGAAGATGGGGGCGATTGGTTGCGTTATGGGGAGAATTTTCCCAATGTACGAACAACGGAATTAAAGATCAATTACTGCCTCGGCAAGCTCAGAGCGGCAACCTTTGGGCGTGGCGTATGGGAGTCGGACTTGTTGCCTGCCGAAACGGATATTAGTTATCGCAGTTTCCGCACGATTTCGGGTACTGAAATCTGGTCAACGGACAAAAATATGAGTCGGGACATAAAAGTAAAAACAGGGGCAACGCTAATCTTGGACAGCATCACCTTAAATATGCCCAAAGAGGGGCTTATTGTGGTCGAAACAGGAGGGATTTTGATGGTCAATGGCAGTATCATTACCAACCTTTGCGGACAAACTTGGCAGGGCATTCAAGTTTGGGGAAACTCTGCAATGCCTCAACTGCCGAGCCATCAGGGGATGATCGGGCTCAATGGTTCTAGAATAGAATACGCCAAAAATGCGATTAGCCCTTGGCAAGTGGGGCATTATCCTGATATAATAGCGGGGACAGGTGGAACAGGTGGGCTAATTCGAGCAATGGACAGTGAATTTGTCAACAATTGGCGTTCTATAGATTTTATGCAGTATCGCTCTACGACAGCCGAACAGAGTAGTTTATTAAATTGCACCTTTACGGTTAATGATGCCTATCGCCCCTTTAATCAAGACAGCATTCCCTTCTTTTTGGGGCATATCTCGATGTGGGGAATCGGCGGCACAGAGATCAAAGGCTGTAGCTTCAAGGATGAGCGAAGCAATAAGGTAGGCGATGCGGCTAGAGGGGGGAGTTTTGGGCTACTCAGCTTGGGGGGCAGCCCGCAGTTGAGAAAGTGGGTGTACTTGGATAAACGCAATCGTTTTGAGGGCTTGGAGCGAGGGCTAGACTTGACGGGTCCCAGTCTTAGCCCTTTAACCGCTACCGTAGACGAGTGTAATTTTATAGACAATGAGCAGGCCTTGACCATACGGGCGCAGAATCATGCCGTGATTATTAGGGATAGTTTTGTGATTGGGGGCTTTGCTGCTGCTTCGCCCAACCACTATGTAGTAGAGGAATATGGCTTGGGTTTGATTGCCAATACAGCCTTTGTTGTGGAGCAAAATGTCTTTCAAGCTTCCAGTACTGACCAGACGCTCGGTTCTTGGGTGGAGGATGCTGGTACTGGTGGCAACCAAATTAGAAATAATCAATATTATAATTTAACAGGAGGCAATCTAGCGCATGGAGAGAATGCAGGAATAGGGCCTTTTGCAAGTGGCTTACAATATCTTTGCAATCAAAATAGTAGCAATGCTTATGATTTTACGGTTTTACCCAATATTATGACCAATGCGGCTCCTGCTAGTATTAGTGCAAGGCAGGGACGACCAAGCCAAGCCAGTAGAAATACCCTATCAACGCCCATACAAAGTTTACCCGCTCAGGCGCAATTTTATAATTATAGTTATAATCCAGCGTTGGGGCAGTTAAATGCTCCGATTGCTTATTATTATACAAGTGATCCTCAGGTTAGTTCTGCTGAATCTCCCGATCCAACTTTATTGTTTAATGTGAATTCTTTTGATATACCTAATGTAGGAGCTCAAAATTTCTGTGCCGATCATTATACAGGAGTAGGTGTTTATAAAATATCCAATGCAGAGGGAATTCCCCTAAGCCTAGCAACGCTCAAAGCCAATTATTACCAGACCCAAGCAGCTTATAATCTATTGGAAGAAAACTATTCTAATTTAGACCCCACAGATAGCAGTTTGGTCTTAGAACAAGGAGGAGAATTGGCAGGAGCCAATCGAGAAGTTTTCTTTTGGGCAAATGAAGTTATTAGAGCCTATTCCAACGATAGTTTACCCCATGAAGATAGTATAGCGGTTTGGATTCAGAAAAAAACAGGTTTAGAGGCGGTCTATGAATTGGTAGAGCATTATTGGAGGATAGGACAGTACAATACAGCCTTGGAATGGATCGATTCAATTCCTGCTCAATATAGCTTAGAGGAACGTGCTTTAAACAATCAGGACGATTATAAACGTTTAAAACAACTATTATATACGGCATACCAAGCAGGGAGAACAGAAGCTAACTTAGAAAAAGCGGAAGTGGAGGTTTTAGAAGAAATTGCTGCTACTAAATGGGGTTTTGCAGCGGTACAGGCAGGCAATATCTTAAACTTTTTTTATCGGAAGGGGATTCTTTATTATCCAACCTTGCCCGATAGGAGTCCAATAGAAGGGCGTTATATTCCTGCTACTAATAGTAAGCCTAGCTTTGCGAGTGAGGAAGCCATTTTAGAGGGAAGCCCTAATCCTGCAATTAATTGGGTAGATCTATCGTATCAATTACCTAAGGGGGCGAAAGAGGGGCGGTTAGTTGTACGGGCAAGTTCAGGAAAAACGGTAGCAGAAGTTATTCTTGCTAACAATCGGAACAATCTTACGTTAAATACAAAAGACTGGCCAGGGGGTATTTATTTTGCCATATTGGTCTCAGAAAAAGGGAGCTCTAAGGTATGTAAACTGATTATTCAAAAATAATAATTCACTGAACTTCCCCTTATTTTATGATAGGGGGAAGTATTTATCCTTAAATTATGAAGGGGACTTTAATAGTAATAATATGTTTGTTGGTAAATAATGTTTTTAGTCAAACCATTACCTTTAATAAACGGCTACAATTGGGCTGTAATAATACCATATTAACAAGTTTAGAAGTTACGGACTCTTGTTATTATGTGACGGGGATAGCTAAGGATAGTATGGTATGTGAGTTAGGAGTTTTAATTTGTAAATTCGATACATTGGGTGAAATTATTTATGCTAAAATTATCTATGACTCATTAGGTAGGTATGGGACATGGCAACCATCTTTAGAAACGAGCTTGGATGGAAATTTAGTGGTTTCTGCCCATTATTTAGATACTAGTGGATTGAGAGGAGGAGTGTTAAAGTATAATGTAAATGGAGATTTAATTTGGCAAGGATTACATGCTAATCCTCATGTGGCAGGTGATTATATACGTACAGATGATATGGGGCTAACAAGAGACAGTGGTTTTGTAGTTGTAAGTGGAGTATGGCACCCTCAAGGAATTAGTGATATATCTATGTTAAAAATGGATAAGAATGGAAATAAAGAATGGGATATAGCGCCAGTCCAACCCAACTATGTAGAACATAGCCCCTGTGTCTATGTAGATAGTGACAATAGTTATATAATCGGCTATCAGCAAGATAATTTAAGTGGTGTAAATATCAACTATACGGTACGGAGCAAGCTAGAAAAAATAGACAGCCTAGGGAATAGTGTATGGGTATATCAAAGCCCCAATACACAACAGATTCATGGAGTTAATGATTTAATAAAAAGTAAAGATGGAGGTTGGGTTATTGCTTCTGCATGGGGGTATGAAAGGTTAGGAGCTACAGGGACATGGAGCACTTTTTTACACGATAGTTATGTGTATAAATTGGATAGTGCAAGAAATTTTTTGTGGGGTAAACGGTTTCGCTCACCAATAGATGATGCTGCAAGTTTTGATAAAATAATAGAATTAGAAGATTCTAGTTTAGTAGCCTTTGGAACAATCTCTAGAGTATATCCCCAACCCAACCCTACTCATTATATCATTCATGGTAGAGTTGTAAAATTATCTCCAGATGGAGATAGTATTTGGAATCGAGAATATGAGTACCTCAATACAGCCAATTCCGAACACACCATTTACGATGCAGAGCGAACGCCAGATGGTGGTTTTTTGATTTGTGGAGAAGCGAATATTATAGGGACAGGCGTTCATCAACAAGGCTGGTTACTAAAACTAGACGAAGAGGGCTGTTTGGTACCAGGCTGTCATTTGGTATCGGGAGTATTGCCTACTCAAAGACCTGCTGCTCTAAATCTACTGCTCTATCCCAATCCCACAACCGACTATTTAAATGTCCATTATTACAATCCTAGCCCCCAAGAAGATTTAAGCTTTCGAGTGCTGGATGTACAAGGTCGCCTCTTAAAGGAGTATAAGACCTACGACCAATCGGACAAAACGTATATCCTCCCCGTATATGATTTGGAGGCTGGGGTTTATATCTTAGAGCTAAGGCAGGAGGGGGCGTTGATTGGGAGTGAGGAGTTTTTGAAGGGGTAAAGGATTTAATGAATAGCCTATTTCCACCTAGCGTAGAAATAGGCTTTTATCTTATTTCTTATGAAATTAATTTATATATTATTGGGTTGTTGTTTTTGCTATAATAGTATTGGGCAGATTACAACTTTTAATAAACGAGTTCAATTGGGCTGTGGAAATACCATATTAACAGGTCTAGAAGTAACGGATTCATGTATATATATATCAGGGGTGGCTAGAGATAGCTTATATTGCCAAGTAGGGGCTCTTTTTTCTAAATTTGATACCTTAGGGAATCCCTTATGTAGTTATGTGTATTATGATTCTTTAGGGCTGTATGGAACGTGGGAACCCTCTTTACAGAGTTATGTAGATGATAACTTCGTTGTATCAGGGTATTATATAGATGATAGTAGTTCAATGAAAGGAGGAGTATTAAAGTACAATACCGATGGAGTATTAATTGAAAAATATTTATACCCCAATCTTTACTTTGGCGAAAAGTATATACGTACAGATGATATGAAAATAACATTGGATAGTGGTTTTATAGTAGTAAGTGGCGTCAGTCATCCACAGGGAGTAAGTGATATATCTGTGTTAAAGTTGGATAAAAATGGAAATAAAGAATGGCATATTTCGTCTATCCAACCCAACTATGTAGAACATACCCCCTGTGTCTATGTAGATAATGAGAATAGTTATATAATCGGCTATCAGCAAGATAATTTAAGTGGTGTAAATATCAACTATACGGTACGAAGCAAGCTAGAAAAAATAGACAGCCTAGGGAATAGTGTATGGGTATATCAAAGCCCCAATACACAACAGATTCATGGAGTTAATGATTTAATAAAAAGTAAAGATGGAGGTTGGGTTATTGCTTCTGCATGGGGGTATGAAAGGTTAGGAGCTACAGGGACATGGAGTACTTTTTTACACGATAGTTATGTGTATAAATTGGATAGTGCAAGAAATTTTTTGTGGGGTAAACGGTTTCGCTCACCAATAGATGATGCTGCAAGTTTTGATAAAATAATAGAATTAGAAGATTCTAGTTTAGTAGCCTTTGGAACAATCTCTAGAGTATATCCCCAACCCAACCCTACTCATTATATCATTCATGGTAGAGTTGTAAAGTTATCTCCAGATGGAGATAGTATTTGGAATCGAGAATATGAGTACCTCAATACAGCCAATTCCGAACACACCATTTACGATGCAGAGCGAACGCCAGATGGTGGTTTTTTGATTTGTGGAGAAGCGAATATTATAGGGACAGGCGTTCATCAACAAGGCTGGTTACTAAAACTAGACGAAGAGGGCTGTCTGGTACCAGGCTGTCATTTGGTATCGGGAGTATTGCCTACTCAAAAACCTGCTGCTCTAAATCTACTGCTCTATCCCAATCCCACAACCGACTATTTAAATGTCCATTATTACAATCCTAGCCTCCAAGAAGATTTAAGCTTTCGAGTGCTGGATGTACAAGGTCGCCTCTTAAAGGAGTATAAGACCTACGACCAATCGGACAAAACGTATATCCTCCCCATATATGATTTGGAGGCTGGGGTTTATATCTTGGAGCTAAGGCAGGAGGGGGCTTTGATTGGGAGTGAGGAGTTTTTGAAGGGGTAAAGGATTTAATGAATAGCCTATTTCCACCTAGCGTAGAAATAGGCTTTTATCTTATTTCTTATGAAATTAATTTATATATTATTGGGTTGTTTTTTTTGCTATAATAGTATTGGGCAGATTACAACTTTTAATAAACGGATGCAGTTAGGGGATGGGAATACGATTTTAACAAGTTTAGAAGCGACAGATTCTTGTTATTATGTGATTGGTTTTGTTCGAGATACGATTAATAGTGGAAAGACAACCTTATTTTTAAAAACAGATACCTTGGGTCAGATCATTTTTAGTAAAATCTTATTAGACAGTTTTTATACTAATGAGACATGGGCACCTTCTTTACAAACGAATTATGATGGTGCTTTGATTTTGTCTGCTTATCGATATGACAATCAGTTAAAAATGATGGGAGGAGTGTTGAAATATAGTACTCAGGGAAATTTAGTGTGGTCTAGTTTTTATGCTAATCCTCATTCGTGGAATTATTCAATAAGACCTGATGATGTGAGGGCTACTTTGGATAGTAATTATATAATTGTTAGTTCAATTCATAGCTCACAGGGAGCAAGTGATATTGGTATTTTAAAAATAGATAGTGACGGTAATGAGGAACTGAATATAACAAGAGGTACGATAGACTATGTAGAACATACACCCTGTGTATATGTAGATAGTGACAATAGTTATATAATCGGTTATCAGCAAGATAATTTAAGTGGTGTAAATATAAACTATACGGTACGGAGCAAGCTAGAAAAAATAGACAGCCTAGGGAATAGTGTATGGGTATATCAAAGTCCCAATACACAACAAATTCATGGAGTTAATGATTTAATAAAAAGTAAAGATGGAGGTTGGGTTATTGCTTCTGCATGGGGAGGGGAAGTATTAAATACAAATGGGATTTCCAGTCGATTTATCCATGATGGCTATGTGTATAAATTGGATAGTGCTCGTAATTTTTTATGGGGAAAAAGATTGCGTTCTCCAATACATGATCGGGCAGCATTTGATAAAATAATAGAATTAGAAGATTCTAGTTTAGTAGCCTTTGGAACAATCTCTAGAGTATATCCCCAACCCAACCCTACTCATTATATCATTCATGGTAGAGTTGTAAAATTATCTCCAGATGGAGATAGTATTTGGAGTCGAGAATATGAGTACCTCAATACAGCCAATTCCGAACACACCATTTACGATGCAGAGCGAACGCCAGATGGTGGTTTTTTGATTTGTGGAGAAGCGAATATTATAGGGACAGGCGTTCATCAACAAGGCTGGTTACTAAAACTAGACGAAGAGGGCTGTTTGGTACCAGGTTGTCATTTGGTATCGGGAGTATTGCCTACTCAAAGACCTGCTGCTCTAAATCTACTGCTCTATCCCAATCCCACAACCGACTATTTAAATGTCCATTATTACAATCCTAGCCCCCAAGAAGATTTAAGCTTTCGAGTGCTGGATGTACAAGGTCGCCTCTTAAAGGAGTATAAGACCTACGACCAATCGGACAAAACGTATATCCTACCCGTATATGATTTGGAGGCTGGGGTTTACATCTTGGAGCTAAGGCAGGAGGGGGTGTTGATTGGGAGTGAGGAGTTTTTGAAGCGGTGAGATTGTTGCAAAAATCTATGGCTTCTTATTTACATTACTTCGTGGTAAAATCGCATTAGATTGATTATCAATAAGGTATGCTTTTGTTGGTGAAAAAGTTAAAACTTTGATAATCAATTTAATGTACGAGCGATAGTGAGCTGCGTCAGCTTGCAGCTAAAAGCTGCAAAAGGAAAGGCACTGCTTTTTTATGTTTTTTGAAGAAAAACTAAAAAACTATCTCATGAGCGTAGCGAGTAATCCACGAAGTATTATATTTAATTATATCTAAAAAAAATACCAAACAGTACAAAAAGTATCAAATGAAAAGAACAACACTTATTGGATTATCCATATTGATGATCTATCACTGTAGCCTGACAAAATCCTTTGCTCAAACAAAGATTTGGGGAGCAGGGGCTACCATTGGAAATGCAGAAGGGCGATTTCAAACCAATTTTACAACAACAGGAACCACAGGGAACTACGATCCAACCACTTGGACAGCTTTGTCCATTTATGAAGATGGAGGGGCAACGCTACCAGGGAATGCCTATTGGACAAGGAGCAATTTGGGCTATTCACAAGGAGTAAATGCCCTAGATAGTATTCCAATGCCTTCTCCTTCACAGTCAGACGGGCTTGCTATATTTGATTCAGATTATTTGAATAACAGCGGTATGGGAAGCTCATTATCACCACATAAAGGGCTACTTATTTCTCCTAGAATAGATCTAAGTGGTTATATGGACAGCAGCTTATTGCTTCGCTTTTTTTCCCAATACAGAATAGAAGAACTTACTAAATGGACGGTTTCAATGTCTGTGGATGATGGCACAACTTGGTCGCCAGAATTAGCGCTTACTCTATTACAAGATTCCAATACTGCTGGGTGGGTACGAGCTTATTTTCCTACTCTTACCACGGGAATTGCTACTTTAGACAGTTGCCGAATTCGTTTTCTCTTTGAGGGAGCCAATTATTATGCAATGATAGATGATCTATCCGTAGAATTAGCACCCGATTATGATCTTGCCATTGCTCGTCCCAATCCAAATAGTACCGTATTAGCAGAGCAAGGAGATTATATAAAAATCTGCAATAGTCGCTATTTATCAACTAATAATCTGCGGCATAGTTATAACGATCCCATTGCAAGAAATCAGTGGTCTTGGGGCTTAAGAGCCATTAATTATGGCTCAAAAAGCCTTTATCCCAATGATTCAGCTAGAATAATACTAGAAATAGACCATCTGACAGATTTTGGGTTTTATACGTCTTCTATTTATTCCGATACCATTTATTTGGATAACGATACCCTACAAGCAGGAGGTGAAAACAGTGTTGTGGGGCAAAAAACATTGGGCAATTTTAATTTTGGATGGTATGGATCGGGGGAGTATATTGTGAAATATTGGGTAGAGCATTTGCACACCGATGCCTTTGATGATAACGACACCATTTATCATCGGCTGAATTCTAATCGTGCCTTTGCTGCTACAGTGGCTTGTCGCAAGCAATATTATGAGTCAAAGGCTAGGCTAAATCCCAACGATGACAAAGTATTGGCGACTACTGCTGTTTTTCCGAAAGACAGCACCTTGGTTTCTTTTGAATATGGTGCCTTGTTTTACAATCCTATTAGCGCTTTGGGCTGGTCAGGTGATGAAATTAGAATTGATTCGGTCGATTTTCGGTATTATCTTCCTTCAAATTATAGTGGTGATAGTTCTTTGATTTTAGCGGTCAATCTTTATGAATTTGTAGACGATGGGAATGGCTGGTTTGATAAAACATCAGAACTAACCCAAATTGGGATAGGAATTGTTCATCTGACTGGATTGGGGACAACACAGGCGTTGGGAACTTATGGAATGGCTACTTCTGATGTATTGGTGGATGTTGTAACAGGTGGTTCAATTTTAGATTTGAACAAGGGTTTTTACATGGTTTCTATTATGCAGTATCCCTCCTTATTTGGGAATGGGGTTTTATTTAACGATAGTACAGGAGTTTGGTTTGGAGCTGACAATTATAATTATGCTCTAAATACCCTTTCGACAAGCCCAACAGCAATTATTCCACAGTCTTCATTTTTATTAACAAGGGATTCTTTAGGGAATAGTACAATCAATCCACAGGGATTTGGTCTGGGCTTAACTCCTTCAATTGGTATTTATAGTAGTTCGTCTTGCTATATTGGAACAAAGGAATTGGAATCAACAACGATCGATTTTTCTATTTATCCAACGCCTACGGATGAGCTGTTAAATATAGAGGTGGCATTAAAAGAACCCAGTACATTACAATATATTCTTACGGATGTAAAAGGAAGGGTTCTTTCTATAACAACTGCCAAAAGTATAACGGCGGAACAGCGAACAATCAATGTTCAAAAATTAACAGCAGGAACCTATTATCTGACCCTAAAAACAGAAAAAGAAGCAGTAACCAAACCTTTTGTAAAGCGATGATTCGCCTATAAAAAGGCGACTAAAAAAAATATTTTAAAACAATTTGTGTCATTTGTAGCACATTTTTGTATTTTTGTAAAGCAGTTGATATTTTTTGATGGGGTAAGACTAGAATTATTCTTTCAAAAAAATTAGTGGATGAATTGTCGTGTTGTGGGGGAACTGCTTTACAAAAATTATTTTGTACAAACTCAACTTCAGAAATGATTCGGACATTAACGATCCAAAATTATGCGATCATAGAGGAATTGGTGATTAATTTTTCCAATAATTTGACGATTATAACTGGTGAAACAGGAGCAGGTAAATCCATTATGCTAGGCGGCTTAGGGCTGATTATGGGCAAACGTGCAGACACCAAAGTACTCTATCAGCAAGATAGCAAATGTATTGTAGAAGGCGTTTTTGACGTATCTCCTTACGGTTTGCAAGATTTTTTTGAAGCCAATGATTTGGATTATGAAGAAGAGACCTGCATTCGCCGAGAAATTACCCCTTCTGGAAAGTCAAGAGCTTTTGTTAATGATACGCCTGTTCGTTTGGGCGTTTTAAAAGAGTTGAGCAATAAGCTCATTGATTTGCATCAACAATTTGACACCTTGGATATTCACGACCCACTGTTTCAGGTTCGAGTAATCGATGCCATTGCAGACAATAAAAAGTTGTTGGGCAAATACCAAACGGAATTTAGAGCTTATGAAGAAAGTAAGCGTGCTTTGGCTCGTTTGATTAAACAAAGCCAGGATGCCAATAAGGAAACCGATTTTTTGACGTATCAACTGAATGAACTCACAGAGGCAGAATTGAAGTTGGGCGAAATGGAAGCCCTCGAAATGGAACAAAAACGCCTTAACAATGCAGAAGATATTCAGCGTATTTTGGGCGGTGCGGCCATGCACATTACCGAAAATGAAAATTCCGTGTGTAGCCAATTAACCGATCTTTCCAATTCGGCGGCCAATTTGGTCGAATTTCACCCTAAATTGCCACAAATCTTGGAGCAGTTTGATTCTCTTGTGTTAGAATTGGAAGAAATTGGCAATCAGTTTCATGTCATTGCAGAAGATACAGAACACGATGGAGACCGTTTGCTAGAGGTTAATGAGCGTTTATCGATTTTGTTTAATTTAGCCAATAAATACCATGTTCAGAACGACGAAGAGTTGATTCAATTGAGAAGTGAATTGGAGGAAAAATTGGGAGGCTTTGAAGATATTTCAGAACAAATGGAAGCCTTAAATACTCAAATCAAACAGCAGGAGCAAAAACTATTGGACCTAGGAAAACGCTTGTCTCAGCGTCGCCAAAAAGTAACCACCAAATTCCAAAAATCGGTACAAAAATTATTGGCACAGCTCTCTATGCAGTATGCTCGTTTGGAGGTAGAAATTGTTTCAACCCAAGAATTTACGCCTACAGGAACCGATCGTTTGAGGTTTTTATTTGCAGCCAATAAAGGGAGCCGCCTAGAAGAAATTAAAGGGGTAGCTTCTGGTGGGGAGTTATCTCGTCTGGCACTTTGTATCAAATCATTGGTGGCGAGTGCCATTCCATTGCCAACCTTAATTTTTGATGAAATTGATGCTGGAGTATCGGGAGAGGTGGCCTTGCAAATGGGGATTATTTTGAAACAATTGTCTTCTGAGCATCAAGTGATTTCGATCACTCATTCTCCTCAGATTGCAGCAAAAGCCAATACCCATTATTTTGTTCGTAAAAAAGTAACTGGAAACAAAACCACTACGTTTGTTAGCGAATTGAACCAGCAGGAACGCATCTTAGAAATTGCTAAAATGTTGAGTGGTAATCCTCCTTCTGATGTGGCCAAGGAGAACGCTAGAGAGTTATTAGGTTGCTAATCAATTGCCCTTATGAAATGGTTTAAGAAAAGGAAAAAAGCAAATGAAGAAGCTGGCTTTTTATTTCAGCATACTGGAATAGCCATTGAGGAATCGGATGTGCTGCTTTTTCCTGATCGAGAATTGGTGTTTGAGACCGTTTCAACCTTGCATAACAGCGTGTTTTTTCCACTCTGTTCTATTAAAATGGCGTTGCTCAATCCCACTTGGGATTTTTATGCTCATTTTGTCTATGTTTACCGAGAGCCTGAAGAAAAGGTAGATTATATGCGATATTATACCTCTTATTGTGGCGATTATTCATTGGGTTTTGATTGCATAGAGGGAAAATATGATTTGCAGGCAAAAGCGAAAATGTTGGAAATATCAGCACCCTACCAAAAATATCAACAAAAGGCCAATAAAAAATACGAACGCTTTGTGCAGGATTATCAGGAACATGGTTTAATGAACCTACTGCCTGCTAATGAAAATTTGAACTTTTTGATCAAGCGTTTTGGCAGCTCCCCCATTTGGGTGCAAAGAGATGAAACCCCAGTGGATTTAGACGGGGAGGCTTTATTATTTGTTGGACAGGTAAGAGTATTGGATTTTATAGGAGAAGAGCAGTACTTGTACTTATTTTACAATCCTAAATTTCATTATTTTGTACAACGAGAACAGTACACTTAAGCAATAAGAATGCCTTGATACCCCGCAGGTGCTCGACCCAATACTAGTAGCGCTTTAAGTAGAAAGTCGTATGTTTTTTATCGTTAAAATAAAAACATACGACTTTCTACTTACAACTTATATCCGACCCACTACTGCAAGAAGGAATTTTTTTAGCATTTCACAAAACTTGTTATTAAACAACACTATGAAATTCTTCGTTTACTTCTTTTTCGACGACTTCTGTAATTTGTAACATTTCTTCAACAGAAGCAGATTCTGCTCCAAAATCAAATTTATGAGAGCGGTCGCCCATGAAAATATCTTCTGTCCAATCTTGATCGGCTACTTTGGGAGCCAATACATAGGGTGTTCCATCGTAGTTAATTCGTTTTCCAGGATAGATATAAGCTTTCCAGAAATATTTAGGCATATTGTCCACACTCAAATTGGGGTGAATATAAGGCTCTATATATCTATCGTGGTAGGCGGGTAACAAGCTCCAATGTAAACTTGGACGATCATGATGTGCTCCGTGATACCCATTGTTAAAGCAGAACCAGTTCATTATTTTGCCTGTGAACGTACGAGAATGATTGTATTTGTGATTAGGGTCACAACCATCATGTTGCCACAAATTAACGCCCATCAATGCCCAAAGTGCATAGAAATGAGGAATCCAAATGAATAGAATGGCAGCAGGTAAGTTAATAAAAAGTACTCCTATTTTGAGTACATTAACTAGGATTGATTCGAGTAGCCACTGGCGATACCACTCTGGCTTTTCTTTTTTCATTTTTGCCGCCCATTTTAATTCAAACTTTAAGGCTCCGCTGGTAATTAAAAAGAAGAAAAATAATTGATTTAATAAATGCCATTTGAACCGTGCTTTGGAGGTACGCATGACATCTTTTGGGGTTTCTAATTCTTTGTGATGGCTGAAATTATGCCCTGGAACAAAAGCACTTACAGAATACCCATAACAAAAACTCAGTACATATTGCATGATTTTGTTGTGCGACTTCTTGACAAAAATAGGGGCATGCACTGTATTGTGAATAATAACAGCAGTAGAAAAACAAACCACACAGGTTGCAATGCAAAGTGGGATTAGAATGGTCCAAAAAGAAGATTCATAAAAATAATCAAATAGAAAGAACCCTCCATAAGCCAAGAGATAGTAACTAACTACAAAGGCTAATGTTCGGGAATCGGCTTTATAGCGTAAAAGGGATGTACTCATATTTAATGTTTTTAAATTATGTCTTGATAATCATATTGCTATGATTAAATAAATAGAATTCTGGAGTATGAAAAGTAGGAATTAGAGCGTAAAAAAAACAAATCCTTTTTTTATAAAAAATATACCAAAAGACCTACACAAACTCAGTGCCCAAAAAAGAGGATAATGGAATTAGAGCCTAGATAAATGAGGAAAAGTGTTACAACTCTACAGAGTTATAACACGTTATATTTTCATAAACAGATCATTATTTTAACAGGATTAAACAACTTTGCTTGTTTCTTTTATCTCTGTTGTTTGTAGAATATCATCAATAGAACTAGCCTCCGCCCCAAAGTCGTATTTATGGGCAGGATCTATAACACTCAATTCTGCTACCCAATCAACATCAGGAACTGCAGGTTCTAGAACGTAAGGGCTACCATCATAATTTACTCGTTTTCCTGGGTAAATATAAGCCTTTACCAAATAAGTAATCATATTTTTTTGGTTAAGGTTGGGATGGATATATGGAGCAATATTTTTTTCGTGGTAAGCAGGCAATAAACTCCAGTGCATTGATGGACGATCATGATGAGCACCATGATACCCATTATTAAACAAAAAGAAGTTCAAAAGTCCACCCGTAAAAGTACGAGAGTGATTGTATTTGTCTTCTATATCACAACCATCATGTTGCCAGACATTAGTACCCACAATTCCCCATGCAGCATAAATGTGTGGTCCCCAAATAAAGAGCAAAGCCGCAGGAAAGTTAACAAATAACAACCCAATGCGAACAACATTAACTAAAATCATTTCAGCGAGCCATTGGTTGTACCAATCTCGTTTATCTTTTTTCATTTTAGCAACAAACTTCTTCTCTGCTTTTAACAAATCGGGAGTTACGATAAAGAAAAATAAAAGTTGATTGAGAAAATGCCACTTAAAACGTGCCTTGGAGGTACGCATATTGTCCTTGTCTGATTGCACTTCTTTGTGATGGCTGAAGTTGTGACCAGGTACATAGGCACTAACAGAATATCCATAAGCTAAACTTAGGACAAATTGGAACCATTTATTATGTGATTTTTTGTGGAAGATAGGAGCATGTATGGTGTTGTGGACGATAACGGCACAGGCAAAGGAAGAAAATGCGGTAACAATTACCCAAGGTGCCATGACTGTCCAAGTACGTAGTTCAGGGTTGAGCATATAGGTAATAAATCCTCCATAGGCTATAATATAATAAGCTGCTACAAATACCAATGTTCTATAATCGGCTTTGTAACGTAAAAGAGAAGTACTGCTCATAATAAGATTGATTTTGTTTGGTAACAAATTAAACGATAAAAACTAAAACACACACACACATTGTTTATTTTTGTTCAACAACAAAAATAAAATTAAAAAGGTAAAAAATCTACTTTTTAAGAAACAAAAGCTATTATAACTTACTTTTGACAAGAGGTAGAATAGTTTTTCTGAAAAACTTATGATTGGTTCTTCTATAAGGATGTATTTCAACTAAATTGTCCCTATTAAAAACCTAATTTAAAGCTTAAAAAAAATGAAAAAGTACATAGAGATTAGCTCAGAGGTACAACGGGCTATTCAAAATAATCAACCTGTTGTGGCGTTAGAATCTACTATTATCTCTCATGGAATGCCCTTTCCCAAAAATATGGAAACAGCCCTAGCCGTGGAGCAAATTGTACGTTCTAATGGTGCTATTCCTGCTACAATTGCTATTCTTAATGGTAAATTTAAGGTAGGATTAACTCAAGAAGAAGTGAAATACTTGGGGAAAGCTGGACAAAAAATAATAAAAGCTAGCCGAAGGGATATTCCTTATTTGTTGTCCAAAAAAATAGATGGCGCTACTACTGTTGCTTCTACTATGATTGCGGCAGAAATGGCAGGGATTAAGGTTTTTGCTACAGGAGGAATAGGGGGCGTACATCGTGGTGCTGAGACTTCGTTTGATGTATCGGCAGATTTACAAGAACTAGCTAAAACTAATGTTGCGGTTGTTTGCGCAGGGATAAAAGCAATACTGGATTTAGGGTTAACCTTAGAGTATCTAGAAACACATGGGGTTCCTGTTATTGGTTATCAAACGGCTGAGTTACCTGCTTTTTATACTCAGAAAAGTGGTTTTAACGTAGATTATCGCTTAGAGAATGCAACTGAAATTGCTCATTTTCTTCAAACTAAGTGGGGGATGAACTTGCAAGGAGGCGTTGTAATTGCCAATCCAATTCCTGCGGATAAACAACTGGATTACGATTATATGATGGAGAATATCGCCATTGCAATAGCTGAAGCTAATCGCTTAGGGATAAAAGGAAAAGAAAGTACTCCTTTTTTGTTGGCAAAAGTCAAGGAATTGACCACTGGAAAGAGTTTGGCATCTAATATTGAATTGGTTTATAACAATGCTCAATTAGCAGCCCAAATTGCAGTGGCTTTACACTCAATTTCGTATAAGTAACAAAAAATGCTCTTAACCACTGGCTAAGAGCATCGAATTACTACTTCGTGGGGAACGCGTGTAATTTATTTATTTTTCATCTGAACTGATATACTTGCTAATCATTTGCTCTGTTTTAGCATGTTCAATTTTTTTGACATAATCTTCCCCTTCTTGTTTGTCTCGAACTACTTTGGCTAAAACAAAACAAGAAGATAAACTAAATAGATAGGTCATGCCTATAAATGCTTTTTGGTAGATGTCCATTTGGAGGTAAATCAGTCCGATAATCATTCCTATAAAAGAAACTCCAAAAGAAATCCATGCTAAGGTGGCAAAAGCCTGGGTATTTGAATTTTGATATTTGGTTGACATAAGTTGTATTTTTTGAATAACTAATACCTTGTAATGGGAATAAATTAGTTACGATGAACAAAATGTATCAATTCTTATTACTTGTTTAACTGTTTGGTTAATACAGGAGTAAACAAGTACTGATAGAAACCAATATACAAACTATCAAATGAAATATATAGTTCCATTTGCTAAAAAATTAGCATTTTTTAACAAATGGAACGCAAACGGTTAGAAAAGTTTTTGTTGATTTTCTTACCTAGCTAGCACTGTCTTCTTCTTGGAGCACCAATAAGGGCAAATCAGATTTTAAGGCGATTTGTTGGCTTATGCTAGAATGGAATAAGTTTTCAAACCAATTGCGTTGACGAGAAACCAAACACAAAATACTGTTGCCTTTTTCATGCGCAAAATCTAAAATGCTATTTAGCAAATCATCAGACTGTATTTTAGTATAAGAATGATTGATGGCTAATTTGTTGAGGTATTCTTTGATGGTTGGATCTATATCCGTGTGAAGCTGTTGACTTGATACATGGACTAGATCAATATCTAGTTTGGATTGTTGCGCAATATCAATCATTGGGTTGAGCGTATCCATAACGGTCATGGTTAACGCATCTATTGCTACTACAACATTATTTAAATCGGAATAATGCGTATCTTTAGGTACTGCTAAAACAGGAAACTTAGTATTTTTAATCAAATTACTAGCGGTACTCCCCATCAGCTTTTTGCCCAAATTAGAAGCCCCTAAGGTTCCCATAATAATCAAATCTGCGGAGACTTTGTTGGCTTCAGCTTCTATTACCTCTACAGGATAGCCTTTTCTACAGCGTCCTGTTACTTCAACTTCTGTTGTAAGATTGGCTTTGATGCTCTCTATAAACTCTTGCATCTCTTTTTCTCTATCTTCTTTAATGACACGAGATACATTGGCAAGGTGTCCAGCATGAGAAGTAACATGATAAGTATGGATAATGTGTAAGGCTGCATCAAATTTGCGTGCTAGCGCCAAAGCAAGATCTAGTGCTTTTTCAGCATTTTTAGAAAAATCAGTTGGAAGAAGGATATTTTTCATGCAAGGATATTTTTATGAATAGTGAAGAGTTGTAAATGAAGTTGCGGTATTCACAAACAGAAAACCAAACAAATATAAAAGAATTGTAGACGAATAAGAATGATTTTTCACATAAAAAACAGTATTTTTAATCATCATTATGGCAAGGGATCAATCTAATATTTACAGTCAAAATACATTATATTATAACAACCTAGGGCTAGACACTATCCCTAAGGCTGTTTTTGAATGCCCTAAACTAGAAAAATTAGACCTTAGTTATAATAAGATAAAAATAATACCTGAGGAAATCAAAAAACTAGAGCGGCTAAGGTATTTGGATTTTTCTAACAATCAGCTACAAACAATTCCCAATGGTTTGGCAAAGCTCCAAGCATTAGAAGTCTTGATTTTGTCCAACAATCAATTAACAGCTTTTTTGCCTGTTCTTACACAGTTGCCCAAACTGAAAGTCTTAAAACTAAAGGGAAACCAAATTCAAGCTTTACCAGACCAAATTAATGCATTAAAGGCTTTAGTTGTGCTCGATTTGGGCTTTAATCCACTCAAAAAATTGCCCTTAACGATGGGAGAATTAAAAGGATTAAAATGGTTGGTTTGTACCTCTAATCACTTTGACATTTTTCCAGAGGTCTTGTTAGAACTGGAGCAGTTGGAGCAAATTGAAAAACTGGATTTGGCTTTTCGATTAAAATTGCCAAATTCCAAACTAGAATTGTTATTTAAGGTGCTTCGACATCTTAAAAAACAGAAAGCTAGTTTGGAGGTAAAAAAGGCAGCCTTTGGAATTTTGTTTACCCCAAATTACAAGGGAGCAGTAGCAAATGTTTTGCCTTTGTTGTTGGTTAATTATGTAGCTTTTTCTCAAGCGGTAAGGGCTTATCTTATCAATACTTGTGCTGGTCAACTCAATGAAAGGAGTAAAATTGCTATTTTAGGAAAAACGGCATGGATGGATTTAGATGCTTTAGAGCCAGCATCAATTAGTACGGTTGTCACGGCTGCTACTACCCATATCGTATTGGGCAAATCCATTACGAAGCAGATGTTAACATCCTTGCACGACCAATTGTTTTTTGTCTCGGAGAGAACAGCCCTGGCTTTTTTATCTCCCAAACAACCAACAAATTGGTTGGAGGAGCATCGAGACAAAATTTTAAATTTATTGAGGAGTGGTCAAAATGAAAACATAGCCTTGGCAATACAACTCGCCAAAGACAATGCCTTATTGGACGATATGTTGACTGAATTGCTGATGGCTTATACGCAAATTACGGCAGGCAATACAAGCTTGCGCAATGATTTGAAGGCGTTGTTTTATCGTAGAATTCCCAATTTTGAGCAAATTACACTCCCCAGTGCTTCTTTTAAATTTTATACCCCCAATAAAAGTGAGCATGCTATTTTTCAGGGGATTAAAAATATTACCAGTCAAACCGATGCGTGGGAGGGACTAAAAATTGCCCATTATTTATTTGATAAACATGGTGTTGCTTATACTTACTTGTTGGCTTATTTAGGAGAGGAAGAAACGCAAATTTGGTTAGAACAATTTATAAATCAAAATACGATTGTTCTAGGTAGGCTATCCAAACTAAAGGAATTGCCCCAATCTTTGCCTGCCTTTTCTCATTTGTCAAAATTGGATTTAAGAGGTTGCGGATTCCGAACGTTTCCTGCTATCGATATTCTAGAGCAATTGCCTCATTTAGAGGAAATCGATTTGAGGGATAACCCCATTTCTTTTGTGCCAAGAAATTTGTTTGCAGCAGTGTCAAAATACAGGATATTATTGTCTAAATGAGATTGATCGATTGATACAGTATGAAAAAAGAGGACGCTTATTTTTTTAATTGATTTCTTTTGCCCTTGGGATTCATTATATTCACAACTTACTTAAGACCCATTCTCAACCAAACTATACAACGATGAGCATTTTACAAACGCATAATTTAACCAAAGTTTACAATAAAACACTTAAGGCAGTAGATAACCTTAATTTGACGATTGAAAAAGGTAATATTTATGGCATTTTAGGCCCCAATGGAAGTGGAAAAACAACTACATTGGGAATGGTGCTGGGAATTATTCATCCCACCAATGGTCACTACACTTGGTTTGATCAAGCCCCCTCTGCTAAGGCACGTCAACGAATAGGGGCTATCTTGGAAACGCCCAATTTTTACCCTTATATGAATGCTCAAAAGAACCTAGAAATTGTGGCTCACATCAAAAAAACGGATGCCAAACAAATTCCTGAATTGATTGATTTAGTGGGCTTAACGGGACGGGTAGATTCTCCTTTTCGAGCCTACTCTTTGGGAATGAAACAGCGATTAGCCATCGCTGGAGCGTTGATTGGAGATCCAGAAGTATTGATTTTTGATGAACCAACCAATGGTTTGGATCCACAGGGGATTGTTGAGGTGCGTAATCTATTGATTGAGATTGGTGCCCGTGGAAAAACGATTCTATTGGCAAGCCACATTATAGATGAGGTGGAAAAGGTTTGCAATCATGTTGCGATTTTAAAGTATGGTGACCTAATTGCGGCTGGGAGTGTGGCAGATATATTGAGTAATGAGCCAATTATCGAGGTTGGTGCAGAAGATTTAGAAACCCTTAAAAGGGCATTGTCTGACATAAATTTTGTTACCGATTTAAGGGTGGATGGTTCCATTTTGGAATTAAAAATGGCGGCAGAAAACTCTCCTACAGATTTAAATAAAATACTGTTTCAAAAAGGAGTAGTGCTAAATCATCTGAAGGTGCGCCAAAAAAGTCTAGAAGCAGAATTCTTGGAACGAACATCGTAATGGTTTAACAGTGCTTTTAAATTATTGCGAACGATTGTTTAAGAGCGAAAACGCATAGCTTTTACATTCAATTGCAATTTAGAACGCCCCCTAAAGGTATTCTCTTCTAAAACATAGCACAACTCAAAGAGTTTTTGAGCTTGTAAGTTGGAAAAATGTTGCCCCAAACCAAAGGCAATACCCTCCATTGTTGAGCCTTCTTTTTGTTGAATGACCAATTTTAGATGTTGATTTTTTAGTAGTTTGGAATAACCTGTGTCTTTGAGATGTTTGGAGATAAAAACAGGACGCATATTCTGAGGACCAAAAGGGGCAAACTGTTGCAGTAATTGCCAAAATTTTTCATTGATATGTTCAAACTCAATTGCGGCATCAATATATTGAGTGGGCTGTTCTAAGTTAGGAGATATGGATTGGTCAACAATGGTTTGAAAGCGTTGTATAAAGTCCTCTAAATGGATGGGCTTTAAGGTCAAACCTGCGGCATATTTATGCCCTCCATAATTCACTAATAAATCCTCGCACTGAGCAATCGCCTGATAAATGTCAAAACCATGAACAGAGCGGGCAGAACCAACGATTCTTCCATTGGATAAAGTAAAAATAATGCTGGGTTTGTGGTAAGATTCTACCATTTTGGAGGCGACAATCCCAATGACTCCTTTGTGCCAATTTTCATTAAATAGAACAACTGCCTTTTTTTCTCCAAAGGCAATGTCCTGCTGAATCATTTTTTTGGCTTCTATTATAATATCATGCTCAATATCTCTACGTTCTTGATTGGCATTGATGAGCTGTTGCGCTACCTTTTTTGCGGCTACTGTTTCTGTGGCAATTAATAATTCTACGGCTTTATTTGCGTGCAATATTCTACCTGCTGCATTGAGATGGGGACCAATACCGAATACAAGATCTCTAATGTTGTATTGTTCTTTTTGGGGGAATGAGTTCAGCAAAATTGCTATGCCGAGTCTTGGCTGTTGATGGAGTTGCTGCAAACCATAATAAGCCAAAACTCTATTCTCTCCTGTAAGCGGAACAAAATCACAGGCCAAACTGATCGCCACCAAATCTAAAAAAGGCTGTACATTTTGCTCAAAAGAAATTTGATACAATTGAGCAAAACCTTCAATCAATTTAAACCCAATTGCACAGCCACTTAATTCTTTGTAAGGGTAATCACAGTCGGCTTGTTTGGGGTTGAGGATGGCATAAGCATTAGGCAACTGTTCATCTGGAAGATGATGGTCACAAACGATGCAATCTATTTGGTTCTGATTGGCAAATTGGATGGCTTCATGCGCCTTTATGCCACAATCTAAGGCAACGATTAAAGAGCAGTTTTCTTGAATGGCGTATTCTATTCCTTTGGTGGAGATTCCATAACCTTCTTTATAACGATCGGGAAGGTAGTAGTGTAATAGCGTATGGTACTTGGATAAAAAGCGATACAATAAAGCAACAGCCGTTGTGCCATCTACATCATAATCGCCATAAATAAGTATATTTTCTTTTTTGATAATGGCTTGCCCAATTCGCTGAACGGCTTTTTCCATATCTTTCATCAAAAAAGGATCGTGTAGATGGGATAATTGTGGTCTAAAAAAACGTTTGGCATCCTGAAAATTATTGATGCCTCTTTGAACTAAGAGTTGACAAAAAATAGGATGAATTTTTAGTGCTTGATGCAGTTCTGTAGCTTCGGTTACATCGTATTCTGTCAATTCCCAGCGTTTTTGCATAGTTATAAAGTGGTTGAGGTGTTACATTATTTTGTAGTGCATTAGTTACTTAACTACAATTTAATCCAAATAAAGTACTTGAAGTCCTAAGAATGGATTATTTTGTAAACCCTGTGTCAAACAGGAATGCCGTTGGTAGCTTACGTAGTTCGTATAGCTTTGTTGCTAAATAAATCTAAAAATTCAATAAATAAAGACGATCTTAAGTGGGTACTTCTTTAGAAGTATGAATTGATGTTGGAGATTCAAGCACTTTTGATTTTTAGTGCGCTATAATTAACATTACTCCGTTGATCAATCGAATAGATGAGCAAAGCGAACCGAGCCCTGCGAGCTCATGAGTGATAATGAGCTAACCTAGCACCACAGGTAAAGGTAAAGCCCGTTAGCGTACTAACTGCGCTAGTTTGTAGCTAAAGTTATAAAGGAAAAAGCAAAAAACTATCTCACGAGTGTAACGAGCTAATTAACGGAGTATTAATTTAAAAGACAGTGTGCTTACGTTTGTAAAAATATAAAAAATGCATTCATTACTATTTATAATTCTATTGTTATTAAGTCATACCATAGTGGGACAAGATACGAGTTCGGTCAGCCTTGAGCAACGTGAAAAAATGTTGAAACAGGCGGAAGCGAACCTAACAATAGGCCTAGATGATCATGACGATAGCCCTCGAAACAATAAAGGAGTTCGGGTTTTATTTTATAATGCAGAAAATTTGTTTTTTCCTGAAGATGATAGCACCAAAAGGGATGATGATTTCACCAAAAATGGGCTAAAAAGGTGGACCTACTATCGGTACCAACAAAAATTGAATAACCTGTATAAGGTAATGATGGCTGTTGGGGGCTGGGAACCGCCTGCTATTGTGGGATTTTGCGAATTAGAACACCAAAAAGTATTGGAGGACTTGATTAATAAAACCCCGCTCAAAAAATTTGGTTATAAAGTAGTCCATGAAGAATCGCCAGATCGAAGAGGAATTGACGTTGGTTTTATTTATAGACCCAGCAAGTTTAAATATATAGAACATGAGGCCATTCGAGTCCATTTTCCTTTTGATAAAACATTAAGAACAAGAGATGTTTTGCATGTTCGGGGGCAAGTACTTGGGCGAGATACCCTAAGTGTTTTTGTTAATCACTGGCCTTCAAGATGGGGAGGTCAAGCTAAAAGTGAACCCAAACGAGTTTATGTTGCATCTTTGGTGCGTCAACGTATTGACGAACTATATAAGACCAACCCTAATTTAAAAGTAGTTGTTATGGGGGATATGAATGACCACTCTGACAACAAAAGTTTGGTAGAAACGTTAAAGGCAAAAGGAGAGTTGGAAGCAGTTCAAAAAGGCGATTTATATAATTACATGCATGCCTTAGGTAAAAAATGGCAGTTAGGATCTCATAAATACCAAGGGCATTGGGGAACGCTTGACCATATGATTGTTTCTGAACCCTTGCTTCGAGAAACAAGAAAAAATTACCTCAAGGCATCGGCTAGTGGCGCACATATATTTGCTGCTCGATTTTTGTTGGAAGAAGATGTAAAATATCTTGGGTTGCAACCTTATAGAACCTATGCTGGCCCTAAATTTATAGGTGGATTTAGCGATCACTTACCAATTTATATTGACCTAATGTATGTACAGAAAGAAGACTAATACAGCATTTACCCCATCATTAAACGTTAAGTAATTTTAAATGAAAAACAATAATTGGTCAATCAATCAAGGGATGAATATTGTTTTGGGCGTTATCTTTATTCTTGCGATCCTCTTGTCTGCTTATACAATGGCTGCGATTGCCTTTCCTTATTTGGTACCACCTTTTCCTACCGATATTGATTTTTTGGAATCAAAACAGTGGGTAGTGGACGAGTGGCATTGGTTGGCTGCTTTTTACATTCATATCACTAGTGCTGTATTGGTGTTGGCAGCGGGACTGACTCAGTTTTCTAAGACCTTAATGTTTAAATACCCTCAATGGCATCGAGTTATTGGAAAAATCTATGTTTTTTTGGTTTTGGTGGTTGCTGGTCCTTCGGGATTTGTTATGGCTTTTTATGGCAATGGAGGGTTTTGGGCTCGTTGTGCCTTTGTGGCGCAAGCTGTTTTTTGGTGGTGGTTGACCTATAAAGCTTATCAGACCATTAAACAAAAAAAATTAAGAAAACATGGCAAATATATGCTGCGAAGTTATGCCATGACGTTATCGGCTATTTCATTGCGGGGAGCTACTTATATCGTCTCTGCTTGGAAGATGAAGCATGGAATATTTTGCCCCAATGCAACCTATCAACTGCTCTGTTATCCTGATTTTTATATCTTGGTAGCTTGGTTGAGTTGGATCGTCAATCTTATGGTAGCTGAATTTTTAATCGTTCTAGGGATAATGAATTATTATTTTCCTAAAGAAGCACAAAAAGACAAATAGTATATGAAGTTTTTAATGGTATGTTTAGGCAATATTTGCCGTTCGCCATTGGCGGAAGGAATTCTAAAAGCAAAAGCAGTAGCAGGGCATTTAGAGTGGGTAATCGACTCTGCTGGTACGAGTGCTTATCATGCAGGAGAGTTGCCTGATCGTCGTTCTATTGCGATTGCAGAATCGTATGGTATTGATATTACCGATCAACGTTCTCGTCCAATAACCCCTAAAGATTTAGATGACTTTGATGTAATTTATGTAATGGATAGCAGCAATTATAATAATGTGATGGAGTTGTGTGAAAATGCGGAGCAGCAGTCAAAAGTTCAATTGATTATGAACATGGCTGAACCTGGAAGAAATATTGCGGTGCCAGATCCATACTGGGAAGATGATGGCTTTAGAAATGTTTATTTGATGTTGGATAAAGCCTGCACTGCCATTCTAGCAGAGTATCAATAATGCGCTTATTAGAATTTGAAAATTTGAACATGTTAATTATTGCATGTTCAAATTTCCAAATTTAAAAATTATAGTTGTAGCGATTACATTCCCCCACTTGTGTTAAGGGTTTCGCCTGTAATATAGCTGGATAAATCAGAAGCTAAGAAAATCGCAACATTGGCAATTTCTTCTGTTGAGCCAAAGCGTTTTAAGGCTGTAGATTGGATCATTTGTTCTCTGATTTTCTCCCCTAATTCCTCGGTCATATCTGTAGTAATAAAACCAGGAGCAATTGCGTTGCAACGAATATTTCTAGAGCCAACTTCTTGAGCAATAGATTTTGTAAATCCTATCATTCCTGCTTTTGACGCAGCATAATTGGCTTGTCCAGCATTTCCTTTTAGACCTACAATAGATGAGATATTAATAATAGAACCGCCACGAGCTTTGAGCATAGGGCGCATAATGCATTTAGTGAAATTGTAAATGGACTTTAGGTTGTTGTTCATTACATCATCCCAATTGTCCTCTGTCATTCGCATCAATAAGTTATCACGTGTGATACCAGCATTATTGATTAGAATATCAATTTTACCAAATTCTTTTATTACATCATTAATAAGCTCTTGTGTTTGTTCGAATGAGCTAGCATCAGAGGCAAAGGCCTTGATTGTGGTACCATGCTCAGCAGCCTCTTGGACTACTTGATTAGCACGATCAGCAGATGAACGATAAGTGAAAGCGACATGAGCTCCATGTTCGGCAAATTTTTTCACCATTGTTGCTCCAATACCTCTTGAGCCACCTGTGATAAGAGCTACTTTGTTTTCCAAAAGTTTCATAAACCTGAAAGATGTTGATTTTATAGAAATAACTGACTAGCAGATATGTGTCCTAAATAATGTATGAATATAATCAATTTGTTGTAAGGCAATAATCTAAGTATAAGACTTCCTTATAATGTTAAACCAAAACTACAAAAATTAATAGTGTTCTTTACCTAACTGTGCGCAATATTAGTTAAAAAAGCTGAACTCTTTTAACAAATACGCAAAAGGTTTAAACTTATGCTATTATATTTCGAAGGAATATCTAATGTTTTTCTAGGAGGCTGGGATAAATAACTTGTTGGTAGAATTGCTAAATATTTAGATCAGCTCTTGCTTATAGAACCATCAGTTTTGTTATATTTACAGAAAATATGAAGTTATGAAATTTAAAATGCCAATATCTATTTCAGATATAGGAGAATTAATAGGAGCAAAGATTATAGGAAATAGTGACATTAAAGTTACTTATTTGAGTGAAATTCATAAGGTAGAAGAAGGGAGTTTGATGTTTGTGGATAATGAAAAATATTATAGCCAAGCAATCTATTCTACAGCAACGGCAATTATCATAGACAAAGAGGTAGACTGTCCAGAGGGAAAAGCCTTATTGATTGTTGACAAACCTTTTGAAGCATACAATCAATTAGCTTTACATTTTAACCCCTTTGTTGCCATTCAATCCAACATCAGCCCCACTGCAATTATTGGAGAAAATACAATCTTAGAACCAGGGGTCGTTGTCGGAAATCATGTGACAATTGGAGATAATTGCTTGATTCGAGCAAATACCGTGCTTTTAGACAATACTAAAATTGGTAACCATGTAATCATTCATGCCAATTCATCAATTGGAAATGATGCCTTTTACATGAATAAAAAAGCAGATCAATCCTATCAACGTTGGCACTCCATTGGACGGGTAATCATTGAAGACAATGTAGAAATTGGAGCAAGTTGTACGATTGATAAAGGTGTTTCTGGCGATACCGTAATTGGAGAAGGAACCAAAATTGATAATTTAGTACATGTCGGACATGGGGTACGAATTGGAAAACATTGTTTGTTAGCTGCTCAGGTTGGCATTGCTGGCAAAACAATTATTCAAGATTATGTAACCATCTATGGACAAGTGGGAATTTCTAAGTCATTAGTTGTTGGGGAGGGAGCTACCATCTTGGCGAAAGCTGGAGTACCTAAATCTATTCCTGGTGGCGATAAAGAATATGTTGGGATTCCTGCTGGTGAATCTAGAGCTAAATTTAGAGAAATGGCTGCCTTGCGTCAATTGCCCGAAATTGTCAAGAAAGTAAATGAAATATATACCGCACTATTTAAAAATAAGAAAAAAGATAGCTAGAAATTGTTCCTTTACTTAAGTGAGCATGAAAAAGTATTCCTAGATTGTGTTAAGATAAATACAAACTCTCATAGAATCGGTATTATTGCGAACTGCGCAGCACTCATGAAATAATGTCCAATACCTTACAACCAATACAATCTTTTTGGTGCAGGACAAGCGGTTTAGATGCTTACTGTCTTTATTTTTTGTTCTAAACTTTTGTCCTGTACGTAGAATATTCTTACTTTATAGATTATTCTTTGCTTTCCTTCTTTTTAGTATTTCGTGGGAAAATCGCATTAGGTTGATTATTAGGAAGATAGAATTAAATTGTTCAAGATTTTAAAATACTGATAATTAACCTGATGTACGAACGATAGTGAGCTGCGTCAGCTTGCAGCTAAAAGCTGCAAAGGAAAGGCACTGATTTTTTGTCTTTTTTGCCAAAAAAGCAAAAAAATCCACGAACTGTTACTTCTTTTACAAAAGAAGAGAAATTGTAGTTTGCCCTTCCCAAAATACTGGCAAAGAATTTGGAATACCCTAACCATTGTAGAATCCTTAGAGCATGTTTGAATTTTATATTGTTCAAAACCAGTGATTTTTGCGGGACTGTTTAGTCACTAACAAAGTGTTTTTTGTCTAGCAAGGCTATCAAGCTGAAAAAGCGATAGACAGAATCAAAACCAATCGTTTGTAGTTTCAAGATAAAATTTAAAATGTACTCTTATATTTATTTAATTACTAAAATCAATTCGAATGAAACGTATTGCTCATCTTTTTAGTATAGTAGCTATTGGTTGCATGTTATTAATGTCTTCTAATCTTTCTGCTCAAACCTCAGTCAATGGAAAAGATTGTATTGGTATTTGGAAAACCGTAGATGATGAATCAGGGCGAACCAAATCTCATGTCCAAGTTTTTAAAGTAGGGGATAAGTATCACGCAAAAATTGTTAAATTATTGGACCCCAAATCTCTAGAAGATAGTGGAGAGGAGCGTTTTGAAGATATAAAATGTACTAAATGTCCTGCTGACCATGGCAAAGATAAACCCTTATATGGTTTAGAAATTATTTGGGGAATGGAAAAATCTTCAGATAAATGGAAAGGTGGCAGCATCATGGACCCTAAAAAAGGAAAAGTTTATACTTGTACTATGTGGATGGATGAATCCGATAGCTCAGGAAATCAACTTTCTGTTCGTGGCTGGGTTGGCTTTTTCTACCGTACGCAAACTTGGTATCGAGTAAAATAAATATTCGAGCAATAATATAATACAGAGGTGCTGCTATAACAGATAGTAGTACCTCTTTTTTTGTTTAGTATTATTGGTATTCAGAGAATAATAACCTGAATTTTCCATTGTTGGCTGTTTGAGAGACAGTACCTCTTGAAAGGACAAAATCAAAACGACCTGATATAGTAAATACTTTTTCGCCAGAGCCTAGAGTTGAATGGTAATAAACAGAATCAATTTGTACAAAACTACTAGAAGAATCATTGTAAATGCGCTCTGTAAATAAATCATTTTCTGTGGGACCTGCTGAGTGGTAAATGTGCATAGTGGCACAAGTTTGATAAGGGTTCATAGGATGTTTTATAGGAAGTTGTTGACCAATTAGCCCTGTCAAATCTGCTTCTAAAATGGGGTGTTGTTCAAAATGCAAGCTGAGCAAAGCATTCATTGAGGTAGAGGAGTCTGGAACGTAGGAATCTGTCGCATAATTTTCCAGCGAAGGGCTTAAATGAGAGATGTGATAACTTGTCCCCATAAAGGCTTGTTCTGCTCCATAGCTTTGAGGGACACCATTTAAATCAAAATTAATATAGTATGGGTGTTGAGGGCTGTTGTTTAGAGGGCTGTTGTCTTTTGTACAAGCAGGGAAAATACTGGCAATAAAAACTAAGATCACCAATGAAAAAAAGTATTTGTTCGGCATTAGCATTTGGTTTTAAGGTTTAGTAATAAAAATAACAACTAAAAATACATTTATAATTTAGAACGATATAAATGACTACTGGGCTTTAACAAATTAAAAAACATTAACGATAAAGGACATAAAAAAAAGCTGCTCATAACAATGGGTTATGAACAGCTTCTAAGAGAGGGATAAAACCTCGGCTTATAAATCCAATAATAAGGTAACAGGATCTTCCAACAGTTGTTTTACTTTTACTAAGAACGTAACCGAAGAGCTACCATCAATGATTCTGTGATCATAAGAGAGTGCTAGGTACATCATTGGACGTATTTTTACCTCACCATCAATAGCCATTGGGCGTTGTTGTATGGTATGCATTCCCAAAATAGCAGATTGAGGTTCGTTGATGATTGGTGTACTCATCATAGAACCAAATACTCCACCATTGGTAATGGTAAAGGTTCCGCCCTGCATTTCTTGAAGTGTTAAGCTTCCTTCTCGTGCTTTTTTTGCCAAGCCTTTGATAGAACCTTCAATTTCTGCAAAATTGAGTGATTCTACATTTTTGACAGGAGGAACAACCAAACCTGTTGGCGTAGAAATAGCAATCGATATATCTACATAATCATGGTAAATAATAGATTTCCCATCTTCTCCAATTTGTGCATTTACAGCAGGCATTTCCATTAATACTTTGGCACAAGCTTTAGAGAACAAAGACATAAAACCAAGTTTAATACCATAGCGTTCCACAAACTTGTCTTGGTATTTTTTGCGCAGTGCCATAATTTCGGTTAAATCAACCTCATTAAAAGTGGTCAACATTGCCGTATTGTTTTTGGCAGAAACTAGACGTTTTGCAATTGTACGACGCATCCGACTCATTTTTTCGGTGCGTTTTTCTCGGCTAAAGGCAGCTATTGGAGCAGCAACAGGAGCCGCTTCTTTTTCTACTTTTTTAGGAGCAGTTGGTGCTGGTTTAGCAGGAGCTTTGGATTGGTTGTCAATTGCTTTTTGAACATCATCTTGCGTAATACGACCATCTTTGCCCGTAGCAACAATTGCATCTGCCTTTAAGTTGTGCTCATTCATTAGTTTTTGAGCCGTAGGAGAAGGGTGACCGCTAGCATAAGAATCAGATGTGGTCGATTCTGTAGTAGGCGTTTCTGTAACAGGTGTAGAACTTACAACTTCAGGGGTTGTTTCTGAGCTACTATCGCTACCACCTCCCGAAACACTGGTATCAATTTTTGCAAATACTTCACCAATTGGAATATCATCTCCTTCTTGAGCTACCCAAATCAACTTCCCTGCTTTTTCAGCAGGAACTTCTACTGTTGCTTTGTCAGATTCAAATTCGCAAATGATTTCGTCTAATTCTACATACGCACCATCTTCTTTTATCCAAGAAGAAAGTGTAACCTCTGTGATGGACTCACCAATAACTGGTACTACGAGTTCTATGATACTCATTTGTATAATGATAATTATAAACGCCAAACCTAATCATTGTTGTTTCAAACGATTGAGTCAACGGTTTTATTAAAAAGTATAATTTTTATAACAGTTTTTCTCAAAAGAAATAGCAAATACAAAAATGAAATATTGAAGTTGTTTAAAAATGATCTTAACACCTACGATCCAACCATAGCAGCCATCGGATCGGCAGCTATTTTTAGCCCCGTAGCTTCCAGCTACGAAACAAAAAACGAGCTTTGCCCGATAACTACTAGCTTTGATCTCGAAAATCAACAACATTTTTAAACAACTTCATTAACTACCTCTATGATATACTACAAAAATTGTCAAAAAAAGTTAGAAAAAGAAATAGAATCAAGGCATTATTTTACTTTTGTGCTAGACAAATGCATTGTTTTTTTTTCATTTGTATGATTCTAGAACCAAAAAACGAAAATAAACGACTACAATCGAAGTCCAAATCATCGAAAAATGTGCAGAATAACAGGATTTTGGGATTTAAATTATGACCATAGCTATTCCTTAGAAGAGCGATTATTGGCCATGCGAGATAGTTTGCAACATGGCGGTCCCGATAGTGCAGGGAAGTATATAGATACTCAAAATGCTTTGGCATTGGGACATAGACGTTTGTCTATTCTGGACTTGACGGCAGCAGGACATCAACCGATGTTTTGGAAAGAGTGGGTGATTGTCTTTAATGGAGAGGTCTATAACTTTATGGAAATTCGTCAATCACTAGAGAAAAAAGGATTTTCGTTTGAGACAAAGACAGATACAGAGGTAATCTTAAAAGCTTTTAAGGCTTGGGGAAAAGAAATGGTGACCCGATTCAGAGGCTTTTTTGCATTTGCTATTTTTAATACAACAACTCAAAAATTGACCCTTTGTCGAGATCGAGTAGGAGTAAAACCACTATTTTGGTACTGGAAGGATGGTTTGTTTATGTTTGCTTCAGAACTAAAAGCATTTCATGAACACCCCAAATTTGACAAAACGATTAGTATTGAAGCGGTATCTTTGTATTTACAGCAAGGTTATATTCAGTATCCATATTGTATTTTTGAATATGCCCACAAGCTACCAGCAGGGGCTTATCTGGAGTTGACCCCCAAACAAAGCCCTCAAATTGAGAAGTATTGGGATGTGCAAGCGGTCTATGCCAATACAAAGATTAGTACAAAAACAGAAGCGGAACTAGAGGAAGAGTTAGAAGCAATTTTGACAGATAGTTTTGAATTGAGAATGGTTGCAGATGTTCCCGTAGGAGCCTTTTTGAGTGGTGGAATAGATTCCTCTTTGGTTACGGCATTGTTACAGAAGAAAGAAGGCAGACAGCTAAAAACGTTTACCATTGGGTTTCACGATAAAGAGTACAACGAGGCTCAACATGCCAAGGCTGTTGCTCAACATCTAGGAACCGATCATCACGAATTTTATTGCACCGAACAAGATTTTGAACAAGTAATTCCCCTGTTGCCAGATATGTATGATGAGCCTTTTGGCGATAGTTCAGGCATCCCTACCTATTTGGTCTCCAAAATGGCAAGAGAACAAGTTACGGTAAGTCTTTCTGCGGATGGTGGCGATGAGATTTTTGGTGGGTATACAAAGTATGAAATTACTCAAAACTTTTATCCCAAAATAAAAAAGATCCCTTCTTTTATGCGTTCTATGTTGGGGAAAATGAGTGCTGGTATTGATCCGCTTTGGTTAGAGCGCAATAGCTCAAAAATTCCAATTTTAAAAAATTATAAAAACATTAGCAACAAATACCCAAAATTGGTCAATGCACTGGGGGCAAAAGATCAGTTGGATTTTTTTAATATTTCCTCCACTTATATTGCACAAAAAGATTTATTGCGTTTGTTACCAACGTATCGCAAGCGTTATGAAACTCGTCAAATAATTGAACAAGATCGTTTGATTTCCTACCTTGGTATGGTTGATATAGATACCTATTTGGAAGGCGATATTATGACAAAAGTAGATCGTGCAACCATGGCAGTAGCATTAGAGGGACGAGATCCGTTTTTGGATCATAAAATTATTGAATTTGCGATGCAATTGCCCGATTCCTTGAAGATTAGAGGAGTGGATACTAAATATTTGCTAAGAAAAATTTTATATAAATACGTCCCTAAAAATTTAATAGAACGACCCAAACAAGGCTTTTCAATCCCTGTTCAAAAATGGTTAATGAATCATCTAAAGGAGCAGCTCTTGGTTCTAAAAAACGATCAAGATTTCTTAGACAGTTTTCATTTAGAACAGAAGGAAATCAATCAAATTATTGATAATTTTATACATCAACAAGCGTATATCAATCCACATTTTATTTGGTTTTTGTATACCTTACATCAATGGTATTATCGTTGGATTAAAAAATAGGAGAATTTTTACATTGATTAGAAAACAATAAACAAAAGCAGCATGTACGCAACAGCTTATCATACAACATCTTTAGAAGATAAGACAATTTTAATTACAGGAGCCGCAGGCTTTATAGGATCTAACCTTGTCGAGTATTTATTAAAATACAAGGTTGGAAAAGTAATTGTTTTGGATAATTTTTTGACAGGTTATCGATCTAATGTAACGCCTTTTTTAGACCATCCCAATTATGAGTTTATAGAAGGAGATATAAGAGATTTGGAAGTCTGTATGAAAGCTTGCGAGGGCGTTGACATCGTTTGTCACCAAGCTGCGATGGGGTCTGTTCCTCGTTCTATAAAAGAACCCTATGCCACAACAGGACATAATGTAGATGGTTTTGTTAACATGGCATTTGCTGCCCATCAACACGGCATCAAGCGTTTTGTTTATGCTTCTTCGTCCTCTGTTTATGGCGATGAGCCCAATTTGCCTAAGGTGGAACATAGAATTGGCAAGCCACTCTCTCCTTATGCCATTACTAAACTATCCAATGAATTGTTTGCGGAGAATTTTGGACGTTTGTACGACATGGAGTTTATCGGCTTCCGTTATTTTAATGTTTTTGGTCCTCGTCAGAGTCCTAAAGGGGCTTATGCTGCTGTTATTCCATTGTTTGCAGAGGCTTGTATGAATGACAAAGAAGTCTTTATTAATGGAGATGGAGGACAAACACGTGATTTTACATTTGTTGAAAATGTGGTTCAGATTAATATTAAGGCAATGTTGACCAACAATCCAGAAGCAGTTAACCAAGTCTATAATGTTGGATGTGGCGGGCGTTATACCGTTCAAGAATTATTTGAAGGGGTTCGAGAAGCGGCTGGCGTACCCGAAAAAGAGGCCATTCACCGTGCGCCAAGAGCTGGGGATATTCGGGATTCTCAAGCAGATATTTCTAAAGCTAGGAAATTGTTGGGCTATGATCCTCAATTTGATTTTAAAGAAGGCTTAAAAATCACAGTAGACTATTTTAAGGATTTGGTATTGGGTTAAACTTAAAAAAGATGTTATTTTAGGCTGCTCTTTTTACCCATGAATCGATTGGTCTAGCATACGTTTGGTCAAAAAAAGAAAGCATCTCTTTAGGAAGGTAGTCTGGAATCTGAAAGATTCCAATAAGATTATTATTGCTAAGTGGGATTATAGGAAAGGTATTAAAGAGTTTTTGTTTTAACTTTTTAACCTCTTTTAAATATCCACTTATGCGTATTTTATGTATTGTATCTATCTTAATAATCTATTGCCAAAATATCCAAGCTCAAATACTGCCTCAAAGTCGTAGCGTAGACTGGACGTTAGCTGGTCTTCGTTCCGATACCTTAACAGGATTAACGGTTTTTGACATGCAAACATTAGGGGCAGTAGGAGATGGTCTTAGTCCTAATGATGCGGTAATTAGCAACTTTTTAGCGACTTATTTTGGTGCAGGAGCAATTTTAGAATTCCCAAGCGGGCAATTTTTATTTAATAACAGCATCACCTTACCCTCTAACTTTATCATTAGAGGACAAGGGGCAGATAGCACCACTTTTTTGATGGATTTAGGAGGGAGTGGTCATGCTATTTCTGTACAAGGAACCATAAGTTCTGATACGTCAAGGCTTATTCAAACAGTAACAAAAGGGAGCCGCCAATTGGTGGTGTGGAATGCAGGTAGTTTAGGGGCAGGCGATTGGCTTCAATTGAAACAAAACGATAGCGATTGGATTACTTCCAGTTGGGCAGAACTCCAAACAGGGCAGGTCGTTCAAATAGATAGCCTAGCAGGAGATACGCTCTGGTTGGTTTCTCCTTTGAGAATGGATTATGATACCACTTGTCAGGCTTATTTTCAAAAAATCAATCCACAAAAAAACATAGGGATAGAATGCCTGAAAATCAAACGAATTGATGATACGGCACCACAGCAAGGTTGCAATGTTTTGTTTAAATATGCTGTGAATTGTTGGGTAAGAGGAATTGAGTCAGAGAACTGCACTTTTTCGCATATAAAAGGCGAACAATCGTCTAATTTATACATTGCAGAATCTTATTTTCATCATGGTTTTAACTATGGAGGTGGAGGTCGTGCCTATGGGGTTGTTTTTCAACATGCAACAGGAGAATGCCTAGCAGAGAACAATATTTTTGAACATTTAAGGCATTCTATGCTATTGCAAGCAGGAGCAAATGGAAATGTGTTTGCTTATAATTACTCCTTAGATCCATATTGGTCTACTTCACCCAATAACTCCGCTGGAGATATGGTTTTGCACGGCAATTATGTTTATGCCAACTTGTTTGAACACAATGTTTGTAGAAATATTGTGATTGACAATTCCCATGGTCCGAATGGTCCGCACAATACATTTTTTAGAAATAGGGCAGAAGGCTTTGGTATTTTTTTTAGTGCAAGTAATTCCCCCGATCAAAATTTTTTGGGCAACGATATAACAAATACAGCTTTTCCCTACAGTCTTGTAAATTATACGATTCAGGGATCGGGGCATTTTGTTTATGGGAACAATGATAAGGGAAGCATCAAACCAGCGGGGACACAAACGTTGGGCGATTTTAGTTATGCTTATACTAGTCAGCCTAGCTTTGTTCCCAATCACCAATGGGCAAAAATAGGAACGCCTAATGTACCTGGGGCTAGCGGAATTCCTGCCTTGGATCGTTATACCAGTCAGCTTATTTTTGATGGCGTTTGCACCTCAAGCCCTCCAACACCAATTAAAAAAATAGTGCAATCAAATGCCGATCGTATTTATCCTAATCCTACCAGTAGTATTTTTAATATAGAGAGTCAAAAGAAGATAGAGAATGTGTATATTTGCAACGAATTAGGACAACTTGTGAAAGTTCAAGCGCTAAAAGGGCGGTTTGGAAGCATTAAACTAGAAGGATTGAAGGCAGCAGTTTACTTTATAAAAATAAAATATGAGGATGCTAGTTGCTCGATTCATAAAGTAATAAAAATAGACTAATCATTTTATGGATTATTTCCTTTTACTGAAGTTGTTTAAAAATGTTATTGATTTTCGAGATCAAAACTAGTAGTTATTAGCTTAATCCATTAATGTACTAACATTAAGCCAGCTCGAAAGCTCGTTTTTTGTTTCGTAGCTATGAACTAACACAAAGTCTGATAGACTTTGTGTGTTGTGAACTGCGAAGCAGCTACGGGGCTAAAAATAGCTGCCGATCCGATGGCTGCTATGGTTGGATCGCAGGTGTTAAGATCATTTTTAAACAACTTCTTATAGAAGTCCTAATGACAAAAAACGATATTAATCAATCTCAAAAAATAGAATAATGAGTGAATTATTGGTACCCAATGAAATTTTGCGTGTTTTTAAAGAATATTACCCAGAGGTTAGTTTGAGTGAAGTAGAATGGGGATGGGAAGTTCCTGCTAAAATTTACGAAGCTTCTTTTGATAATGGAGAGGTTGACTTTGAGGTTGAAATTACTGTTACAGGGCATCTTCTTCTTACGGAAATTTCTATGGATTTGGAAGATCTTCCAGAGCAAATTGTTACGGCTGTAAACACTTCGTTTGAAGATCATAGCCTAGAAGGAGCAAGTATGGTACAGTACAGCAATGGTGATATTTCTTATGAATTAGAATTAAAATGTGCTAATTCGGGGGATGAATTTGAGGCACATTTTAGAGAAGATGGTCTCTTTTTAGCAAAAGGATATGATCTGTAATTGGCAATGATAAGAACCTAAAATAAAAAACGGAGTTTGCAAGAATCTTACCTAAACTTCGTTTTTTATTTTTATGAACTATGGTGTTTATATGTCAAAAAATGATACCTTTATACAGTTGTCTTACCCCAACTAAAATGTGATTTTCATATTAGTTATAATTAGTTGTATTCCCCTATAGTTAATAGTCAAAAAAACATTGTTGTCCTACACAACTAAAGACGGTTTTGTAGTATAAAGTTAAATTATCAATTGACTTTTCTACTGCCTCTCATTAAAAAATTATTCATGAAGGTATATTTTTCGTTTTTTCTAACAATGGTATCTGTCATTCTGATTGGAATGGTCTATTCTTGTAATAAAGAGCAGTACAACTATTTGGATAAAACAAAAACAGGTAAGGAAATACAAGAAACCGAAAACCGCTTGGAAAAGGTTTTTAATATGTATTTAGGCTTGTTCTCTAATCGAGTTCAGGCAAGAAGTGAACAATCTCCATTGTACCGAAGTCAAGAGTTAATTTCTGTACCAATTTGGCCCAAACGAGGAGATGAATATTGGTTGTATGTTTGTTGGCTGCAAGAGAACTTACCCGATGATTTATTGTCTCAAGAGGTGTGGCATTTTAAAAAGAAGGATCGAGAGACCTTGGAAATTATAATGTATGATCTCCCCAATAAAGATAAGTATGTAAACGATTGGAAAAAGAAGGAGCCTTTAGCTGGTTTAACGTCAGAGGATCTAATTTACAATGAAGGATGTACAGCCCTTGTAACTAGAGATGAACAAAATAAATTTACCATAACAGGCACACCTTGTCGCCGTGATTTGTCAGACATTATCAAGTTTATTGAGATTCATGGAGTCATCACACCTGACTCTATTATCCTTTATAACAAAATGTTAGATGGGAATAAAAAAGCTTTATTCGCTTATAAAAAAGGATTGCATTTCGAACGACAACCTAAAATTTTTCCTAAGTATCTAGATATGGACGGTTAAGAAATGGAAGCATCTTAGCTGATTTGCCCAAAGCCATGTTTTCGTTGTGACAACTGAAGTTGTCTTAATAATCGGGCATTTTTGGGAGCTTGGAGCAAAGGATCTTCTTCAAGTATTTCTTTTGCCATTGCCCTTGCTGCTCGCAAAATATCTCCATCTTGTACAATGTCGGCTAATTTTAGGTTGAGTACACCCGATTGTTGCGTACCTTCAATATTACCAGGCCCTCGTAGCTTGAGATCTGCTTCTGATATTTTGAAACCATCGGTGGTTTCTACCATCGTTTGCATTCTAAATCGACCATCAGAGGACAGCTTAAAACCTGTCATTAGAATACAATAAGCATCACCGCCACCTCGTCCAACACGACCACGCAACTGATGAAGTTGTGCCAAGCCAAAACGTTCGGCATTTTCAATGACCATAATACTAGCATTGGGCACATTAACGCCTACCTCAATCACTGTAGTTGCCATTAAAATTTGAGTTTCTCCTCTTGCAAAACGCTGCATTTCTGCTTCTTTGTCTGCGGGCTTTTGGCGACCGTGAACCACCGAAATTTGGTACTGAGGTTTTGGAAATTCTCGTTCTATAGTAGCATAGCCTTCCATTAAATCTTTAACTTCGCTTAAGCCTTCATATTCAGATTCTTCAATCAATGGATAAACAATATAAACCTGATGACCTTTGGCAATCTCTCGTTTCATTTGCCCAAAAGTCCAAAGGCGTTGGCTTTCAAATTTGTGGAAGGTATTAATGGGTTTTCGACCAGGAGGCATTTCATCAATCACAGAAACGTCTAAATCACCATAAGCAGTCATGGCTAAGGTTCTTGGAATTGGTGTGGCTGTCATAACCAAAATGTGAGGAGGATTTGTTTTATTTTTGCGCCACATTTTAGAGCGTTGCACCACCCCAAAGCGATGCTGTTCATCAACAATAACAAAGCCTAAATTTTTGAACTTAACAGGATCTTCAATGAGTGCATGGGTACCAATTAATAGATCAATTTCGCCTGCTTCTAACTGCTCCAATACCAGTTTTCGTTTTTTCCCTTTAACCGTTCCTGTTAATAGACCAATAGTAATTCCTAAGCCCTCTGCCATTTCTAGGATAGATTGATAATGTTGTTGGGCTAAAATTTCAGTGGGAGCCATTAAGGCAGCCTGAAAGCCATTGTCTATAGCAATCAGAATACACATAAAACCAACAATGGTTTTACCACTTCCCACATCGCCTTGAAGCAGTCGGTTCATTTGCTGTCCTGTCGCAATATCCGCTCGGATTTCTTTGATAACTCGCTTTTGAGCATTGGTCAATTCAAACTTTAAGTTATTTTGATAAAAGGCATTAAAATAAGCACCAATTCTAGGAAAAATAAATCCTCTAATGCCAATTTTTTTCTGATGTTTGGTTTGTAACATCCTGAGCTGAAGAAAGAAAAATTCTTCAAATTTAATGCGTTTTTGTGCTGTTTCTCGCTGCGCTTTGTTACGAGGAAAATGAATGCCCATCCAAGTAGCATAACGTCCAGGGAAACGGAGACTTTCCAATAAATAATCGGGCAAGGACTCAGGAATTAGATGCCGTTGAGGATGTATCTTAATGAATAAATTTTTCATGACGGTAGCCATGCCTTTGCTATCCAATCGTTTATTTCTAAGTTTGTCGGTAGTTGGATAGACAGGCTCTAAAGTAGAGGCATTGGCTTTTTTTACTTCTGTAAGGAGTGTGATGTCGGGATGTACGATGCTTACTTTTCCCTTATAAATGGTCGGTTTTCCATAGACAATATATTCCATACCCACCTGTAAATTTTGCACCCAACTCAGCCCTTTAAACCAAGTTAGTTCTAACATACCTGTATCATCTCTAAAAACACCTGTCATCCGCCGTTTGCGCCCATCTCCAATACTGTCTATTCGCCTAAGAATTCCCTTAACCTGTACATAATCGCCCTCTTCCTTAATGTCTTTTACTTTGTGAAACTTGGTCTTATCGACATATCGAAACGGATAATGTTGCAAGAGTTGTAGATAGGAAAAAACACCCAACTCTTTTTTTAAAACATCAGCTTTGGCAGAACCAACTCCTTTTAGATATTCAATAGATGTATTTAGCATAAGTGTACTTAGATTATTTAAGGTGTAAACAAGCTGTTTACAAAAAATGCTTTTAGGTAGAAACAGTAAAGTGCAAGATACAAAAAGTACCTTTTTTAAACGATGCTGGCTTAATAAATCATTAGTTCTGCGTAGTTACTTAAGTAAATTAGTGACGTTGAACATTGTTATAAATGGCAAAAAAAGACCTTCTTGATCAAGTCAAGAAGGCCTTTTTGATTGGAAGAAGGAATAAACCTAGATCCAATTATTTGTTAGCAGCATACAATTCAGCTACTTTATCCCAGTTAATGACATTAAAAAATGCAGAAACATAATCAGGACGACGGTTTTGGTAATTTAAGTAATAAGCATGTTCCCATACGTCTAGTCCCAAAATTGGGTGTCCTCCACAGCCAACACCTGGCATCAATGGATTATCTTGGTTTGGTGTAGAACAAACTTCTACTTTACCACCTTCATGTACACACAACCAAGCCCAACCAGACCCAAAACGAGTACCAGCAGCTTTCGTAAATGCTGCTTTAAAATCGTCAAAAGAGCCATAAGCCGCATTGATCGCATCAGCTAATTCGCCAGAAGGCTGTCCACCACCATTAGGTGACATTACTTCCCAAAATAAAGAGTGGTTATAAAATCCTCCACCATTATTACGAACAGCGGTATTGTTCAAGTCCAAATTCTTTAGAATCGCATCAATACCTTTGTCTGCTAAATCAGTTCCCTCAATAGCTGCATTTAATTTATTGGTATATCCATTATGGTGCTTGCCATGGTGGATTTGCATTGTTTGTGTATCAATATGTGGTTCTAACGCATCGTGCGCATATGGTAAATTGGGTAATTCGAAAGCCATGATTTGTTTATTTTTGTGATTAAAAAATAAGGTTTTTTGATAAATCGTGTGGTAAACACTAAAAAAGGGTAAGCTTTTAACTACTTTTTTTAGAAGAAAGTTATAGGTCGTAAGTCGTATGCTTAAGTTCCTGTAAATACAGGACATACGACCTATAACTTATAACAAAAGTAGTAATAAGCAGGCAAGGTAGTTTACGATTCCACACAATTTGTCAAAGAACCCAAAATAATATCACTCTTATAACGCTAGAGTACTATATTGGTTCAAATATATAAAAATGCTTTGGAAAAATTAAAAAGAATCAAGGGTCTTTGTTGCGAATGAATTTTTGTGAAATAAGTAGACGGACAATTTAATGTTAATTATTTTTGGTCGATCTACTTACAATTTTTATTTTGCTTTTACCAAACTCAGGATATTATTTAGGATTGGATTCCGATTATTGGTCAGCCAAACAGCTGACAAAACGGTTCGTTGAGGAATTTGGGGCAGTTCTATAAATTTAATTCCTTCTAGGTAATCTACTTGCAGCGATTTGGGAACAATTGAAATCCCAAAGTTATTTTCTATTAATTTATAAATGGAACTAGAATGGATCGTATTGTGTGTGATAATTGGACTAAAGCCACTGTCATCAAAAATTTGCAATACTTTTTCGTAATAAGAGGTGCTATATTGAGGATCAAATAAGATAAAAGATTCTTCTTTTAATTGAGATAAATGCTCAAAGTTATTGGCATTAATAGGGTGATTCTTAGGCAAGACTAAACAAAAAGGCTCTTTTAGTAGCGGATGAATCTCTAGTCCTTTGGGCACTCGCTCTAAACGGACAAAACCAAGGTCAATATGGTGAGACAACAAACCTTCTATTTGTTTTTGATTGTCCATTTCTTTGAGGCTAAAAAGAATATTGGGGTATTTTTTTCTAAATGCTAATAATAAGTCGGGGATAATTTGTTGCATCGCCGAACCAACATAGCCAAATTTTAGATTGCCCAATAGACCATCGTTTAGTGATTTTGCATGTTGTATAATGTTGTCGAGTTCCTTGGTATAACGCCTAAATTCGCTCTGTAGAAATACTCCTGCTGCAGTCAATTCTACTTTTCTATTGTGACGATCAAAAAGCTGTATCCCCAGCCCTTTTTCTAACTCTTTTATCTGCCGACTCAATCCAGGCTGAGAAATATATAGACGTTCAGCAGCTTTTCTAAAATGTAAATCTTCTGCTACCGCTAAAAAATAACGAAGATGCCTTAGTTCTAATTGATAACTCATAGTTATGAATTGATTAATAAATTAGTCTTGTTGTGTATCAAATATAAGGGTAATTTTGTAAGAGAAGGCGGGTTAAAGTATTTTACTATAATTTAGCTATGTACAGGACAAATAAAAAAGGCTTAAAAACATGGAATTCAAATACGGAATAGAACAATTAACAGTTGATAAAGTAATTGAAATCGCAACAGGGAAATGCAAAGGGGTGTTGGTAGAAGAAGCGATAAAAAAAGTCAATGATTGTAGAAAAAAGGTGGAGGTAATGGCTCAATCGGATAAAGCCATTTATGGTGTAAACACAGGATTTGGACCATTGTGCGATACTCAAATTTCGCCTGAAGAAACTAGCAAATTACAAGAAAACTTATTGTTGTCTCATGCTGTTGGGGTAGGGAATCCGATTGACCGATCCTTATCAAAAATTATGATGATTTGCAAGGTGCAAGCCCTTTGTCAAGGCTTTTCAGGAATTCGTTTGGCTGTGGTTGAGCGCATTTTACTTTTTATTGAAAACGACTGGTTGCCTGTTGTGCCTGAACAAGGCTCTGTTGGAGCATCGGGAGACTTGGCTCCTTTGTCACATTTGTTTTTACCCTTATTGGGAGAAGGAGAGTTTTGGGTAGAGGATAAGATCGTTCCTGCCAAGGAAGTATTGGAAAACAATAACCTAACACCAATTACGTTTCAGGCCAAAGAGGTGTTGGCGTTGATTAATGGGACACAATTTATTTTAGCGCATGCAATTGCTGGGCTAAAAAAAATGGACTATTTGCTAGATTTAGCAGATTTGGCAGGGGCAATGAGCTTAGAAGGTTTTCAAGGAAGTGTTGCTCCTTTCAAGGAGGAGTTGCATGCTATTCGCCCATTCAAAGGTAATTTAGAAGTCGCTAAACGAATGAGAATGTTGTTGGAAGGCTCTGAAAACCTAGCTTCTCACGAAGATTGTGAGCGAGTACAAGATCCTTATTCTATGCGTTGTATGCCACAGGTGCATGGAGCTTCTAGGAATGCCTTTTATCATCTAAAAGAACTCGCAGAAATAGAAATGAATTCCGTTACCGACAACCCAATTGTATTAAGTGAGACGGTTGCTATATCAGGAGGAAATTTTCATGGACAGCCTTTGGCTATGGCATTGGATTATGCTAGTATTGCAGCTTCAGAGTTGGGCAATATTTCAGATAGACGATGTTATTTATTGTTAGAAGGAAAATATGGTCTGCCTCGATTATTAACTCAAAAAGGGGGCTTAAACTCTGGTTTTATGATTCCTCAATATGCGACAGCAGCCTTGACGACCGAAAATAAATCACTTTGTTTTCCAGCATCAGCAGATAGTATTCCAACTTCATTAGGACAAGAAGATCACGTTTCTATGGGGAGTATTTCAGGGAGAAAGTTTAATCAAATTTTGGAGAATATAGATAAAATACTAGCCATAGAATTAATGTATGCTGCTCAGGCTTTGGATTTTAGACGCCCTAAAAAGAGTTCAACGATTATTGAAAAAAATCACCAACTAATCAGAAGCAAGGTTGCTAAATTGGAAGATGATCGCTTGCTCAAAGATGATATTAATACCTTGGTTACTTTGGTTAGAAATCAGGCTTTTTTTGTAAAAAAAATTGAAGCATAATTCATTACTTGCTTCTTAAAAATATAAATTATGACATTTCAGCAACAAATCTTACAAGGCATTCCTGCAAACTTACCTGCGCCTAAAAGCTACCCTGCTAATGCCAATCGTGCTCCTAAACGAAAAGACATTCTATCCAAAGAAGAAAAGCAGTTGGCTATCCGAAATGCTTTGCGTTATTTTCCTCAAGAATGGCATCAAGAATTGGCCGTAGAGTTTGCGCAAGAATTAAAGGATTATGGGCGTATTTATATGTATCGATTTAAGCCTGATTATAAAATTTATGCTAGACCTTTAGCCGATTATCCTGCACAATCGTTGCAAGCAGGGGCGATTATGTTGATGATTCAAAACAACTTAGATCCTGCCGTTGCACAACACCCTGAAGAGTTGATTACCTATGGGGGAAATGGAGCGGTGTTTCAAAATTGGGCGCAGTATCTTTTAACCATGCAATATTTGGCAACGATGACGGACGAACAGACCTTGCACATGTATTCTGGTCATCCAATGGGGCTGTTTCCGTCTTCTAAAAATGCTCCAAGAGTTGTTGTGACCAATGGTATGATGATTCCCAATTATTCTAAACCTGATGATTGGGAAAAATTTAATGCACTGGGGGTAACTCAATATGGACAGATGACAGCAGGCTCATTTATGTATATTGGACCACAGGGAATTGTACATGGTACTACAATTACGGTAATGAATGCGTTTCGAAAAATTTTGAAGGAAGGAGAAACTCCCAAAGGCAAAATATTCTTGACTGCTGGTTTGGGAGGAATGAGTGGAGCGCAGCCCAAAGCAGGAAATATTGCAGGATGTATTAGTATTTGTGCAGAGGTTAATGCCAAGGCAGCAACAAAGCGTCATGAACAGGGATGGGTAGATCTATTGATTGATAATATGGATCACTTAATCCAACGAGTCAAAGAAGCACAAGCAAAGGATGAAGTCGTTTCTATTGCCTTTATTGGTAATGTTGTAGATGTATGGGAGCGTTTTGATGAAGAAGGCATTTTTATTCATGTAGGATCCGACCAGACGTCACTACATATACCTTGGACAGGCGGTTATTACCCTGTTGGGCTTTCTTATGAGGAGTCTAATCGATTGATTCGAGAGGAACCAGACTTGTTCAAACAAAAAGTAAAAGCGTCTTTGCGCCGTCATGCAGCAGCTATAAATAATCATACGGCAAAAGGGACTTACTTCTTTGATTATGGGAATGCTTTTTTGTTGGAAGCTTCTAGAGCTGATGCAGATGTTATGGCCGCCAATAAGATTGATTTTAAATACCCTTCTTATGTACAAGATATTTTAGGACCGATGTGTTTTGATTATGGATTTGGTCCGTTTCGTTGGGTCTGTACTTCTGGAAAACCTGAAGACTTAGATCGGACAGATGAAATAGCAATGCAGGTACTACAACAAATTATGGAAACTGCGCCTAGCGAGATCCAGTTGCAAATGCAAGATAATATCACATGGATAAAGGATGCCAAGAAAAATAAAATGGTTGTGGGGTCTCAGGCTCGTATTTTATATGCTGATGCAGAAGGGCGAGCAAAAATAGCTCAAGCTTTTAATGATGCGATTGCCAAAGGAGAGATTGGTGCAGTTGTTTTAGGGCGAGATCATCATGATGTGAGCGGAACCGATTCTCCTTATCGAGAAACTTCTAATATTTATGATGGTAGCCGATTTACAGCAGATATGGCCATTCAGAATGTTATTGGAGATAGTTTTAGAGGAGCCACTTGGGTCTCCATCCATAACGGTGGTGGTGTAGGCTGGGGAGAAGTTATGAATGGTGGTTTTGGAATGTTGTTGGATGGTTCAGCGACAGCAGAGGAACGGTTGAAGAGCATGTTGTTTTATGATGTCAATAATGGGATCGCAAGACGTAGTTGGGCAAGAAATAAGGAAGCTTTGTTTGCTATAAAGCGAGAAATGGAACGCACACCAACGTTAAAAGTGACAGTGCCTAATTTAGTTGAGGATGCCTTGTTAGAGGGGCTTTTTTAAGGAGATAAATATATTTTACGATCAAAGAAATGAATTATTCTAAGGGGTGTTATTTGCCTCCTCAGAAATCTTGTTGGACAGGACGAGCGACAAAACCTGAAATCGGAACTCAATATTGGCATCAGGCCATTGAGTTATGCGATGTACATGCGTTAAAAAAGGATCAACAATTTGATGTAGCGCTATTGGGGTATGCTTGTGATGAAGGAGTTCGAAGAAATTTAGGAAGGGTAGGGGCTAAAGATGGTCCCTATGCTTTTCGGCAACGATTGGCTCAACTTCCTTTTCACCATAGCTCAAAACAGGTGATAGATTTGGGGGATATTGTTTGTCAAGATGAGAATATGGAAGCTAGTCAAAAGACCTTGGCAGCGGTTGTTGGTTCATTAATTGACAGGGCTGTCCTTCCAATTGTTATTGGCGGTGGGCACGATATGGCGTATGGGCATTTTAAAGGAATTTGGAACGCTCTTGCAACAGATTCTAAACCTAGCATTGGTATTATTAATTTTGATGCCCATTTTGATTTAAGACCTTTAGAAGGAAAGGCCAATTCAGGAACGCCCTTTTATCAAATTCTTCAAGAATTTGAACCTTGGGTTGACTATTTTGCAATTGGTATTCAACAGCAATCCAATACCAAAGAACTGTTTGATATTGCTAAGGAAAAAAAGGTAAACTATGTAAGGAATTACGATTGTGAACGAGCTAATTTTGAGGCAATTATTAAGCAATTAACTCCCTTTGTTGAGCGAAATGATTTTTTATACATTACCATTGATTTAGACGGGTTTTCATCTGCTTATGCGCCAGGAGTGTCTGCTCCTTCTCCAATGGGATTTACGCCATATTTTGTATTAAAAATGTTGCACTATTTATTAGGTACTCAAAAGGTTATTGCTTGCGATATTGCAGAGTTGAACCCTCGTTTTGACCGAGATAATGCAACGGCAAACTTAGCCGCAAGAATTGTAGATTATATTGTAGAGAATAAATCGTAGGGAGGTGGCTCAATTTGGAAATGTACCAATTTGAAAATGTATTTAGTTCATCTTCAAATTGGTACAACCTTACCGTTGATGGTTGTATTTTTTGCGCCAAGAAGACACCAATAAAACCATTCTATCATAACTTTTTATACCATCTTTGACCCCCTGTACTTTTAAAAAAACATCATAAACCGCAGGTTGTAAAAAGGGAATAAAAGGAGGGTAAAGATCTTGATTGGCATAAATGGCTTCTATATCATTGTGCATACCTCTAGCAATGGTTGCCCGTTCTGCTAGATAATCTTCTTCCGTCATAAATTCCATCATAGAACTATAAACATAACGCCAATACATTAAGTAGCCCGAATAGCGAATAACAGGATTTTTAGACTCAATGCAAGCTAAAAAGCCTAAAAAATTACAGCTTGCCTCGCTTCCAAAACCATAGCCATGACCTAGTTCATGAGCAATTGTAAAGGGTTTGGAAATAGGATGCAAACCTGCGTCAATATGCCCTTCCCCTGTAAATGGAAAATAAACACCAGAGCTGTTGAAGCGCAATAAAACCCCTTTGGGTTGGAGTAGCCTACCTCGAACATGCCCCGAATAGTCGTAACCGTATTTTTTAAGTACTTTTTCGAGTAGCTTACGCATTTCTGTTTCCAAATCGTTAGGGTAATATGCTGCTGTAATGGCATTGGTATCTGAATTTGGAATTTGAAGGCGTGTTTCGATACATGTATTTTTAATGTATTGAGCTTCTTCCCAAATCTGTTCAAAATTCATCGAATCAGGTATTTGAAGCCCAATTTGTTCTGCCATTGGAACTCTTGCATAGTTATACCCCCAAAGCAATAAAAACCAAAAGACAAGTCCCATTAAAAAAGAGAAAAAAGACTTCGGATAGCCCTTGCCTTTGATACCTTCTTTGCGAATAACGAGTTGCGTCATCAATCGCCAGAATAGAATAGCAATCCATAAAAAAACAATTAAGCCAAATAAATAAATGCCTGCAATGGGAAGTAAACCAATCGTGTTATCAAAAAAACTACGTACCCAAGGGTATAGTCCTCTAGCATAGAATTGCTCACACCATTGAGGTTGATAACTAAATACAATTCGGAGGAGAATGGCACTAAGTCCTAGCTTTATCCAAAGGGATTGGCGGTTTTCTTTGGTAGGGAGTTTAACGTTCATAGGCAAGTTGAATGATGAATTGGTTCTTAGCTGCGCTAATTTTCAGTTCTTAAAAATAATGAAATCTTTTGATAATCTGTGTTGGATGGGTGAGAAGCTTTAGGGGAGGCTTGTATTAGCCTGCTATCCTTGAAAACGTATAATTTTTAGAAATGGTAGTGTTTCTTATGTGTCAATGCGAATACTGTTTTATTATTTAGAAAAAAACAATGAAAAACACAATTAAAGTAGGTCGAGCGATTCTTGATTTGACCCAAGAAGAACTGGCAAAACGGGTGGGAGTATCTCGTCAAACGATTAATTCTATAGAAAAAGGACGTTATGTGCCTTCTACTATTTTGGCCTTAAAAATCGCCCGTGTTTTTGAAAAAACTGTAGAAGAGATTTTTGAGTTGGAGGAAGGAGATTAAAAAAAATGATACAATTTGATGATTTGAAAATGCAACAATTAGCACATTTTTAAATCTTCAAATTGTATCATCCCTAAACGATAATCATCTTAGAAAAATAAGCCAATAACTACATGTGGATTGGGCGATTATCTGTTGCTGCCAAAGCAGCCTCTTTAACAGCTTCTGTAAAGGTTGGATGTGCATGGCTAATGCGTGAAATATCTTCAGCAGAAGCACGATATTCCATAGCTACAACGGCCTCAGCAATAATATCTGCTACACGAGCACCGATCATATGTACCCCAAGAACTTCATCCGTTTCTTTGTGTGCAATAACTTTTACAAAACCATCAATGTCGGTACTAGCACGAGCACGTCCCAAAGCACGGAAAGGAAATTTTCCTGTTTTGATTGGAACACCTGCATCTTTTAATTCTTTTTCTGTTTGTCCAACAGCGGCAACCTCAGGCCAAGTGTAAACAACACCAGGAATTAGATTGTAGTTGATATGAGGATGTTGACCAACCATATACTCCGCAACATAAGTTCCTTCTTCTTCGGCTTTGTGCGCTAACATAGCCCCTTTTACAACATCGCCAATGGCAAAAATACCAGGAACATTAGTTTCTAGGTGGCTGTTGGTTTCGATACGTCCTCTTTCATCAACGTTTACACCTGCATTTTCAAGCCCTAAATTATCGGTATAAGGACGGCGACCAATCGCAATAAGACAATAATCAGCCTCTAGTGCAACTTCTTTATCGTCTTTTCTTGATTTAGCAGTTACCACAACGCCTTTATCATCAGAGGTTACTGTAGTTACCATGTGATTGAGGTGGAAACCAAATTTGAGTCCTTTCTTTAGTACCTTGCGCATTTCTTTGCCTAAGTCGGCATCCATGGTACCCAAGACAGCATTGGCATACTCTACCACTTCTACCTTTGCTCCTAAACGAGCCCAAACAGAACCCAATTCTAAGCCAATAACACCAGCACCAATCACCACAACGCTTTTAGGAACCTCTGTAAGATTTAATGCTTCTGTAGAGGTAATAATGCGTTTTTTGTCATAATTAAATGCGGGAGGAGTAACAGGCTTAGAACCTGTTGCTATAATTACTTTATCCGTATTGATAACAGCAACCTCTTTAGACGCATCATCCTTATTGGTTACTTTGATGGTATTTTTGTCCACAAAAGAGCCATGTCCTTCATAAACATCAATTTTATTCTTTTTCATCAAAAATTGAACACCATCGCAAGTTTTAGAAACCACATCATCTTTGCGAGCAATCATGGTTTTCATGTCAACACTTAGATTGTCTAAACTAATACCATGTGTTGCAAATGATTTTTCGGCATTGTGATAATGCTCAGAAGAATCTAATAATGCTTTAGAAGGAATGCAACCCACATTTAAGCAAGTACCTCCAAGGGTAGAATAACGTTCAATAATAGCGGTCTTTAGACCAAGTTGTGCACATCGGATAGCGGCAACATAACCACCAGGACCAGAACCGATAACCGTAACATCGTATTTCATACTATGGGTGCTATTTAAAATTAAAAATTTATTTTTATATACTTCGATAACTTTATGTTGAGAACATTCAAAAGAGCCAAAAAGTTCTGTTATCTAATTGCTTAATTTTTAGCAATATTTTGTTGTGCTATTTGTTGCTGCAAATTCTGCCCATGCAACATTTGAAGTTTAAATTGGCGTGCCTTTTTGCGGCTACTCCCAATGGCTAATAAAACAGTCATTAACAAAATACAGCCGATTATAATATAAGGCCACACTAAGGCAGCATCTAATACAAATTGCTTGAAATTAGACCATCCAATGGTCAAATTCGTTGAAAAATCAGCACTAAATGTTTCTGCTTTAGGTTTGGCAATATCTATGGTTTGATAAAAAGAAACTAAAATAGCACTGTGGGCTTGGTTACTCAAGGCATTTTTAGCCGTTAATACCGCCAAATCCAAACGCTCTGTTACTTCAGAAATTTTATCTTTAATTTGTAATTGATCTTCTAAGTTATTTAACGCTGCCAATTGTTTATTCAGGTCATCCAGTTGCTCTTTGGTTGATGCAATTTTGCTTTGCATTTGCAAAAAATTAGTATTTTCTTCCTGCTGCCAAATCTGTTTTTTTCGAATAACTACTGCTAAATCTCGAAACTCTTTAATCAGTGTCTCAAAATTATTGGGAGTGGTGTAGATTTCCATGGTATTTCTTTTGTGAAAATCTGTCATCTGCTCTACTTCACTGGCAATATTAAACTCATATTTGGTAGCCAATTGATGAATCTTGTTGTAGGTATCTTGATAATCCCGAACATTTAGTAAAATTGCTCCATTATTGGTTTTGTCTTCTGCGCTTAAAGCAGTGGTTTTTTGTGTGTTACTAATAGAATCCAGTTGCTTTAATTCTTCCTCTTTAGTAGAAGGAGTTAGAGTCGATTGTTCTTTGGTTGAAGATTGAGACTCTAGTGTTTTTAAGGTTGTTTTTAGCGCAGTTGTTGCTTGGGGAGAAACTACAAATGCCTTTGTGCTAAGTGGCGCATCATTTAGTACTTTGATATGTTGAGCAATCGTTTGATTAAATTGGGCTTCGAGCGCTTGATGAGCTTGAATTTGATTGCTTTTATATAAGTCCATTTCGGAGGGCTGGGAAGCTTGGCAAGAAACCATCAAAAGACTTAAAAGTAGAAAATACAAATAGTGCATGAAAGTAATTGTTTTACTAATAAAGAAGGTAAACTGGTTTGATAACAATTGGTAAATACTGCAAAACTAATAAAACTCTATAGGATTTGAGCAGTAATTAGTTGAAAAACTGTATTAATCTTTAGAGACTTGTTATCGAATAATACTCCGTTGATTAGTTAGTGCGCGTTGCTTATGATCGCTTCACTCATTGTTCCCTGTGGTCATGAGCGCTGCGCTTAGTTATTCCCTACGGTCATGAGATAGTTTTTTAATAAAAAACATAAAAAAGCAGTGCCTTCGCTTTTACCTACGGTGCTAGGCATTCCAGTTGGTACACAGTACCAAGCTGCTCGTGCACTACGTTTATGTGGTATAGCTTTGGCTACAAGCATGCCCAGTTCACTGCGTTCATGCACTACATTGATTGTCAGGTTTTTGATATTTTAAGTCGCCAAAATACATGATACTGATAATCAATGTAGTACGATTTTTTAACGGAGTAATGATCGAATAGAATGGGGCTTAACTTCTAAAGATTTTTAAAATAGAATAATACCATCAATAGTAGATCCTAATAAGGATTTTTTAAAGGTATAATACAACGAAATATTACCATAGACAGAGGGGCTCAAAGTAGGGGATGGAAAAGGCGGGCTGTTCCATCTAAAACTAGGGAATTGGTAGGGGTAACAACCTGCTTCTAAGTATAAAATAGCTTGTGAGCTGAGTTTAATATTGGCTGTTATACTGCTACGAATTCTAAAATTGCCAAAGACATAACGCTCTATGGTTTGGTGGTTGGCTCGATGACCAAAGGCAGTGGAAAAATTTGATAAACCTGCCGTCAGATCTATTTTGAGGGTAGAGGAAGCTTTAAATGAGAATCTGATTTGGACAGGGAGAGTTATATTGACCCAAATTCCCTTGCTCAGTTTGGCTTGTAGACCAAAAAATGGGGCAGGGATGATTTGCCCGTTGTTATAACTAAAAAAGAGGCCGTAATACCAGTAAAAATTAAAGTTTTTGATATGGGCAAAACCAATCATTGCTGTGACACTAGGAATAGGAGTAGCTTGGATGGATTGTAGATCTTCTTGCAGCCCAATATTGATAGAATAGAATAACAATTTGGGCTTTCTCATCGCTTTGGCGATCAAATGAACGCCAGAAATGCCTGTTGTAAAACCATAGGTAAAATGCTTTTTTTGTTTAAATGGATGAAGTGCCGTTGTATCTTTATAAGCTAAATCTAAATACATCAATTTGGGGCGAAAATTCCAAAACAACTGATAGGCTTTTAGTTTTGCTGTTTTTTTGAGTCGAAGCGTGAGCAGTTTTTTCCAATCTACTTTTAGTTTTAACTTACTTTTAATGGGGATAATACAATTGATGTCTGCTTGCCCTTGATGCAGCCGATCTTTATTCAAAAAATTAAAATCATGGCTATAAGTACTGTTGATTCTTATGCTAGGCTGAAAAAATTGATTAAAAATGAACGATTGCCCTCTAGAAATTGTAGAAAGGAGGAGGAAAACTATTATATTAAAGTAATATTTCATACTTGTGTTTTTTTTATAAATCAATAGGAGAAGTCCCTTTAGGCTTTAAACGCCATCAAATAAGTTATAATTTCTAAAAATAGTTACCAATTGTTTACTTAAAATTAGTGCATAATTGATAAAATGAAATGAAATTTTATTATTTTTGGGGATTGAATTAGAATTTTGATTTTAATCATATTACTTCTATAATAGGAAGTTTATACCATGTGAAAAAATAAGAGAATGAGTATTATAATTTCATTGTTGAATCATAAAGGAGGGGTTGGGAAAACTACCTCAGCAATTAATGTTGGTGCAGCGTTGGTACAGTTGGGCAAACGAGTTATGTTGGTAGATTTGGATCCGCAAGCTAATTTAACAATCTCCTTAGGGATTCCTCGCCAAAAAGTAACTATTTATGAAAATATACGAGGCGAAGCTGAAATAGCACCATTTACGGTCAAAGAAGGATTGGATGTCGTTACTTCTAATTTGGATTTGTCGGGAGCTGAAATGGAATTAATTAATGAAGCGGGGCGAGAATTTATCTTGAGAGAGTTGTTTGAACCTTTGTCACATGATTATGATTATATCATCATTGATTGTCCTCCTTCTTTAGGTCTATTGACATTAAATGCCTTAACAACGAGTAATTATGTAATGATTCCTATGCAGACGGAATTTTTGGCATTGCAAGGAATTGTGAAAATCAAGCAAGTAACGGACAAAGTTCGTTTCCGATTGAACAAAAAACTCCAAATTGGAGGGGTTATTGCTACGATGTATGATCATAGAAAGGTATTAAATAGAGACATTGTTGGTACCATTGAAAAATTCTTTGGCGATAAGGTATTTAAAACTAAGATTCGAAGCAATGTTGCTTTGGCAGAAGCTCCAAGTGTTGGTAAGGATATCTTTGAATATAGCAAGTCGAGTAATGGTGCTACCGATTATTTGGCACTGGCAAAAGAAATTATAGAACGAATTGAAACCGTTCCTGCTTAATGTAGGTAACTAAAACTTAATCGGTTTTTACTGAAATAACCCACTGTATTTTTTATCGAATGAGTCGTAAAAACAATAAAAAGAAATCATTTTCAGATAATTTGGAATTTTTATTCCAAGAAAGGATGCTTGACGATAATGCGCAAGACAACCTTACTATGATTGAAAACGACAAAAAGGATAAAAAAACAGCCAAAACTAAAACAAAAGGGGGCGCAACGGCTGCCAAAAAATCTACTGCCAAAAAAAGAAAACCTGCCTCCAAAACGAATCGAAAATCTTTTTCGAATAACCTAGAACGCTTTTTTAAAGATAGCATTGATGGGGTTTTGGATGGCGTTGTGACAGATGTAAAACGCAGTATGGTTGGTAAGGGAAAACGAAAGGCTATTGGAATTGATTTGTTGATTAAACGAACAACGGAAGATAATCTAAAACAAAAATCAACCAAAGCCGATTCTCAAACTAAGCGAGTGACGGTTGTCTTGGATACCGCCAAACTGGAAGAACTCAAGCGCATTGCTAAAGAGGAAAAACGTAGACTGCATCAAATTATTGGAGAGTTGGTCGCCGAATATATTGATGAGGTTAAACGATAATAGATAATTTGAATTAGCAAAAGATTTTTTCTTTTGCTAATTTTTTTATTGCTCACATAGCTCAAATACAGCATCTTTGTTATGGCAAAAGTAGAAGGTAATAAAATTGAATAAGTTTTCATTTTCATAATTAGAAAAATACTTTCCTCCATTCTTTTCTAACACTTCATATTTTTTTTCCATCAAAATATTACTTTTCCCTTCATTTAAATTTAATTTATAAGCAAAAATAGTTCGCATATTAGTACTGTCATTTATGCTATAGGATTCTTCCGTTCTAATTAAAATATCTTTGATTATAAGGGCAGGCAATTCGTTTAAGTCTACTTCTAATTGTTGAATAGTAATTTTTTTCGTCAACTTTTTGAGGTAAAAAAAATAGGATCTTCCTAGACCGTCAGGAACCGTCAATATTGCAGTATTATCATCTAAATAGTGAATTATTTTAGATTGTACATGATCATTTTTTTTTGTCAGGATATTGAAAAAACCGTATTCTAAAGCTTCTTTATGGATTATATCAAAATCAATACTATCAGTACTACTCCCTATTTGAAATCTAATATAGTTATTAGGTAACCACTCTATTTTCCAATTTTCATTATTTACTAAACGATCAACTAATAGCACCCCATACGTATAGCAATTAGGATAATCTGATTCTTTTAAATTCCAAGCTTTAGGTTGAATAAAGTCCTCTTTAGGGAAATCATAAAAACAACAACTGGAAGTAAGACATAGAACCCCAATTAAAACAATTATTATGGAATTTGTAATGTCTCTAAGTAGCCTACAACCTCTGTGTACATAATATATAGCTCGTTCCATTCTGTTTGAATTTTATTTTTTCTATCATTTAGTTCTTTTAGCCAGAGATTATTTCCTTCCATTTTTGCCTCTAGAATAAAAGCATTTAGCAGCAATTTTTTCTAGCTTCAATAGCTTCAGGGCTATTATCTACAAATTCAGATAAATCGTTTTCGCTATAACTTGTATAACCTTGGTTGAGGTTTGTTAATCCTGTATTTTCTTTTTCATAATCTTTTTCCAAACCCATTGGTAACTATTTTTAGCAATATTTATATTATTGATTTACTTTGAATATCAGATTTTTAGATCTTTATAGCAAAGAAACTCGTTCTTTTTTAATAACTTAAGCTGCTTTTTTAAAACAACTTCATTAAAAATAGATTGATCATGAGTAATCGAAAGTTAGTATTATATATTAGTATGAGTTTGGATGGGTTTATTGCTACCAAGGAGGATGATATTTCTTGGTTGTCTATAGTAGAGAAAGAGGGGGAAGATTATGGCTATGCGGCCTTTACCTCCAGTGTGGATGCTTATATCGTTGGCAGTAAAACTTATGAAACGGTCTTAACATTAACGAATGGAGTGTTTCCACAAGCGGAGCAGTTTGATTGTTACGTAATTACTAGAAAAGAAAGACCAAGCGAAAATGGAATCACATTTTACAATCGTCCCATTGAGGAGTTAATTGCGGAGTTAAAAAGCAAAGCAGGAAAGAATATTTATTGTGATGGAGGGGCGCAAATCGTAAAAATGTTGATGGATAAAGATTTGATCGACGAGTACATTGTCTCAATTATTCCAATCGTTTTGGGAGATGGAAAGCGTTTATTTAAAGGAGAGACAAAACGAATTAACTTGAAGGCAATCTCAACCAAACAATACGAATCGGGCTTGATTCAAATACATTATGTAAAAGAACAGTAGGCTATTGTTATGAATGATCTTATAACAGCTCTAATTGCTCCAACAACCAAGAACGAGTTGTGAGGACTGCCGTTTGTTCAATTTCTAGTTTTAGTTTTGCTTTTGCAGCTTTATCAAAGGGATTCACTCGCACCAATTTTTGTGTATAACGAGTGACATTATTGTAATTTTCTTTGTGATACCCTACCACCTCTTTGCGTCGCAAGTACATTTTTAGGCTATCTAATAGCGACTCTAAAGCATCAAACTCCTTGGTTTCATAGTAAATTCGTAATAAGAGCACCTTACAAGATAATATTCTTAAGATGTCTTTGGTTTGTATTTGTACCAAGAGTTGTTGCGCCTTTTTGTACTGTTTTTGAGCATAAAACAATTTTGCCAAACACTCCTGAAAAACGCCTTCTCGTTCTTCTTGGACAATTCTATTTTTGTATTCATAAATAAATTGTTCTACCCATTCATAATGCGTCATTTGTATCCCAATACTGATCATATTGTTATAGGTAAAAGGAGTTAAAATGCCATCTTCCAATAAATAACCTTGTGTAATACCTGTTTTGTATAATTCATAGGCTTTTTCTAGATGCCATTGTGAGCCCGTATTTAATTTTTTGATGGTATAATTAATGGCTAAAAGATACAATTCTCGTATTTCTTGTGGAGGAAACACAGGAGCATAATCCCTTAAGTAATCCATCATTTTTTGGAAATAATGATCTGCCTTTTCCGTTGTGGTAAAGGATTGATAACAATAATAATAAAGACCAATAGCAGGGATTTTTAAGTAATCTAATTCTTTGACCTGTTCTAAGACTACCTCTAACATTTTGGGCTGGTAATCCATTTTAAAAACGACCAATCTAGAATATAATAGGCATGCTTTTCGTAATTTGTCGGCAAAATATTGAATATCTAGCGCATCAGATAACTCTTGCAAGTTGAGAGAGCTAGTGCGCTGTTCTTGTTCTGCGGCATTGAAGTGGAGGGTTTCCAATTCGTAGGCAAAACGCAAACTTTTCCAATTTTGAGTGGATAGAGATTGAGCATTTTGTTTGGTATTTTTGATGCCTTTGTTTAATAACTTAAAAAGTTTACGCTCTCTGAGATTTTCTAATAATAAAAGATCTGCTTTGCCTTCTGTTTTTTGCAATTGATCGTAAATTAAAAAATGCTCAACGGCAACTAGAAGTCGATGGATGATTTGACGCATTTTTCCATCGTTATAAGGCGACTTGGGATAAATACTTGCCCAAGCAAGGGGTTTTGTTAAATATTGCTCTTTTAAGTCCATTTCCCATAAAAAATCGTACAAATCACAGACATCTTTTCGCTGATTATTGATTGAACAAGCAATCCAAGCTTGGCAATGCCGTTTTTCTTTACTTGAAAAGGTGCGAAGAATGTTAATTAATTTAGATTTATTCATTACTCTATATTAGATATGAAAAACGAAATTTTAATTTTGCTATTAAAAGTAACTGATATTATACTATTTATGAAATAAAATGCCTAAATAATGATAAACAAATGTAATATATTGTATTTGATCAAGATAATATTTATAGTGAAGTTTGTAGAGTAGAATATAAGAATTTTTTGAAGAGCAATTAGCTCACTACTTCACGATTTAACCCCACAATTAATTCACGAAGTGAACCTATTTTAAGGTGATGATAAACCTATAAATAGACGTTAAGTTTTGAGAGTGGTTTGGGAACAGCACAATCTATATAATTGTTATGAATAAGAAATACATTTCGAGCCTATTATTAATCTTTATCTTAGTTTGGCAAGTACAAGCACAAGAATGGACTAGAAAACTAGATGGGCCTCAACTCCCAAGTTTACCTTGGGCAAGCTCTATGTTTGATGGTGAAGATGTGGTTGAGACAAGTAATGGTGGTTATGTTATGGCAGGGATACAATCTTATGCAACAGGAGCCATTCGAGATTACCCAACTTTGGTAAAGGTAGATGCACAGGGATTTACGCTTTGGGAAAAAAGCTATTTTTCAGATAGTGCTAATGTTGTTGGCTTCTCAAAATTGGCATTGCTAGAAATGCCCAATACGAATTTATTATTGGCAGGGGCAAATATGGGGCTGATTCATCTGATTCAAACCAATTCTTTGGGAGATACCTTGTGGACTAAAACCTACAATAGTTATTGTACGCAGGGAGGAGGTCCTTGTACTATTGATAATATTAGTTTAGAAGCTACTTTAGATGGTAACTATATATTGGCAATAGGATCTCATATTACGTTAGGTGCCCCAATAGATCTTCTCCAAACACAGTTAATCAAAATTACGCCTACAGGCATTATAATATGGAACAAAACCTATCAAGATGTTTGGACGGAAGCAATGAAACCGACCTTGGATGGAGGCTATATTTTAGCAGGGCTTAAAGATCATACTCCTATGTTATACAAGGTGGATCTAAATGGGGACAGTACTTGGGTACATACCTATAGTGGAACTACGATGTCTAGTTTGCATAGTGTAGTACAGCATCCAGATAGTTCTTATGTTGTTGTAATGGAGACCCATGGTATTGCTGGAACAACCCCTACCATTGCTAAGATAGATAAGACAGGAGCGAATATACTTTGGACGACTTTGGATATAGGGGCGACACTAGGCGGCGCTACAGGAAGAGCAATGCATGTAGCTTATGATCCAGCTGGTTATTATGTCGTAACAGGGAGCCGATTTTTTCCCCATGCTATACTTAATATAATGTTGGATATTGCTATGGTGGTGAAGTTGGATTTGGCTGGAAATGTTCTATTGGAGCGCTCCTTTGATGAAAGTACAGCAAATGAGGGTAAGGTGATACGTCCAACCAATAGTCACGGCTATATTATGGTCGGAGATTATAGCAGTAAAGCTTATTTAGTTAAAATAGATTCCTTATTAAATCGAGCCCATCATCGAGTACAGGGATATGTATACAAAGATGATAATGCGAGTTGTATTCAAGATAGTGCAGAATTAGGGCTTGCGAATTGGATGATAGAAATAAAAAGGGCAGATGGCACTGTTGTTTATGCTACAACAGATAGTACAGGCTATTATGATGTTGAAGTAGATACGGGGGCTTTTACTGTTAAGGTGAACCTTCCTAATACATTATGGGGATTGTGCATTGACAGTGTAAACTTAGTTTCTACCCAACTCCATAATTCGGACACGCTTCATTTTGGAGCTAGAGGGCTGTTTAGTTGCCCTTCCCTAAATGTGGATATTTCTACTTCCTTATTGAGACGTTGTTCAACAACTGTTTATACGGTTTCATATTGTAATAGTGGAACGGCGGATGCACTCAATGCTACGATAGATGTTACCTTAGATACCACTCTGACCTTAGTTCACTCTAGTATCTCATGGGGAGCAGTAACAGGGGGAGGAATCAACACTTTTTTGTTTAATATGGGAACGATTCCAGCAGGAGCTTGTGGTTCTTTTACCATAACAACCTCCGTTAGTTGTTATGCCCAATTGGGAGCAACCCATTGCGTACAAGCACACATTTATCCAGATACTTTGTGTGGAAATAGCAGCCCATTTTGGGATCAATCGGATATAGATGTAAAGGGAACCTGTTATGGAGATAGCATTGTGTATTTCATTCGAAATATTGGAACGGGGCCAATGGGAGCGACTCGGCAGTATTTTGTTACAGAAGATCATGTCATGTTATTTATTCGAAATTTTAACCTTGGTCCTGGGGATAGCATCAGAGAAGTAATACATACGACCAATGGTGCTGCTTATCGTTTGCAGGCAGAAGAGGATGCCAATCATCCGCATAGTGCTTATAGTGCTTTGGGGGTTACAATGTGTGTAGCAGATCCCTTAAATTCGAATATGTCTGTGGGGGTATTAGGTCAATATATAGAAGATGATGGAAGTCCAGCTATATCTATTGATTGTCAGCAAAATGTTGGATCGTGGGACCCTAACGATAAACGTGGAATACCAAGGGGATATGGCGCTACTCATGCGATTGAAGTGAATACAGATTTAGAGTACCATATTCGGTTTCAAAATACAGGAACAGATACCGCTTTTAGTGTTGTAATATCAGATACCTTGTCCAGTTATTTAGATCCTTTAACTGTGGTTGCTGGCGCTAGCAGTCATCCTTATCAATGGGAGTTAAAAGATGATGGTATCTTGGTCTTTACATTTAACCCGATAAAATTGCCAGATAGTACTGCTAATGAACCTGCTTCTCATGGCTTTGTGAAGTTTAAGATTAAGCAACGTCCTGATCTTCCTTTGGGAACAGTGATTTATAACACGGCAGCTATTGTTTTTGATCGAAATCCACCTGTATTGACCAATACAACTTTTCATACATTAGAAGAGGATTTTATTATCGATCTAGTAAAAATTATTGATAGACCCGAAACCACTATTGATGTTTATCCCAATCCTTTTCAGGAAGAGGCGAGGGTTGTTGTAAAGGGAGAGGACTTTGCTAAACTAGAAATTAGAATTGTAGATGCAATGGGTAGAGAAGTAGGGTACCAGCAGGTAAGATCAAAACAAACAATTAACATTCAACGAAAAAATCTCAATGCTGGGGTTTATTTCTTTCAGTTGATTGGGGATGATGAACTTATTGGAACAGGAAAAATTATAGCGAAATAATCAATAAATCCAATTATTATGAAAAGTAGAATTTTAAAAACGAATTTGTTTGCTTTTGCATTGATGTTACTCTTTGTAAGTTGTACAAAAGACGCAGAGAAGGTGGTTGTTTCTCCATTGGATGGAGAATGGAATCTAACAGCTTACTCGGCAGGACTTATGGGGATAGAATCGTTTGCCAAAGATGATATAACTTGGACATTCAACTCCAGTAATAATACTGTTGATGTTCTAATTAATACAACCTTGAGTGCAAATTCTTATGTATCCATAAAAACAACCAGTACTCATAGTTATAGTGTTAATGGATCAAAAATAACAATAGGAACATCTGAATACGATTTCTATTTTCAACGTGGAGATTTGATTTTATCCGATCATCCAGAGGTGGACGGTCCCATGATTAAGTTTGAGCGAGATTAATTAGATCGTTGCACGTTAGATTTTAGACCTTATAACAGCTTAAAGGCAAGCGGTCTACTAAGATCGAAACATGATTTTAGCTTAGACAATACTTTATAAGTCTCCTTTACCTGCTTTGTTTGGTACTCAGATTATTTTAATAAAACAACCGTGCGAAGAGTATATCCATATTGGTGAAGATGTTCCTTTTGAAACATTAAAGGAATGCCAAGATTGTCTTTGCAGTCGTCTTGTCGGAAATGAAAACAATTGATCGAAAGGTTGATAAAGGAATGCTTGGGAGCTTTTTATTAGGACTTCTAGGTTGAATAGCTTGTTAAAATTACCTCTAGTGGTGGGACACTAGAGGTTTTGTTTATTTAGAATAGAAGTTTATTTTTAATATTTGCTTTTCTGCTATAGAATGTTTTTGTATGTTTGTGGTTTATTATTATAAGTAAAAATAAAATTCATTATGAAGACACCACACAAACTATCCTTTTTTGCACTACTAATTACTATTTTTATGTTGATGGGCTGCGAAAGAGAGGCAGCAGTTATTATTCCTAAATGTGTAGAGCGCCCCCAACCTAATTGTTATTGCCCAATGGTATACGATCCAGTTTGTGGCTGTAATGGGGTAACCTATAGTAATGGCTGTGTAGCAGGTTGTAATGGGATAGTAGATTATACCAAAGGAGCTTGTAACAGCAATCATAACACAATGTAGTAACGAACCTACATGAAATAAAATGAGAGCGTAGTAACAAATTTATTTTGTTACTACTTTTTTTTCAAATCAAGCTGCTTCTTGATTGCCACCCATCTGAGAGTGATCATCAATGTTCTGTATGATGGGACTGTTTTCGTTGGCTGGATCTTGGTGATAGATGTCCATAAAATAACGATAAACCTCTGGCAAATGTTCTTGCATTTTATTTGGAATTTGGAAAAAGTGCTCGGTACACATTTCGAAAACTTCCAGATTGGGCAATCCTGTATAAAGGAATTGGTAGCCTATTTTAAACTCTCTCAAATGATGCAACTTCACCAATAATTCCTTTTTGTCTGGATAAGGGATATCGTCATCAGAATAACCATGCTCAATCTTAAAAGCCTTTGCCATTCCATGTAAGCCAGAATGATAGTAGTTTTCGGGATCTTTAAGCCCCTGTACAAAAAACTCAATGCCAATTAATAAACAATTGAAAATATCCGTATTTAATTCTACATGATGCAATTGTGTATTAATATCTGGGGTAATAAATTCTTTGGGGAAAAATACGATCATTCCCAAGTCGCTCAAAAACTCTTTTTGTCCTTCTATTCCCATCGATAGCTGGATGGCTGTAGCAGAAAGCAACAGTTGCAAATCACCAGGAATCTTTTCTAACAAGCGCATCTGAAATTGCTTTTGTAACCGAAAAACAGAAACTCGATCTTCAAACTTTTTTTTATGGCGTAAGCTAAGTTGTCTATAGTAAGGGAAAAAACGAGCAAGAATATTTTTTTCCATGTCGCTAAGCCCAGGGGGATGTCTGGTGTACCACCATTCATTAAGACCGTTTCTAATAATATAGGCTCCAACGGCTATTGTGAAAGGAATAATACCAATCCATAGAAGCGAAAATGGAATGATATAGTTGGAGTAAGCCATTAAGAAAAAAATGCCAGCAAGGAGGAGGAAAGGGATATAAATTAAACCTGCAAACATAATGGTTGTTTTTCGAAATTTATTTAGTAAGAACAGAAAACAGTTCTGGAATGTTATTGATTAGGGGGAATGTCTGTATTTAACCCCTGTAATATAATAATAAAATCTTTTCTTCAAAGTGTAGAACAGGGCTTGATACTTATCTGTTAACCTAACAATATTAAGAATGTAACAATGTAGAAAAAGATACGTTTAGGAAATGTTTTTGTTTTTAAAAAAAATTGGTTCTGTACAATATTTTCACTATTTTTCCTCAATGGCAGATTATTGTGCACTAAAAAAAGTTTAAATTACCAAAAACAATTAAGAACTATATGAATCCTACAAGATTATTTGAGATTCCTTATTACCAGTTGTCACAAGGGGCGCTTGCTGCATCTATTGGTGGTAAACATATAAAAGGACATAACTACAGCTATAGTACAGAAGAATTTATTAAGCTAGCGAATCAAGTAAGTTTAGGATTGCTTCAAATGGGGGTAAAACCTGGCGACAAAATTGCCCTTATTTCTCATAATAATAGACCAGAATGGAATATTATGGATATAGGAATGGCTCAAATTGGTGTCATTAATGTTCCTGTGTATCCAACCATTAGTCCCAAGGATTATGTGTATATTTTTAATGATGCTACCATCAAATATTGTTTTTTGGGGCATGGTGATTTATTGGATAAAGTCCGCAAAGCACAACCAGACGTACCCAGTTTACAAGGTATTTTTACCTTTGATGAAGTAAAAGGAGAAACCGACCACAATGGCAATGAGGTACATCACTGGGAAACAATTCTTACAGAGGGAGATTTAACGCCTGTTGAAAAGATAAAAGCAACCATCAAACCTGATGATTTAGCAACGTTGATTTATACTTCTGGGACTACGGGCAATCCTAAGGGGGTGATGTTGTCGCATACCAATATATTGAGTAATATAAAGGCAGTGGGACCATTGGTGCCTGTAGCAAAGGGTGATGTTGCCCTAAGTTTTTTGCCTTTGTGTCATGTTTTTGAACGAGTGGTGACTTATGCTTATATGTATTTGGGAGTTAGTATTGTATATGCCCAAAGTATAGATACGCTAGGTGAGAGCCTAAAAGAGGTGCGACCTCATTTCTTTACAACAGTTCCTAGGTTGTTAGAAAAAGTATACGAAAAAATAGTAACCAAGGCTAGAGAAGGTAGCGGTTTGAAGCAAAAGATTTTCTTTTGGGCGGAGGGCTTGACGGCTCAATATGCCTATGATTTTGAACCTTCTGGATTTAATTCTATTAAGTGGAAATTGGCAGATAAAATTGTTTTTAGCAAGGTTAGAGATAATTTAGGAGGGCGTGTCAAAGGTATTTTGACAGGTGCTGCTGCTTGTCCTCGAAAAATGGCTCAATTCTTTTCTGCTATTGGTATTCCTGTGCGAGAGGGGTATGGAATGACAGAAACGTCTCCTGCTATTGCAGTGAGTGGTTATCGACCCAAACTAGCTTTGTTAGGAACGGTAGGGCCTGTCATTGATAAGGTAACGGTTCGTATTGATGTAGATGAAGATGCTTATGGTCCTGATGCAGGGGAAATAACGGTAAAAGGTCCCAATGTGATGTTGGGGTATTATAATAAGCCTGAAAAAACAGCAGAGGAGTTTTCGGAAGATGGTTGGTTCTTGACAGGAGATGTTGGCAAGCTAATTAAGAAAGATGGGGTAGAGTTTTTGAAAATTACTGACCGCAAAAAAGAACTGCTTAAGACTTCTGGTGGAAAATATGTGGCTCCTGCTCCAATAGAAGGAAAATTCCGAGAGGACTTCTTGGTAGAGCAAGTTATGGTAATTGGAAATAACAAAAAGTTTGTTTCTGCTTTGATTTTGCCAGCGTTTGATACCTTAGAGCAATGGTGTAAAAGAAATGATGTTAATACGACTTCTAGAGCAGCAATGATTCAAGACAAAAAAGTATGCCAATACTATGAAAACTTGATCAAACAATTGAACCCTAATTTTGCTAAAGTAGAACAAATCAAAAAATTTAAATTGGTTGATGGTCCTTGGGATGTTGATTCTGGGCATTTAACACCAACCATGAAACTCAAACGTCGAGTTATTTTGGAAGAGTACAATGACCTTATTGAAGATATTTATAAGGTATAAATGTCAAGTTAAAGATTTGGAAATGTGTCGCTTTGTCACATTTCCAAATCCTTTTTTAGCTGATAAGCAATTTTTAAGTTTGTGCTGTGCTTTGGAAGCTACTTATAAGCAGGGAATATTTAATACTCTATTATAACTCTATCTATATTGCTGAGGCTAGGTATTGGTAAAAGAGATGATAACGATACAGTTGGAACTAAAATTTGATAATTCATAATTCATAATATTTGGATCAAATAATGGATTGAATTATAAATTTCAGCTATTTCATACAGTATATTTGGGCAAATGAACAAGCGCAACTACTTTCTGAATAGTTGTGGGTTTTTATCGCATATCCGAATTTTGGCAATATTATCTCAGTTGCTTCAAAAATTGTATGACCTGCTCTTTCTTTCGAGTGGCTACAGGAATTTGATGGTGTTCTGTTGTGATGAGGTGATTTTTATCGCCTTTTTCGTATCGTATAACATGGTTAAAATTAACAAGATACGATTGGTGGGCACGCATGAAATTAGAACGAGGCAATAACTCCTCATATTCTCTTAAATTTTTGGAAATGGTAATTTGCTTGCCTTCTTTTAGGTGGAAGGTGGTATAGTTTTTATAGGCTTCACAATAAATAATATCCTCAATATTAACTACGTGGAAATTTTCAGCAGTATTTAAGGTGATTTTTTTTATATCTACATTTTGTTGCGCCATGTTTTGTAAGAACAAATCAATACGGCTATTCATAGACTCCTTGGTGACTTTTTGATGTGCTTTTTCTACAGCCGTAATAAAATCATCTGGATCGATTGGTTTGAGCAAGTAATCGATTGCTGATACTTTAAATGCCTTAATCGCATATTCATCATAAGCGGTAATAAAAATAACATTTAAATCATCCATGGCTGCCCTTTTTAGGACATCAAAACCATTCCCCCCTTCTAGGCGAATATCTAAGAAAAGTAGGTCAGGCTTTCGTTTTTTTATCTGTGCGATAGCCGTATCTACGCTATGAGCCTCTGCTATTGTTTTTATTTGAGGACAATAAAGTTGGATGATTTGGCTAATGGTTTCTCTAGCCATTTGTTCATCATCGACAATTAATGCATACATCTATAAATTGGGTTGTTTTGAGGTTAATAAATATGTTTGATGGGGATAGAAAAAGAAACTAGTGTTCCAGAGGGAACCACCTTAGAGATTTCAAAATAAATCTTCTTTTTGCTTTTTTGGTTTAAAAAGTCAAGTCGTTCTTTGGTGATGGTTGTTGCTAAAGAAATATGTTTGGTTTTTTCTTCACTGATATTAGGGGCTGAAATACCAATGCCGTTATCCTGTACATCAACGACCAATAAATCATCTTTTAAAGAAAATGATACAGTCAATTGACCTTGATAGTCAATGCTTTTTATGCCGTGTTCTAGTGCGTTTTCTATAAAAGGTTGAGTCAACATAGGAGGAATCAAGACAGATTCTAAGTCTAGCTGGTCATCGATTTGAATATCAAAATCAAATTTATTATTAAAACGTAACAATTGCAAGTTTAGATAGTTTTCTAGCCATTGCATCTCTTTGGTCAGCGTGATGTATTCTTGTCTAGAATTTTCCAAAATAGCCCGAATCAATTTGGCAAAAGAAGATAGGTACTTCCCCGCTTTTCTAGGGTCATTTTTATACACAAAATTTTGAATGGCAATAAGCGCATTAAAAATAAAATGAGGACTCATTTGATTGCGCAATAAGCGGTGTTTTAACTGTACAATTTGCTGGGCAGAGCGAATTTTATACTGTCTTAGCAACAAGTAAGAAATGATAATACCAAACAAGAGAAGTATTAAAATACCATAAAATCGTTGCTTATTGGCTGTTACCTCTAGCTTTTGAAGCGCCAAGTCTTTAGAAAGCAATAAGTTTTCTTGTTCTTTCTTTTGTGCGTCATAGCGGATTCGATACTTCAGTTCGAAATCCTTGATTTGTCCTTGCTTTGTTTCATCTAGGATAGAATCTTTTAGCGAAAGTGCTTCTTGGCTATGTTGATAAGCCTGTTTGAAATCGTTGAGTTCAACATAAGTATTCGCCAAACCTTGTTGAGCCATGAAGGCAAATTCAGGAGAAGCAACCTGTTGAGCATTCTCTTGAACCTTTTTATAGGTGAGAATGCTTTTTTGATACTCTTTAGAAGCCAAGTAAATATCTCCTAAGATACTGAGCAATTCGATTCTATGAAGTGGGGATACAAGGTGTGCTTCTAAGGCAATAGCCTTGTTAATATAAAGAGTTGCCAACTCTAATTTATTTTGTTTTAGATGAACCCTTGCTAATGTACTCGCTGTAGAAGCAATATCGTTTTTGTTTTGGTCAATCTCATATACTTCTAGTGCCTTTTCTAGAAAATAAGCCGCAGAGTCAAATTTTTCTAATTCTATATAGACCAAACCTACGTTAAAAGCATTGACACCAATTGGTCTTAATTTTAAGGCTTTTATGGCGTTGTTTAAGGCCTTAGAATGTTCTTTTTGTTTTAAGTTTAAGGCCATAAGGAGCCCATAGACCGTACTAATATCTGTGTATCCGACGGATTGGTAAGCGGTCAATGCTTTGTATGCATATTTCAAAGCTTGGTCGTATTCTTTGATGAAGAAGAAGCAATTGGCTAGGTTAATATAGCAGCCAGCAACTTTCTTTTCAATATTTAATATAGTTAAGCCAGGAGATTCGTAAGTAGCAATGGCCTTATTGATGTAATCGATTGCAAGCGGTATCGAATCTATTTGAGCATAGGTACTACCAATTAGACTATAGGCACCAGCCTTATGATCGATGCTATCTTTGGGGGTTAACGGAAGTATTTGATCGAGATATTCCAGTCCTTTTTGGGGATTCGAATAGAGGTGGGCAAAAGCGAGTTGGAAAAGTATAGATGTTTTTTGTATAGAGTCAGGTTCTGCGGCAAAAGCTGCCTCCATACTATCTACATATTGTTGTGGTTGTCCTTGAGTTTTAGTGATGCTAAATCCAAAGAGTAGGATAAAAAATAGTTTAAGGCACTTGGGCATGCTATTGGTTATTTTGTAAGGATGAATATCTGACATAATGCTATTAGTCTACATCTATAACTTAAATCTATAAATGGAGTTGGCAAAATACAGATTTCTATTGACAATAGACCTACCCAAGATTAAAATTTACGAGCAAGTTGTTTTGGGGATAATCCAAATTGTTTTTTGAATAACTGTGTGAAATGGGATGGACTTTCAAAGCCAGTTTCAAATGCTATCTCACCAATGTTTTTGGTTGTTGTTTCTAGTAAAAAACGTGCTTTGGTCAATTTTTGCACTCGAAACCATTTTGCGGGGGTTTCTGAAAAAACAGCCCTAAACTTTCTTTTAAAAGCAGATACGCTCATATTCATTAAGAATGCCCGTTCTTTAATTGTTAAATTGAGAAAAATACATTTTTCGACGCTTGCTCTAAATGCTTGTTGTCCCTTATTGCCTATGGTTAAAAGAAAATTGCCAAATTGCTTCCGTTGATTAGAGAATAGCAAAGACAATAAAAGCTCTTCAATTTTTAATTGTAAAATAGGGATTGCTATTTGTTGCTGCTCATCAAAATAAGGCAGTAGCGACTGGGTATAAGCTGCTAAATTATAAGAAGCGTCTATTTTGAATATCTGTTGAGGCGTATTATTGGTTGGAGTTAAAGAAAAATAGGCTTGGTATTTTTGTGTAAATTGATTTAAAAAATCATCATGGATAAAAAACAGCAGTGCTGAAAATTGCCCATCTTCAAGTATTTTTTCAGAAGTGATATAAAGACCACGTTTTAAAATCAGCGTTTCATATTGATTAACAACAGATGTCTCCTCTGCTGAAATCATTACCTTGGCTCCTTTTAGAATAATCATAATGAGATGCTGATCTAAGACTACAGGGCGCTTTATGCATTCCTTTTTGCGATGGAATTGAACAAAGGTTTGGTTGTCAAAATTTAGAACAACATCTTCAGTAGCATTTAAAAATTGTTGAGGAATCTTAAAACTCATCTTCAATGGTTATGTGCAAAAAGATTACTACAACTTGCAATCGTTTGTTTTGCTTTGTTACTTAAGTAAGCACGCAGAATGCACCTTACGTACTTATCTAGTTCTTTGTAAAGGGGATAATAGGGGGCGTGCAGAGACGTAAAGTACTAAAAGTAAGCGTTACAGAGGAAGCAAAATTTGTGATTTTTCGATTAGAACGAAACTTCTAGATTTAACGCCTCAAAGTGGTCTTATTCGCAGTAGTTTTTTAATCCTTCTTCTATGCCTGTTTTTAATAATTTTAGAATAGTTGTTTTTTGTTCTACTGTTTCGTTTTCGGTGTCTTGAATCATCTGTTGAGCAAGGTCAGATTTTAATTCAATGGCTTTATTGAGTATGTGAATTATTCTGGTTGTTAATTCTGAACTTTTAATAATGATTTTACTTATTTCGTATCCTAGTACTTTTATTCCAATTTTATAAGAAGTTAAGTGCTCTTCATCTTCTTCATATAAAAAAGTATATTGAGTCCAAATCAATTCCATCTCTATATTTGGGTAGTGTTGAATTATCGAATCTATATCTAAAGGATCCTTTGGTCTATTTTCAGGTCTATCATCATATGCTATTAATTTCAGTAATACAACAGAGGGAATTGAGCAGACCTTTACTTTATCTCCTTCAATTTCAGTGGTAATTAATCCATTAAAATACACTTCCAAGAACCCATCTAAATTAATTGAAATGAGCCCTTTCCCTTCTTTGAGAGTAACTTCATTATCTAATGTTTCAATTTTTCCGAATGGAAGTAAATCTAAGGGAATCCCATAGGGTGACATTAAGCAAAATTGATTGGTTGAAATTTTTTTATACGAATACTTTTCAATTAATTTCGTTTTGAGTTCGTTATATCTTTCTGTGTTAGGAATATATACTGCAAAATCAACATCTTTAGTCCCTCTTGGTTGCTCATTATTTGAAACATACCATACATTGCGTGCGAGTGCGCCAACTCCAAAAAAATCAATTCCTAAGTCGGAAGAAGCCATCTGAAGATCATTAATTATATCTTTTAGATGAGAATTCCTTAAGGCTTTATAGAATAGTTTTGACATATGTATTATAAATAATTTTAGCTGTGCTTAAATTTCGAGAGGTTGGATTATCTAATAAATCTGCATATAATAGAATAGGGTGAACGAACTTATATGGTTTTTGATTCATTGAATGAATATTTTTTGTATCATCATCACTTTCCATCCAAAATTTTTCGCACAATGTAATTTTGCCCTTTTGAGAAGGTCTTAAATCTAGTTTCTTAGCTAAGTCTATGAATGATGACTCTGTATAAAGAATTGCATTCTCTCCAATTAAAAAATTTGATAAATATTCTGCAGCAAGCTCTCCACCAATAGAATATGATACTTGCTTTTTTAATAAATGGTCTAAATTAGGATTTAGAGATGTGAACTTCTGCTGTTTTAATTTGGGTCTTAATACTTTATTGAAAACAGTTACCCATTCTTGTAACAATCTTTCTTTGCTTATTACTTTATATTTTTTCTTTGTAAGTTGAATGATATATTTATCCCTTAGTAATTCTTTTATAACTCGTCTTACAGTATCAATAGAAACTTTGGAAATATAACCTATATATCTGTACGGTTTGTTTAAAACTCTTTCGTCAATGAGGATTTGATAAACAACCTTAAGACCAGATTTATTAAATGCTCTATTGGATTTTTTATAAGCGAGAGGTAGATTTTTATTAGTTTCTACATATATGAAAAGGTCTCTTTTGTTTGTGATAAACGCATTTCCTGCTGAATCTAAATAAGATAGCTGCATATTTCTTAAATATTCTTTCATAGAATTTGGAATATAATCTGAAATTAAGATAACATTTTTTGTCCTCTTCCTATTAAAATACTTTTGAGTCTTATGTATTTTTGATAATGTAAGTCTTTGTTTAACTTCAAATAGAAAATCTACACTATTACATTCATTTTTTAATCTGAGTGTACCATCATAATCATTGTCTATAGAATTTTCTGATAAACTATGGATATCTAAACTTAGATTAGATGTTTGATAGAAGTTTTCTAAGGCTGTATATAAAATATCTTTCTCCATGTATGTAAATATATAAAAAACCAAAAAACATACAAAGGTATTTATCGTACAAAAAATATTATTTTAGCTTTTCTATCAACTTTTAGATGATTTTGTAGAATTAATAATGACATTTGTACGATATAAATTATAAAATGAAAAAACATACAAGAGTGTTTTTCATACAAAAAAAATAGAAGTTTGATAAAAAACTATAGGATGTAATTTATGAGTTAATTTTTCTGCGAGTAATTGAATTACCGCTAACTAAGATATATATTCAATGTCAAAAAAGCTTTATCCCGAAAAGCCAAAAGTTTTTGGTATTCTTGACCCTCAAAAACAGATTCAAGTGCCAAACGAGAGGAGAATTCCATAATTTTAACAAGGTTTAGTTGGGTCGTACCAACCAATGAATTATTAATCGTATACTTGGAAATTGTTTGCCCCCCAGCAGCTTTAAATAAGGGACTGCTTTTTTCTATATAATTTTTAAGTGCTTCAGGTTCTTGGGGGTTAATGCTTGCGGTTATAATCATGATAACTTTTTGGTTCATGTTTTTTTGTTTTTGGTGAAAAAATTACAGAATTAACTATTAGAAAAATAGCATACGCCAATTGCTATTCAAAGAGTTGCACGATAAACGGGCTAAAACGTTACTTTTACGATCGGAAAATTATCTGCGGGGGGAGTGTTTCCGCCAACCAATACCTGTAAGCGAGCATATTGAACAAATAAATCACCTTCTGCTAAGGTAAAGGTAGTGGGGAAGGAGTTAGAACCTGTTGTCGTTTTGTTTACGATGCTCATGCTATTCCAATTATCAGCAGAGGTCAATCGATATACTGCATTTTCATGACTGCCTGCCCCTAAATTATTACTGGCAACAACTAGTGTATTGTTGTCGGTTAAAAGAATCCCATCAATAGCTGGAATTGAATCTGTTGTGAAGTGTATTTCTGAAAAATTAGCAGGGGTAGATAGGGGAATTTTAAATAATTTTCCCTCATCATATTTTGCCACAATTAAAAAGCCATCGGGGTGAAAAGCCAGCCCATTTAAACCAAAATTCATAGGTTGCGGAAGAAATTTAGGATCTTCGATTAGTTTGGAAACAAGACCGTTTTTATCAATCTTATAAATAGTAGGAGAAAAGCTATCACTAATATAGATATTGCCAACATTATCCAGTACTAAATCATTGGCGAGGTGTGGAGCACCTGAACTTAAAGGGATAAAGTGCAGTAAATTAGCGGTTGAAATATCGTAGATTGCAATGGCTGCCAATTGAGCCATTGTATTGGACGAGCTTCGTTCTCCAAAACCAGGATCAGATACGCATACAATTAAACGATTGTTAATGGGGTCGATTTTCATTCCTAGGGTAGACACTAAATTAGGAGCATCCACAAAGGTTTCAAAACTACCATCGAGTTTGACTTTACTTATTCGTCCTTTGGCTACGGAACTGATGTAAAATACTTTTTCCTTTTCATCATACGCAATGCCTTCTGGGTATAAACCTAAATCATTGACTATGATTTCATCGGGTAAGAGGATAGGAGAATCGATGTTTTTGTCTTTGTGACAGGAAGAAAAGATAACTAAAAGTAGCAGTACATAATGGTAAAACTTTGTCGTATTCATATCATTCTTTTTGATTAACGAATACTACAAAGTTGAGCAAAGAAGCGGATAAAAAATATCGTAAAAAGTTCTAAAAATAGTAGTTTTGGGTCAAGCTTTTTTAGAAACAAATCCAATAAAAAAAGGCCCTCTTGTAGAGCGCCTATATGATTTTTTGAAAAGGAGTGAGCAGATGACTAAAGTTTTTCACAGATGTGAATAAAGGCAGGCGGTACATTAAGCATTACAAAATCGATCTCTGTGTTGTTAAAGATGCGCTCATAACGTTTTTTGGCAACTAGAGAATAGTGCAGTTGAACATATTTGCCACCCTTTTTTAAGAATTTGTGCGCTTCTTCAATAATATCATCTTCGGGAATAATAACAAAAGGAATGGCAGAAATAACTGCATCTGCTTCTTCAAAACCAGCTTGACGAATATAATCGCCTAATTTTTTTGCATCGTCATTAATGATGGTGATGCGCTCATCATGACCGAATTTTGTTTGCAACTCTTCATAAAATTTATCATTGATCTCAAAACAAAGAAGTTTTGCATCAGGAGCCATTTTTTGTAGGATTTGTTTGGTGATGGGACCATCTCCTGCACCCAGTTCAACAATACATTTTGCGGCACCAAAAT